>NZ_CP067100.1:5504156-5813381 GCF_016616235.1 Bradyrhizobium diazoefficiens
GACGCCGCCAAATACGACGCGTCCTGCGCCTCCAGCGGCACCGAGAAGCGGGATTCCAGCGACGGCAAGGGCATGGGCTCGACCGCGCCAGGCATGGGCATCTGCCATTCCTACGCGCCGGACGGACGCTGCATCTCGCTGCTCAAGGTGCTGCTGACCAACGCCTGCAATTACGATTGCCTCTATTGCGTCAACCGCGCCTCCTCGAACGTAGCACGCGCCCGCTTCACCATCGACGAATTGGTCAAGCTGACGCTCGACTTCTACCGGCGCAACTACATCGAGGGCCTGTTCCTCTCCTCCGGCATCATCCGCAATCCCGACTACACCATGGAGCAAGTGGTCAGTGTCGCGCGCAAACTGCGCGAGGAGCATCACTTCCGCGGCTACATCCATCTGAAAACCATTCCGGAGGCCGCCGACGCGCTGATCGCGGAGGCCGGCAAATATGCCGACCGTCTCTCCATCAACATCGAGATGCCGCAGGAGACCAGCTTGCAGCAATTCGCGCCGGAGAAGGACGTGCGCGCGATCCGCCGCACCATGGGTCGGCTGCGGCTGAAGCTGGACGAGGCCGAGGACAGCCGCAGTGCAAAGACGAAAGCGAAGCCGCAGCGTTTCGCGCCGGCCGGACAAAGCACGCAGATGATCGTCGGCGCCGATAGCGCGACCGATCATACCATCCTGCACACCAGTGCCAATCTCTACGGCTCCTACCGGCTGCGGCGCGTCTACTACTCCGCCTTCAGCCCGATCCCCGACGCCAGCCGCGCCTTGCCTCTGGTACAGCCGCCGCTGCTGCGCGAGCACCGGCTCTACCAGGCCGATTGGCTGATGCGGTTCTACGGTTTCGACGTCGGCGAGATCGTCGACGAGCGCGCGATGCTGCCGCTCGAGATCGATCCAAAACTCGCCTGGGCGCTGCGCCACCGCGACCGCTTCCCGCTCGACGTCAACCGCGCCAGCCGCGAGGAGCTGCTGCGCGTGCCGGGCTTCGGCACCAAGGCGGTCGAGCGCATCATCGCAACGCGGCGCACCACCACGATCCGGCTCTCCGATCTCGCGCGGCTGCACGTGCCCCGGCACAAGGCGCTGCCGTTCATCGTGCTTAGCGATCACCGCCCCTCTCCGCATCGCCTCGACGAGGCGCGGCTGATCGAGCGTTTCAAGCCGAAGGCAACACAACTGGGGTTTGGCTTCTGATGCAGTACATCACTCTCGATACCGAAACCGATTTCGAAGGCTGGCGCAAAGCTGCGCGTAGCCTCGTGCTGCATCACATCGAGCCGCGCGATATTACCTGGGCCGTGCAGGGCGGCGAAGCGGAGCTGTTCGCGCCGCCCGCGCCATCTCCGATCCTCGAGGTGAGCGACGGCACCTTCAACGTCTCCGCAAAATTCGTCGAGCTCGCCAAGGCCGCGATCCTGCATCGCGACGGCGAGCGCTTTGCGATCCTCTATCGCCTGCTCTGGCGGCTGAAGGACAATCACGATCTCATCGAGGTCGCGACCGACCCTGACGTCGCGCAAATCACGGCCATGACCAGAGCCGTCCATCGCGACGAGCACAAGATGCACGCCTTCGTGCGCTTCCGCGAGATCGGCCGGGAACGCGCAGCGCATTACGTCGCTTGGTTCGAGCCGGAGCATCACATCGTCGAGCTTGCTGCACCGTTCTTCGCAAAACGCTTTGCCGACATGCCCTGGTCGATCCTGACGCCGGATTTGTGCGCGCATTGGGATGGCCATGCGCTCTCGTTCACGCCGGGCGTCGGCAAGAGCGAAGCACCGGGCGAAGACCGGCTGGAGGAAACATGGCGGCGCTACTACGCCAGCATCTTCAATCCGGCGCGGCTCAAGGTGAAGGCGATGCAGACCGAGATGCCGAAGAAATATTGGAGGAACCTGCCCGAGGCTTCAATCATTAAACCCCTGATCGAGGACGCCGAGCGCATGACCGGCGCCATGATCGCCAATGCCGCAACCGATCCGCACAAGCCTCAGAAGCGGCCGGAGGCTCCGATGAAACGCAAGCCAGCTGCCGACGATCTCGAAACCCTCCGCGAGGAGGCCGCGCATTGCCGCGCCTGCCATCTCTACAAGGACGCGACGCAGACCGTGTTCGGCGAAGGTCCGAGGTCCGCCAACATCATGCTGGTCGGCGAGCAGCCCGGCGACAAGGAAGACCTCGCCGGCCATCCTTTCGTGGGACCGGCCGGGCAGATGCTTGACCGGGCGCTGGAGGAAGCCGGCGTTGACCGCAAGAAGGTCTACGTCACCAACGCGGTCAAACACTTCAAGTTCGTACCGCGCGGCAAGATCCGCCTGCACCAGAAGCCGACGACGCCGGAGATCAAAGCGTGCCGGCAATGGTATGAGCGGGAAGTTTCGGCAATCAAGCCGGAGCTGATCGTGGCGATGGGCGCCACGGCCGCACAGAGCGTGTTCGGCAAGATCACCCCGATCGGCAAGACCCGCGGCCGGCTCATAGACCTGCCCGACGGACGCAAGGCGCTGGTGACGGTGCATCCGTCCTATCTGCTGCGGCTGCCGGATCCCCGAGCGAAAGCGCTGGAATATCAGCGCTTTGTCGAGGATCTGAAGATCGCCGCCGGCTTACAGAAGAAAGCCGCACGCGCGGCCTAATACCTGGCGGAATACGGCTTTCACGCTCCGGTTGTCATCCAGCCTTCAAATCATTCGCGGACAATAGCCCTTCCAACAGGTTAAGGGGCGTCCAAAAATGACAGATGTTGCATTTGACCGTGCGGTAGGCGACCCGACGCCTGTCCAGCCCGCTTCCCGGCCCAATCTCGACAAGGGCTTCAATCCTCTGACGATGATCCTGTTCTTCGGCATCCTCGCCGCAGGCCTGCTCTATGTGGCCTACAGCATCTATGCCGACGTCGATGCAACCGGCACCAGGGTCACGAGCTACGTGCCTTTCATCCTGCTGTTCGTCGCCCTGCTGATCGCGCTCGGCTTCGAGTTCGTCAATGGCTTCCACGACACCGCCAACGCGGTCGCGACCGTGATCTACACCCACTCGCTGCCGGCCGAGTTCGCAGTGATGTGGTCTGGCCTGTTCAACTTCCTCGGCGTGCTGACGTCGACCGGCGCCGTGGCGTTCGGCATCGTCTCGCTGCTGCCGGTAGAGCTGATCCTCCAGGTCGGCTCCAGCGCAGGCTTTGCGATGGTGTTCGCGCTGCTGATCGCCGCAATCCTCTGGAACCTCGGCACCTGGTATTTCGGCCTGCCGGCCTCGTCCTCGCACACCCTGATCGGCTCGATCATCGGCGTCGGCGTCGCCAACGCGATGATGCGCAGCCGCGACGGCACCTCGGGCGTCGACTGGGGCAAGGCCACCGAGATCGGCTACGCGCTCCTGCTCTCGCCGCTGGTCGGCTTCATCTGCGCCGCGGTCCTGTTGCTGCTGCTCAAGGTGATCATCAAGAACCCGGCGCTCTACGCTGCCCCCGAGGGCAACAAAGCCCCGCCGATCTGGATCCGTGGTCTGCTGATCCTGACCTGCACTGGCGTCAGCTTCGCGCATGGCTCGAACGACGGTCAGAAGGGCATGGGCCTGATCATGCTGATCCTGATCGGCACCGTCCCGACGGCTTATGCGTTGAACCGCGCTCTGCCGCAATCCCAGGTCGCGAAGTTCCAGCAGATCTCAGACGCCGCCTCGAAGGTGGTCGCGGCCAAGGGCGCCGGCCACTCGATCATCGGCGATCCCCGCCCGGCGGTGACGCAGTACATCACCTCGCACCACATCACTGAAGGCACCTACCCCTCGCTGTCGGTGCTGGTGAAGGATGTCGGCGACCAGGTCGTGAAGTACGGCTCGCTCAACAAGGTGCCGGCGGAAGTGGTCGGCAACACCCGTAACGACATGTACCTGACCTCGGAAGCGATCCGCTTCCTAATGAAGGACAAGGAAAACGATCTCAACAAGGAAGAGATCGCGGCCTTGAACGCCTACAAGGGCGGGCTCGACAGCGCGACCAAGTTCATCCCGACCTGGGTGAAGGTTGCGGTGGCGATTGCGCTCGGTCTCGGCACCATGATCGGCTGGAAGCGCATCGTCGTAACCGTCGGCGAGAAGATCGGGAAGACCCACCTGACCTACGCGCAGGGCGCCTCCGCCGAGCTCGTCGCCGCCGGCACGATCTTCGCTGCGGACACCTTCGGTCTGCCGGTCTCGACGACGCACGTGCTGTCATCGGGCGTCGCAGGCGCGATGGCCGCGAACGGCTCCGGTCTCCAGGTTGCCACCATCCGCAACATGGTGATGGCCTGGGTGTTGACTCTGCCGGTCGCCATCCTGCTCTCCGGCACGCTCTACGTGATCTTCTCGCGCCTGTTCTGAACCGATCGGATCACTCAACGACAAAGGGCCCGTGCGATGCACCGGCCCTTTTCATTTGTACGTCGGGCGCGGGCGTTACGACGCCGCGAGCTGTTCCTCGACCAGCCTCACCCAGTAGGACGTGCCGTAGACGATCGCCTCGTCGTTAAAATTGTAGGCGGGATGGTGCAGGCCGGCGCTGTCGCCGTTGCCGCAGAAGATGAAGGCGCCAGGGCGCGCTTCCAGCATATAGGCGAAATCCTCACCGCCCATCAGCGGCGGCATATCGAGCACGTTGGCATCGCCCGCGACCTGCTTGGCAATGCGCGTCGCCACCTCGGTCTCCGCAGCGTGGTTGTTCACGACCGGATAGTTGCGCTTATAGTGCAGGTCGATCCTGGCGCCCGTGATCTGCGCCACGCCCGCCACCACCTCGCGCACGCGCTTCTCGACCAGCTTGCGCACCTCAGGCGTTAGGGTGCGGATGGTGCCCCGCAGCGTCGCCATCTGCGGAATGACGTTGCGGGCGTTGCCGGCATGGAATTCGCAAATCGAGATCACCGCCGATTCCAAGGGATCGACGCTGCGAGAGACGACGGACTGCAGCGCCGTGATCACCTGCGCACCGACCAGCACGGAATCGATGCATTTGTGCGGGCGCGCGGCGTGGCCGCCCAGGCCTTCGATCATGATGTCGACCTCGTCGGTCGCCGCCATGATCGGGCCCGGCCGGATCGCGAACGAGCCGATCGGGATGCCCGGACCGTTGTGCATGCCGTAGACCTGCTCGATGCCGAAGCGCTCCATCAGGCCGTCCTTGACCATGGCCGCGCCGCCGGCGCCGCCCTCTTCGGCCGGCTGGAAGATCACCACGGCATCGCCGCCGAAGTTGCGGGTCTCGGCGAGGTAGCGCGCCGCTCCGAGCAGCATCGCGGTGTGGCCATCATGGCCGCAGGCGTGCATCTTGCCCGGAATCTTTGACGCGTAAGGCAAGTTGGTCTGCTCGTCGACAGGCAAGGCGTCCATGTCGGCACGCATGCCGATCACCTTGAGCCCCTCGCCGGCCGGCCTGCTGCCCTTGATCACGCCGACCACGCCGGTCTGGCCAAGACCGGTCACGACCTCGTCGCAGCCGAACTCCCGCAGGCGGTCCGCCACGAATGCTGCAGTGCGGTGAACGTCATACAGCAACTCCGGATGCTCGTGGATGTCCCGGCGCCAGGCCTGAATATCGGGTTGGAGGTCGGCGACACGGTTCACGATGGGCATGGAGGGGTCTCAGGATTTGTGGGAATACAGCACTGTCTACCATGCAAGCACGAGTCCGCCCAACTGCCGGGGATCGGGCGCTAGCCCTGCCCGTCCGGCATGGCCGGACTTGTCCCGATCGGCCGTGTCTGCCTATTAGGGCGAAACGTCAAGGGACCATCGGGTGGAAGCAGAATGCCAAGACGGCTCGAAGGTGAGTTCGACTACATTGTCGTCGGCGCCGGCACGGCCGGCTGCATCCTCGCCAACCGGCTCTCGGGCGTACCCGGGAACCGTGTCCTCGTGCTGGAGGCCGGCGGCGACGACAATTGGATCTGGTTCCACATTCCGGTCGGCTACCTCTTCGCGATCGGCAATCCGCGCTCGGATTGGATGTTCAAGACCGAGGCCGAGCCGGGCCTGAACGGCCGCGCACTCGCCTATCCGCGCGGCAAGGTGATCGGCGGCTGCTCGGCGATCAACGCCATGATCTCGATGCGCGGACAGGCCGCCGATTACGACCATTGGCGCCAGCTTGGGCTGGCCGGCTGGAGCTATGACGACGTGCTGCCGCTGTTCAAGCGGCTGGAGGATCACTTCCTCGGTGCCAGCGCGCATCACGGCGCCGGCGGCGGCTGGCGCATCGAGGCGCCGCGGCTATCCTGGGACGTGCTCGATGCCGTCGGCGATGCGGCCGAGGAGATGGGCATCAAGCGCATCCCCGATTTCAACACCGGCGACAACGAGGGCACCAGCTACTTCCATGTCAACCAGAAGCGCGGCCGGCGCTGGTCGTCGGCGCGCGGCTTCCTCAAGCCGGCATTGAACCGGGCGAATTTGCGGCTCGAGAAGCACGTGCTGGTCGACCGTCTCATCATCGAGCAGGGCCGCGCCATCGGCGTGCGCTTCATCCGGAACGGCGAGATCATCGAGGCACGCGCCAAGCGCGAGGTGATCCTCTCGGCCGGCGCGATCGGCTCGGTTCAGGTGCTGCATCGTTCCGGCATTGGGCCTGCCGACTGGCTGTCGCCGCTCGGCATCGACATCGTGATGGACAAGCCCGGCGTCGGGCGCAATCTGCAGGACCACCTCCAGCAGCGCGCGATCTACAAGGTCGAGGGCGTGCGCACGCTGAACGAGACTTATTACAACCTGTTCCGGCGCGGCCTGATGGGGCTCGACTACGCCTTCCGCCGCCGTGGTCCCTTGACCATGGCACCGTCACAGCTTGGCATTTTCACGCGCTCCGATGCGACGCGTGCGCGCGCCAACCTCCAGTTCCACGTGCAGCCGCTCTCGCTCGACAAGTTCGGCGATCCGCTGCATCGCTTCCCTGCTATCACCGTGAGCGCCTGCAATCTCCAGCCGACCTCGCGCGGCATCGTGCGCTTGCGCGCGGCGGCGCCCGACGAGAAGCCGATCATCGCACCGAACTATCTCTCGACTGACGACGACCGCCAGGTCGCCGCCGATGCCATCCGCACCACCCGCCGCCTGATGCAGCAGAAGGCGCTGGCAAAATATCGTCCGAGCGAATATCTGCCCGGCCCCTCCGTCGGCGACGACGATGCCTCACTCGCAAAAGCCGCCGGCGATATCGGCACCACCATCTTCCATCCCGTCGGCACGGCCAAAATGGGCGCGGCGAATGATCCGACGGCGGTCGTGGACGAGCGCCTGCGCTTCTACGGCCTCGGAAGCTTGCGCATCGTGGACGCCTCGATCATGCCGACCATCACGTCGGGCAACACCAATACGCCGACCGCGATGATCGCCGAGAAAGGCGCGGCGATGATCCTGGAGGATGGAAAGTAGCATCCCGTCACCATGACCGATCCGCACCGTTTTTCCATCGGCCCCGCCGGCGCAGAGATCGCCGTGCTGCAATGGGGCGAGGGCGGCAAACCGCCCGCCCTGCTCGTGCACGGCACCGGTTTCGTCGCCAACGTCTGGGACGAGGTCGCGCGCGAGCTTGCCTCGACCTATACCGTTTACGCGCACGACCGCCGCGGCCACGGCGGCAGCTACAAGCCCAGCACCTATCACTTCCTGGATTTTGCCGGCGACGTCTGCCGGGTGATCGACGCGCTCGGGCTGCGCGACGTCTACGGAATTGGCCATAGCGCGGGCGCGACCGATCTCCTGCTCGCAGCAACGCTTTTGCCCGGGCGTTTCACACGGCTGTTCGTGATGGAGCCGACCATCATGGACCCGCGCGCAGCGCGCTCCGGGGGGCTGGACGAAGAAGCGCTGTCCCGCGTGCAAGGCGCGCTGCGCCGTCAGGCGGAATTCGACAGCCTGGACGCAGTCTTCAACCGCTACCGCGCGGCACCGGCATTTGCGGACTGGACCCAAACGGCGCTGCGAGCCTATGTGAGTCACGGCTTCGCGCCGCAAAGGGATGGCCGGGTCCGGCTCTGCTGCACGCCCGAGATCGAATCGGCGATGCTGCGTCCGATCTACGAGGCAATGACACAGGTTTACGTTGGCGATGCCCGCGGCAATCCGTTTGCAGCGCTCACCGAGATCGATTGCCCAGTCCGCGTGACGACCGCCGCAAAGTCGGGGCCGATCTACAAGGTGATGGCAGCGCGCGCCGTCTCGCTGATTCCGCATGTCAGCACCCTGATCTTTGAAGACGCCGGGCATTGCGTGGCGCAGGAAGCGCCGGCGGCCGTGGTGCAGGCCGTGCGGGAATTCGCGAACTCCGCTCGGTAGCCCATTCCCACCTCACGAAAACGTCATCGCATCCGGGAATAAGCCTCCCCGTTCTGCAATCACCTCCCCGAAGCCTAATTCCGGGCGAAACGGAGAGCTGCGATGAGCGGACACGATCACGGGGACGACGGCGTCAGTCGCCGCAAGGTGCTGGAATGCATGACCTGGGCCGGCACCGGGGTGCTCTGGACCATCACGGGCGGCGTGCCGCGCTCGCTCGGCATCATCGATTCCGCGCAAGCCGCCACCGCGGCCGCGCCCGGCATGACCTTCCTCCAGATCAGCGACAGCCATGTCGGCTTCGACAAGCCGGCCAACCCCAACGCGCTCGGCACGCTGGAGGAAGCGGTCAACAAGATCAATGCGATGCCGGCAAAACCGTCATTCATGATCCACACTGGCGACATCACGCATCTGTCGAAAGCCGCCGAGTTCGACAATGCCGAGCGCATCATCTCGCAAACCAAGCTGGACGTGCACTACGTGCCCGGCGAGCACGACTTCATCGACGAGGAGGTGAAGCTCTATCGCGAGCGCTACGGCCGCGGCACCAAGGGGCACGGCTGGTACTCCTTCGACGCGGGGGGCGTGCACTTCATCGGTCTCGTCAACGTCGTCGACCTCAAGGCCGGGGGCCTTGGTAATCTCGGCGCAGAGCAGCTCGCCTGGCTCGAGGACGATCTGCGCGGCAAGTCGAAATCGATGCCTGTCGTGTTGTTTGCCCACATCCCGCTCTGGACCGTCTATCCGGAATGGGGCTGGGGTACCGAGGACGGCGGCCGTGCGCTGGAGCTCGTGAAGGGCTTTGGCTCGGTGACGGTGCTCAACGGCCACATCCACCAGGTGATGCAGAAGGTCGAGGGCAACGTCACCTTCCACACCGCGCGCTCGACCGCCTTCCCGCAGCCGGCGCCGGGGGCCGCCCCCTCACCCGGACCGATGAAGGTCGAGGATGCAAAACTCCGCTCCATGCTCGGGGTTGCCAGCGTCAATTTCAAGCAGAACGAGCAGCGGCTCGCGATCATCGACACGCCGCTCCAGGGTTGATCCAGGTCGAATGGAAGCTGACAATGAAAACACTCAACCGCCGCGACTTCGGTGTCGACCTCGGTCTCGCGTTGGCCGCAGCCATCCTGCTGCCCGCAACGAAAGCCCGTGCCGACAACGACCTGGAAGTGCACATCGACAATTTCGTCTTCCAGCCGCCCGAGCTCAAGATCAAGGTCGGCACCACTGTGACCTGGACCAACCGGGACGACATCCCCCACACCGTGGTGTCGGCTGGCAAGTTCCGGTCCAAGACCTTGGACACCGACGACAAGTTCTCGTTCACCTTCACCAATGCGGGTGACTACAAGTATTTTTGTTCGCTGCACCCGCACATGACGGGGATGATCAAGGTTGAGTAACGTCTCCAACCAAGGCATCAACGTCTTGCCCGGCCGGTGGTCCCACGCCGGCCGGGCTCGCGCGTCTTCGATCACGGCGAAAGCAGAAGCAAAGCAAGAGGCAAAGCGAGGAGCGATGCCCGCCAAGGACGATTTGCAGAAGGCGCAACGCTTCCGCGAGGCGGCGCTGCCCTATCTCGACGACGTCTATACGCTCGCGCGCTATCTCTTGCGCGATCCCTCTGACGCCGAGGATGCGGTGCAGGAGTGCTATCTGCGCGCGCTGAAGCACTTCGACAGCTATCGCGGGCCGGCGATGAAGCCTTGGCTGTTCGCGATCCTCCGCAATGTCTGCAACGCAGAATATGCGCGGCGCGCGCACCGGCCCAGCGCGATCGAGGATACGCCAGGGGCCGACGAGCAGATGCCGCTCTGGCAAGAGAGCGAAGCAAGTCCGGAAACCGAGGTGCTGCGCAGCCGCGATGCCGGCGCCATTCGCAAACTGATCGACGCACTCGCCGAGCCGTTCAGGGAAATCTTCGTACTGCGGGAGATCAACAACCTGTCCTACCGTGAGATCGCCGAGGCCGTCGGCGCCCCCGTCGGCACCGTGATGTCCCGCCTCGCCCGCGCCCGCGCCATGCTGCGCGCGGCCTGGACGGTGCAAGAGGAGCACTCGAAATGACCTGCGACGAAGCAAGGATCCTGCTTCACGCGCTGCTCGATGGCGAGCTCGATGCCGGCCACGCGCGCGAGGTCGAAGCCCATGTCGCCAGCTGCCCGGACTGCTCGGCCGAGTTCGCGGCACAGCGCGAGATGAAGCGCGTGCTGGCCGACACCGAGCTGCGCTACAGCGCGCCCGCGACGTTACGCGCCCGAATCGAGGCATCGATGCCGCAAGCGCGGCCGCAGCCCAGCCGACGCTCGGTGCTGCGCGGTTTCGCAATGGGCTCGGCAGTCTCGGCCCTCGCCGCCTCTGGCGTCGTCGCCGTCGTGCTGCGCCAGGACGACCAGCAGCGCATCCTCTCGGAGGTCGTCTCCGCGCATCTGCGCTCGCTCCAGGCCGGTCACCTTATCGACGTGGTCTCGACCGATCAGCACACGGTCAAGCCCTGGTTCAACGGCAAGCTCGACGTCGCCCCGCCCGTGATCGATCTCACTGCGCAGGGCTTTACGTTGGTCGGCGGCCGGCTCGACTATATCGACGCGCGCGCCATCGGCGCAGTCGTCTACAAGCGCCGCCAGCATGTCATCAACTTGTTCGTGTCGCAGACCGCCAGCACCGAGCATCGGCCACCCAAGACTCAGACCATGCAGGGCTTCAACTGCCGCCGCTGGGGCGAGCGCGGCCTGAATTTCTGGGCCGTCAGCGACATCGGCAACGACGAGCTCACGGAGTTCGTCGACAAGTTCGAGGCGGCGATGAAGGCGAATGTGGAGGGATAGCTGTAACCCACACCGTCATTGCGAGGAGCGAAGCGACGAAGAAATCCAGGCTGCCTCAGCAGAGACAGTCTGAATTGCGCTTCGCGCGCAATGACGATTGCCCAGATGCCTCGGCAAGAAAATCAGGCCGACCAAAATCAGGCCGACCGCCGCACCGCGTTGTCCACCAGCGTCTTGCCGAGTGACCAGATCGCGCCGGGGACCTTGTGGCTGCCGGCGATGACGTCGTCGAAGGCGCGCTCGATCCAGCCGCAGTCTTCCTCGGTGATGGTGAGCGGCGGCAAGAGCTTGATCGTGTGACTGCCGTGACCGGCGACCTGGGTCAGGATCTTGTGATCCTTGAACAGCGGCACGGTGATGAGCTGGCAGAACAGGCCCTTGTTGGCGGCCTCCAGCACGTTCCAGGAGGCGCGAAGGCGCAGCGACTTCGGCGGGCCGAACTCCACGCCGATCATTAGGCCCTTGCCGCGGACTTCCTTCAGCAACTCGTAGCCGGGCACCATGCGCGTCAGCGCGAGGCGCAGCTCGGCGCCGCGCTTGGCAGCGGACTCGATCAGCTTCTCGGACTCCATGATGTCGAGCGTGGCGATGCCTGCCGCCATGGCGAGGTCGTTCTTGGAGAAGGTCGAACCGTGCACCACGGCGCGATCCATCTGATTAAAAATCTTGTCGAAGATGCCCTTGCGCGTCAGCACCGCGCCGACCGGCACATGGCCGCCCGACAGCGACTTCGACAGCAGCACCATATCAGGCTCGACGTTCCAGTGCTCGACCGCAAGGAAGCGGCCGGTGCGGCCCATGCCGGTCTGGATCTCGTCGGCGACAAACAGCGTGCCGTATTTCTTGCAGAGCGCGGCCGCGCCCGGCAGGAACTCGTCGGTGGGCATGTTGACGCCCTTGCCCTGGATCGGCTCGACGACGAAGGCGGCGACCTCGCGCGAGGCCAGCGCCTTTTCGAGCGCGGCCAGGTCGTTAAATGGGACCGGGGTGCAGCCCGGCAGCAGCGGCTCGAAGCCGGTGCGGAAATTCGAATCACCGGTCAGCGAGAGCGCGCCATAAGTGAGGCCGTGATAGCCGTGGGCGCAATAGACGATGCCGGGACGACCCGTGGCGCCGCGGGCGAATTTGATCGCGGCCTCGACGCATTCGGCGCCGGAATTGGCGAAGAACGCCTTGTCGAGATAGGGGACGTATTTCAGCAGCCGCTCGGCGAGCACGCCGGCGAGCGTCGACACGTCGAACTGGACGAGATTTGGCATATCGGCATCGAGCACGCTCTTGAGCGCCTCGCGCATGACCGGATGATTGCGCCCGATCGCGAACACGCCGAAGCCGGACAACAGGTCGAGATAGCGCGCGCCCTCGCGATCGTAGAGGTACTGCCCCTGCCCCTTCTGGAAGCCGACGTCGTAGCCGATGGTCTTGAGGACCCGAACGAACTGCTCGTTCAGATGCCGATTATGCAGGGCGCTGCGCTGGGCCTGACGGTCCGCGAACAGCTGAGACATGTCTGGATTTGGACTGTTCATCCGCTACATACTTCGGTTGAGGGCCGTCTCGTCAACTGAAAACGGATCCTTACTGAAAACGGTCTGTGCGGCCTTTTGCCCTTTTTCGGACCATCTTCGCAAGCACAGCTTTAGACCATGTTGCACTGCCAAGGAACTCTCATGCGTTTGCCCCTTTACACCGGACTAATACTGGCCGGCGGTTACGCCTGCCTGACCCCCGCGCTCGCCGCAGACCCCACCGGCGACTGGCGGGTCGCCGATGGCGTCGCCAACATCCGTGTCGCCCAATGCAATGGCAGCATGTGGGGGGCGGTTTCCTGGGAAAAAAAGCCCGGCGGCCGCGACGAGAACAATCCCGATGTATCAAAAAAGAACAGGCCGACGCTGGGCATGCCGACCCTGATCGACATGAAGAAGAAGCCCGGCGTCGATCAGTGGGAAGGACAGGTCTATAACGCCAAGGACGGTCAGCTCTACAGCGCGACCATCACGCCTGTCGGCGCCGATCAGCTCGAAATCAAGGGCTGCGTGATGGGCTTCCTCTGCGGTGGCGAGACCTGGACCCGGGTCGGCCCGCCAATTCCCTCGAGCCCTGCCAACGCCATGGCCAAGGGCGGGCCGAAGTCCACGGCGCCGAAAGCCCAGGGAGCGCCAAACACAACGGGCGCCGCGGCCCTACCTGCGCCCGCAGCCCCCAAGACCGCCGCCAAGCCCGGCCAAAAAGGCGCCGCCGACCCGGTCGGCGACATCTGCCTACTCCCTGACATTGCGGGGTTTGCCCATTAGCGCTGGCTGGAACAGCAGCACGGCGGCGAGCGTCGTCACCAGCGACAGCGCGAGCAGCTTGCCCATGCTGGACGTGCCGGGATGGCTCGACAGCCACAGGCTGCCGAATGCCGTCGCGGTCGTCAGCGCGCTGAAAAAGATCGCGCGCGTCAGGCTGGTCTGGAGCAGGTTCGTCCTGCCCGAGCGCCACGCCACGACATAATAGATCTTGAAGGCGACGCCGACGCCGAGCAGCAGCGGGAATGCGACGATGTTGGCGAAGTTGAGCGGCAGGCCGATCAAAACGCAAATCTCGAGCGTCACCGCGCCGGCCACCAAGAGCGGCACCAGCGTCATCAGCACGTCGACGAACCGGCGGAGCGTGATCCACAGCAAGAGGCCGATCACCAGCAGCGCGTAGACGCCGGCATGGATGAACGCCCTCACCACGGTGTCGCCGGACTTCAGGATCGAGACTGGTCCGCCGATCGCAGTCGGTTCGGCAGCGAGCACCGCCGCCGCGAACTTGCGCAGCGTCTCGTTGTCGTTGGGATCACCCTTGGGCAGCGCCTCGACGCGGATGATGCCGTCCTTGCTCTTCCAGGCGCTGACGAGATCGGGCGGCAGCGAGTTCAGTGTGACGGGACCTGCCTGCATCGCGTTCCTGAGCTGGTCGAACACGATCTTCATCGGCGTGACGAACACGTCCTGCGCCTTGTTGCGCGTGGCCTCGTCGCCATTGGCGAGCTTCTCGAGCGCGTCCGCCAGCCGCCGCGAGGCAACCGCGCCGGGGCCCTTCGCATCACCCGCGGTCCTGCGCAGATTGTCGACTGAGGATTTCAGCGCCTCGACGTTTTCCTGATCCGTCGGCGCGGCATCGATCTGATCAGGGTTGAGCGCGGGGTTCAGCACCTTGGCGCCCTGCGCGATCAGCTTCAGCTTCGGCTGCTGGTCTTGCGGCACGAAGCCGTCGAGCGACATCACCCGCAGCACCTCCGGAACCTTCTCCAGTCTCGCCTCGACCTGCCTCGCCTGCTCCTCGGACGTCGTCATCACGTTGATGGCGTTGGCGCCGGTGTTGGGATCCTTGCGCAGGTCGAGGAAGGTGGCGATCGATTCCGCCCTCGGATTGCGCAAGTTCATCGGGTTGAAGTCGAACTTCATGAAATACAGCAGCGGCAGGCCGCCGAGCGCGAGCAGCAGCGTGCCGCCCACGATCAGCACGCGGTGCTTCTCCAGGAAGTGATCGACCGGCGCCAGGAAGGCGTAGCCGACCGGCTCCTTCTCGCCGGGCGGATTGAGCAGCTTCAGCAGCGCCGGCAGGACGGTGATCGAGGACAGGAACGCCACCAGCATGCCGACGCCGGCGATCTGGCCGAGCTCCGCGATGCCCTTGTAGTCGGTCGGCATGAAGCAGAGGAAGCCGGCCGCGGTCGCCATTGCCGCCAGCGACAGCGGGATCGCCGAACGCTTGGCGGCGAGCACGAGCGCGGCGGGGAGATCGTCGTGCTTATAGCGCTCGGAGCGGTAGCGGACGCTGTACTGGATGCCGAAATCGACGCCGAGGCCGACGAACAGCACGGCGAACGCGATCGACAGCAGGTTGAATGAGCCAACCATCATCAGGCCGGCCGCAGTCGTGATCGCAAGCCCGACGAAGAGATTGATGAACACCGCGAAGATGATCTTCGCCGAATGCAGCGCCAGCCACAGGATCAGCAGCACGACCAGCACGGTGCCGATGCCGTTGACGACGGCGCCTTCCTGGACGGTGGCGTATTCCTCGTTGGCGATCGGCACCGGGCCGGTCAGGCGCACCCGCGCCTGGAATTTGGTCGGGAAATCGAGATCGGCTGCCGCCTTGCGGATCGCGTCGGTGGCGTCCTTGCCGGGCTCCAGCGCGTTGTAGTCAAGGATCGGCTTGAACTCGATGAAGGCCCGCTTGTCTGAATCCGACAGCGGCTGGTCGCTGACGAGTTCGCGCCAGGAGAAGGTCGCATGGCCGTTGTTGAGCACGGTCTCGACGGTCTGCGCGATCTGGTTGAAGGGCCGCTCGGTGCTATCGAGCTTCACCTGCCCCCG
The DNA here is from genome assembly GCF_016616235.1 of Bradyrhizobium diazoefficiens. Lineage (NCBI taxonomy): Bacteria > Pseudomonadati > Pseudomonadota > Alphaproteobacteria > Hyphomicrobiales > Nitrobacteraceae > Bradyrhizobium > Bradyrhizobium diazoefficiens. The sequence continues at coordinate 5,519,665 of NZ_CP067100.1, forward strand.
CTTGACGCCGGCAAGCCCGGTCTCCAGCGCTCCGGTCAGGCCGCGGATCGACGGATCGCCTGCCATGATCTCGATCAGGGGCGCTGCGGATTCGAACTGACCGGTGGTTTTGGCAACCTCTTCGGTCGGCAGGAACAACAGGCCGTTACGCTCGAAGAACTCGCCGGTGCCGAGCTGCTGCATCGACACGAAATTGGTCTTGTCGTCTTTCAGCTTGGCATAGAGCGCATCCGCCGCGGCAGTTGTCAGCTCGGGCGTCGCGGCCTCGACGACCGCGAGAATCGTCGCATCGCGGTCGAAGGCTTTGTCGAATTGCTGGTCGCGCTGGCGCCAGTCGAGATTCTGGGCAATCAGCGAATTGATGTCGGTGTTGATGGTGAAGTGCCGCGCGGCGTAATAGCCCGCGCCGACCGACAGCAGAAGCCCGAGAACGACGACAAGGGAGGCAAACCGGGTGCAGGCCCTGACGATGGCAACGACTACGCTTTGCAGCACATCTTTTCTTTCTGGTGAAACAGCTTGCCGAAAACGCCCGCTGTTTATCGGAGTTCCCGGGCGAAACCTATTGCTGTTTTGAGTGGTTCTCGCCGCACGAAGGTTCGAGGTAATCGGCGAAGTCCGTAGCGAAATCGTGCGGGGCGGTCGGTATAGCCGGGGAGTTGAGGCGGGAAAGTGACGATGCGGTGAGCACAAAGACCGCCGCTTGCTCAGGGGAAATCGCTTACTATAATACCATCGCCGGCGGGCGCAGGAACCCAGGCCGATTGACCTTTCCCTGCCGCCGATTTTTTGACACAAAGTATTGCGCCTCCATGCGCCGGAACCCGGAGGGCGGGGCTGGGTTACCGCGTGCGCGAAGCCGATGGTGCAGTTATTGCTGCTGTTGGTCAGTATCGAGGTGCCGCTGAGGACTTTGAAGCGGATTGGTGCAACTTGCGTGATGGACGTCCTATGGAAGTTTACCTGGCGCAACCGCGCGGCTTCTGCGCGGGCGTGGTGCGTGCGATCGAGATCGTGGAAAGGGCGCTGGAAAAGTACGGCCCGCCCGTCTACGTGCGCCATGAGATCGTTCACAACAAATACGTGGTCGAAAGCCTGAAGAACAAAGGCGCGATCTTCGTCGAGGAGCTGTCGGAAGTCCCGGCAAAGGCCGTGACCGTGTTCAGCGCCCATGGCGTCGCCCGCAGCGTCGAAGAAGAAGCGGCCGCCCGCGACCTTCCGGTGCTCGACGCGACCTGTCCACTGGTCACGAAAGTTCACAATCAGGGGAAGCGCTATATCGCCAAGGGCCGGACCCTGATCCTGATCGGCCATGCCGGCCACCCCGAGGTGGAGGGCACGATGGGCCAGATCCCAGGCCCTGTTATGCTGGTCCAGAGCGTTGAAGAGGCAAACTGCCTGACGCTGCCGGCGGATACGCCATTGGCCTACATCACCCAGACCACCCTGTCGGTCGACGACACCAAGGACATCATTTCGGCCCTTCAGGCCCGCTTTACAGATATTCAAGGTCCGGATATCCGGGATATCTGCTATGCGACACAGAACCGCCAATCTGCGGTAAGGGACTTGAGCAAGCTGGTCGACGTGATCTTGGTGGTGGGCGCTGCCAATAGCTCGAACTCGAACCGGCTTCGCGAAATCGGCACTGAAGCCGGCGTCGCGAGTTATTTGATTGCCGACGGCAGCGAGCTCGATCCGGCGTGGTTGAAGGATGCCAGGAGCGTCGGCGTCACGGCCGGCGCCTCGGCGCCTGAGGTACTCGTGGATGACGTGATCGAAGCGATGCGACGGATCGGACCTGTGAAAGTCCAGGTACTGCCGGGCCGCGAGGAAAATATCGAATTCCGGCTTCCGGCCCAACTGGCCGCGAGCTGACCCACCCGAATTGAAAAGCCCAGAAAGAAACTTTGCAATGGCTATCCCCTTCTTCAAGGAAATGCGTATCGGCGGCTATTTGCTCAAGCAGAAACTGCTTGGCCGCAAACGCTATCCGCTCGTGCTGATGCTGGAGCCGCTGTTTCGCTGCAACCTCGCCTGCGTCGGCTGCGGCAAGATCGATTATCCCGATGCGATCCTCAACCGCCGCATGACTGCGCAGGAGTGCTGGGATGCGGCTGACGAGTGCGGCGCGCCCATGGTCGCCATTCCCGGCGGCGAGCCGCTGATCCACAAGGAGATCGGCGAGATCGTGCGCGGCCTCGTCGCGCGCAAGAAGTTCGTCTCGCTCTGCACCAACGCGCTGCTGCTCGAGAAGAAGCTCGATCTGTTCGAGCCCTCGCCGTACCTGTTCTTCTCGGTGCATCTCGACGGCCTGCGCGAGCACCACGACAAGGCGGTATCGCAGAAGGGCGTGTTCGATCGTGCCGTGTCCGCGATCAAGGCGGCCAAGGCGCGCGGCTTCACCGTCAACGTCAACGCCACCATCTTCGACGGCCATCCGGCCGAGGAGATCGCAAAGTTCCTCGACCTCACCGTCGAGCTCGGTGTCGGCGTCTCGATGTCGCCCGGCTACGCCTATGAGCGCGCGCCGGACCAGGAGCACTTCCTCAACCGCACCAAGACCAAGAAGCTGTTCCGCGACGTCTTCGCGATGGGCAAGGGCAAGAAGTGGAACTTCATGCATTCCGGCCTGTTCCTCGACTTCCTCGCCGGCAACCAGGAATACGAGTGCACGCCCTGGGGCATGCCCGCGCGCAACATTTTTGGCTGGCAGAAGCCCTGCTACTTGCTCGGCGAAGGCTACGCCAAAACCTTCAAGGAGCTGATGGAGACCACCGACTGGGAGACCTACGGCACCGGCAAATACGAGAAGTGCGCCGACTGTATGGCCCATTGCGGCTACGAGCCGACGGCGGCCACCGCCGCGCTCAACAACCCGCTGAAGGCGATGTGGGTAGCCCTGCGTGGTGTCAGGACCACAGGCCCGATGGCGCCCGAGATCGACATGTCCAAGCAGCGCCCGGCGCAGTACATCTTCTCGGAGCAGGTCCAGAAGAAGCTCTCGGAGATCCGCCGGGATGAGGCCGCAGCAGCCGAGGCCAAGGCCGCACGGAAGGCTTCGACCGCGGCGTAAGCACGCGAACCACACCGAATGAAAAAGGCCCGATCGCTAATGGCGACCGGGCCTTTTTCTTTTGCTCAGCTCAAGGCCCGGGCAAGAGCAGAATCAACACAAGGACTGCACTCCTTCCCCTCATTGCTGGGCCGGACGGGACCGCGCTCCTGCAAAAAGGGAAAAACAACCCCATGCACAGTAGAAGCACGCCCGCCGAACGGCGCCATGTCCGTTCGATCAAGCCATTGCTGCGCCGAGCAAATCGGCAATGGTCGGGATTGCGCGGTGCTGCACCGCAATTTGAGGCGCGCTGTTGTAGTTCGAGCACAATCCAAACACCGGCCACATTTTCGTATTTTACGAATTGCGTTTGACGCGTCGGGCAAAACAGTGGCATTATGCCATCATGGCCTATTCGGAAGCAGTACCCAATCAGTCGCGATAGCCGACGCGCGAAATCTCCGCTTTTCCGAACTCCGAGCAGACCGTGATATGATTGCGTGCCTGTCACGCAACTCATGATCGCCACATGCTGCTAACCTGCTGACAGCGAATCAAAGCTCCCTCTTTCATCAGCTTAAGCGTGGCAACGCGATGCCTCAGAGAATAGATGTTTCCGTCACTCCACCAGCCATCCAGCGTTCTTTTCGGGACCTGTCGGATGTCGAGGTGGCCGATATCGAACGAGCCTCGATGCTCGCGCGCATCGGCTGGCGCGCCGGTTTCGGCTGGGATGAATTGTTGCTCTCACAACGTGTCATAATGGTTTCGGAGGCTGGGGCGGGAAAGACTTATGAGTGCCAGACACAACAGGCTAGACTCTGGAATGCTGGAGAGCCTGCGTTCTTTCTGGAACTTGCGACCCTGTCAGGAAGCTCGGTTCGCGACATGCTCAACCATGAGGAGGAGTTGCGCTTTGACGCGTGGCTACGATCTCAATCCGAAACAGCGACGTTCTTCCTGGATTCCTACGATGAGCTGAAGCTTACGCTTGGTAGCTTCGAGCAGGCACTCAAGCGGCTCAACAAGGCGCTCGCCGGCCAGTTGAGCCGTGCGCGCATCATCGTCACAACGCGGCCGGTGCCGATCGATCGCGAACTTTTCAAGGAACATCTGCCCATTCCGCTGTCGCGGGAGGCAACGCAGACGGCCGAGGCGTTCGCCGACATGATGATGGAGCGCAACCAGAACAAGCCCTCCGACGGGAACGAACCTAAACCGTGGCGCAATGTCAGCCTGATGCCTCTTTCGGTCAAGCAAATGCGGGAGTTCGCCGTTCTTCAGGGGTTGACTGATCCTGACGCGCTATTGGCGGATATCGGCGAACGCGAGGCGCAGGAGTTCGCGGAACGTCCTCAGGATCTGATCGAACTGTGCTCGGACTGGCGCGAGCACCATCGCATCCGGTCTCATCGCGAACAGGTCGAGTCAAATGTCGCCACTAAACTGAAGCCGAGGACTGCCCCCAAAGAGAGGGTCGCGCTTTCGCATGAGGTGGCAATCGAGGGCGCAAGCCGCCTTGCGCTCGCCGCGCTGCTGACTCGGAAGCTCACCTTGCGTCACTCTGCTGACGCGGACAACATCCACGCCAGCGAAGCAGCGTTGGACATATCCAAGGTCCTGCTGGACTGGGACGCAGAGGCCCAATCCGTTCTTCTCGAGCGCGCTCTGTTCGGCTTCGCAAGCTACGGCCGCGTTCGCTTTCACCACCGATCCGTGCTCGAATTTCTCGCCGCAAAGCGGCTCGATACGCTTCTGGCCCGCGGCGTGCCCATCAAATCCATTAAGAGGCTCCTGTTCGTGGAGACAGCGCAGGGGACACGAACAGTTCGACCGACAATGCGACCGGTAGCAGCGTGGCTTGCTCTTTGGCACAGCACCATTCTTGACGATGTGTTAGTGCTCGATCCCGCCGTCATTCTCAACCATGGGGATCCGCAGTCCTTTAGCCCGGTACAGCGGATCAGGGCGCTCGAAGCCTATGTGGGCCGTTACGGCCGCGGCGGCTGGCGGGGCCTCAGTATCCCTGAGATTCAAGCGCACCGCTTCACCTGTCCGGAACTTGCCGCCAGCGTGAAGGGCTTGTGGGAAGGTGAGATCGAGAATCCTGAAGTACGGACCTTTCTGCTTCGGATCATTGCCATCAGCAAGCTGAAGGAGTGTGCGGACGTTGTCCACACTGTCGCAATGGACGCGGCCGGAGACATCCGCGAACGCACCCTCGCCATCGAGGCCATGGTACAGCTTAGCGACGATCGACTTGAGCGGCTGGTGACTTCACTGGAGATGGAGCCAGACCGATGGCCCGGTGTCATGGCGCGCCGGGCTCTCATAGAACTATTCCCAGGGCATGTATCAGTTGACCAGTTGTCGAAGATACTCAGACGGGTAAAAGAGCATCCCCGCAGCATTGGCGAGCTTACTCATCGTCTGCCGCACGAAATTGAGACGGCCGATCTGAGCCCGGAGTACCTCGACGCACTGCGGCAATCATTCACCGCTTTGATCCTTGATGGGATCACATGGGACCAGAACAAGTTCCCACACCTCCGAACGAAACGATACGATCTGATACCCGCGCTCCGTGCAGCTTGCCGGCTGCAGGAGGTCGAAGGCGTGAGAAGTGATGCGTGGATCGCGTCCAGCCTGCTTGCGATCCGGCTTTGGAAAGAGGAGTACAGTACGGAGAGAGATGCTTTTGTCTCATTGCGCCTTGCGCTCGATGGGCTTCCACTTGATGCGCGCGAACGGGCGTTCTGGGCCGAAAGTGGTTTTGTCGCGAGTCTTCACAAGATTGAGAGTGCATGGGGGCGCATTTTTGATCTCTCCTACCATGGCGGCATCCAGTTAAACGACAAAGACGATGCCTGGATTCGCCAATGTCTCGTCGATCAGCAAGCTCCGATCGACCACCGCGAGATGATGCTCTACGCCGAATTAAACTTGCTTAATCGCGGAGCAACGAATTACTACGAACTCCTTGAGGGGCTTAAGCCCCTCGTTGCTGACTCTCCGGACCTCACGGCGATCATCGATAATCGCATGAAACCGCAGGAGATCTCGGCCGAGATCCGTTGCATGGAAGTGGAAAATGCAAAGCGGATGAAACAGGCCAAGCGACGCGCGGCTAAGGACCACGCAAGCTGGGTGATATTTTGGCGCGAAGTCGCGCATAATCCGGACGCCGTATTTTCAGGCGACCGCGCGGAAGGCACCGCCTTGGACCTATGGCGCGCGATCGGACGTTCCGGCGAGAAAAGCCGGGCATCCGGATGGAACCGCCGTTTCATCGAGGCGCAGTTTGGCAAGAGTGTGGCCGACCGGCTTCGCGAGACGATGATGGCGGCGTGGCGAAAGGAGAGGCCGACGCTCCGCAGCGAACGCGCCGAAAACAAGAAGGACACGTTTCTGGTTCGATGGCAATTCGGCCTCGCCAGCGTTGCGGCAGAAGCCGAAGACCCGAACTGGGCCCAAAAACTGACGGAACAGGAAGCTGAACTTGCATGTCGTTTCGCGCCGATTGAGATGAACGCCCTTCCGTCGTGGCTGGAAAGCTTGACGGTTGAATATCCCCAAGCTGTTGATCATGTCCTAGGCCAGGAATTGAGCTTGGCTTTGCAAGAGATAACGAACGCTGGCGCCTACTCGATATTCCTTCAGCACGTCGCTCACGCTCCTGCCATCGTCGCGGCCCTCTTCGTTCCCCGCATTCGAGCCTGGGTGACCGAGATTGTAGCGAACAGCGGTTCAACCGATTTTCGTTATGAACAAAATCTGCGGCAAGCCATCGAACTCTTAGTGAAGACCGGGAATGATGATGATCGCAGGTTCATCCGCGAAACAGCAAAGCAACATCTTGGCGACGATATTACGACCCCCATCGCAAAGGTATGGCTTCCGGCACTTCTGAATCGCGATCCTGAGGCTGGCGTTGACACGCTCGAGAAGGGGATGGCCGGCATGACGATCGGCAAATTCAGCCCGGCCGTGCAAATTTTCGCAGATCTCTTCAACCACGACCACGGAGGCCTGGGTTTCGATCTTGGCAGCTTCCGATTTGGTCCGGTGCTCCTTCTGCGCCTTCTCCGTCTCGCTTACCGCCAAATTCGGCCCGATGACGACAACCATCATGAGGGCTCATATACGCCAGACACGCGGGACCATGCCGAACGCGGACGGAATGCGATTTTGAGTGCCCTGTTCGCGGCACACGGCCCCGAAGCCTGGACCGTCAAAATCGAAATGGCCAACGACCCGCTGTTTGCTCATTTCAAGGATCGAGCTATTGCCGTGGCCGACGAGAAGGCTGCCGAAGAAGCGGACGACGTCGCACTCACCGAGGCCGAGTTCGCTGTTCTCGAGCGGCACGGTGAGTCTCCGCCCAAGACAAGGGACGCGATGTTCGCGCTGATGCGGGATCGACTCGATGACATCGACGATCTCTTACTTCAGGACGTTTCACCGCGAGAACTATGGGCCAGCATCAACGACGAACATGTGATGCGGCGGGCACTCGCACTCGCGCTGCGAGATGCCTCCCGACAGAGCTACATCATCGATCAGGAAAGCGTAACCGCCGACGAGAAGGAAACCGATATCCGGTTTCGGTCAACTGCTTCGGGCCAGCAGGGAGTAATTGAACTCAAGCTCGGTGATGAACGCACCGGGACGGACCTATTCAACACCATCCATGATCAGCTCCTGTCCAAATACATGGCGGCAGATGAGTGTCGTGCGGGCTGCCTACTTGTGACCATCGCAAGACATCGTCAGTGGGAACATCCAAAGACAGGAGAGCGTCTAAGCTTCGAGCAGTTGATCGCCGTTCTTAACGACGAGGCTGAGCGGCTGGCAAACGGCCTCGGCGGCACCGTCAGGCTGATGGGGAGAGGGTTAGATCTCAGACCGAGACTTTCGAAGGAGAAGGCTACTCGATCGGGGGGATCGGTAAGGCATACCGGACGATGCTGACTTCTATCAGAGGCGGCGAAACACCATGTGTCAACGTTCGAAGCCCCTGGAGTTTGTGCCTATGAGTACCCGTCAAAAAGTTACTTCCACCGAATTGAAGCAGATCATCCAGCAGCGACTAGGTTCTGCTGTTTTCGTCACGATCCATCGGAATGCGCAGCTTGGTTTCACAGCCACAGTAGTCGCGCCGATAAAGGCGGTCGGCGCGCAGCAAGCGGTCGATGCGATCGTGCAAGATCCGCGGCTGGCCTATGAACTCGTTGATCTGAAGGCTCATTCTTCAGTTTCCGATCGCTGACAAGCCGTTAGCTGCTTCATGGCGCAACCACCCAGATCAGTACGACCAACGCGAACAGCGCTGCAACAGCAGAAACACGGTAGCTCGCACCGCAATTGGTGATTGAGGGGCTACGGACTTCAAAAGAAAAGGCCCGATCACAATGGCGATCGGGCCTTTTCTTTTCTCAGCTCTCCGCCCCCCGCTCAGGCCGCCTCGGACACCAGTGCCTCGCCACCTGCGAGCTCGCTGCCGATCAGGAAATCGCGGCAGCCGCGAAGCGAGCGCAGCGCGCGGTTGAAGTCGAGGCCGGTCGAGACCAGCGCATGCAGCGCCGCCGGATTGCGGACGATGCCGCGGAACACGGCGGCAAGGTCGATCTGGCCGTTCGGCTTGATCGCGGCGCGGGCGAGCGCCGGCAGCGCGCGGTGGGCGGGATCGCTGATGACGCGCACGGCGGCAAAGGGCAGCCCGGCCTCGGCGGCGTAGGCAGCCGCGATGTGGCTCTCCATGTCGACGGCGAAGGCTCCGGTCTCCGAATGCAGCGCCGCCTTGCAGGACCGCTTCGTGACCACCTCCTCGGCGCCGGCGAGGCTGCCGCGCACGACGCGGCGGCGGCCCGAGGTCAGGCGCTCGATCAGGTCGTCGCCGAGCGACAGGCCGGCGGCCCAGCGGGCGTCGCCGGACAGCACCTCGGTGGCCAGCACGACGTCGCCGGAGCGCAAGCTCGGGTCGAGCCCGCCGGCCACGCCGAACGAGATCACGCCGCGAATCGTGTCGGGATCGACCACCGTCAGCAGCGCCCGCAACTGGGCCGGGCTGCTGGATGAACAGATCACCGCCATTCCGGGCCCGGCCGCGATGCGGGCCTCCTGAACCAGTCCGGTCACGATCAGTATCGGCCGCGGGTCGATGGCCTGACCCACGGTAACATAGTCCCCCGTCCCCAAAGTCACATTCCGACCCCTACCACCCTGCTGTTGGTGTTCCGCAAGTTCCGATACCGCGCCAGCGCCCACAGCGGGAAGAACTTCGGGTAACCATGATATCGTAGATAGAACACGCGGGGGAAGCCTGTGGCGGTGTAGCGCTGCTCGTCCCACAGTCCTTTTTTGTTTTGTGTTGCAATCAGGTACTCCACCCCGCGGGCGACGGCCGGGTGATCGACCTCGCCAGCCGCCATCAGGGCAAGCAAGGCCCATGCCGTTTGCGAGGCGGTCGAGGGGGCGGCTTCCCAGCCCTCGTAATCCAGGCGGTAGCTGACGGCGTCCTCGCCCCAGCCGCCGTCCTTGTTCTGGATCGAGGCCAGCCAGGCGGCGGCCTTGCGAATCATGGGGTCGTCGTGGCCGACGCCGGCCATGTTGAGGGCGCAGAGCACCGACCAGGTTCCATAGATGAAGTTCATGCCCCAGCGACCGTACCAGGAGCCCTCCGGATGCTGGGTCTTGCGCAGGTAGGCCACGCCGTCGGCGACGTGCTTGCTGGTCTTCACGGTCTCGCCGAGCTGGGCCAGCATCGAGATGCAGCGCGCGGTGACGTCCTCGGTCGGCGGATCGAGCAGCGCGCCATGGTCGGAGAACGGGATGTTGTTCAGGTAATATTCGAGGTTGTTGACGTCGAAGGCAGCCCAGCCGCCGTCGTCGCTCTGCATGCCCTCGATCCATTCCCGGCCGCGGGCGATCGCGGCATCGTAACCAGTCGCACCGTGCTCCCGGCGCATGCGGTCCATCGACATCACCACGACAGCGGTGTCGTCGAGGTCAGGATAGTAGGCATTGTTGTATTGGAACGCCCAGCCGCCCGGGCGCACGTCGGGCCGCTTCACCGCCCAGTCGCCCTTCACCTCGAGCTCCTGCTTCGGGATCAGCCAGTCGAGGCCCTGCTTGGCCGCAGGCACCGCCTTGTCGCCGCCGGCTTCCAGCAGCGCATGCGCGGTCAGCGTGGTGTCCCACACCGGCGAGACGCAGGGCTGGCAATAGGCCTCGTCGTCGCCGATCACCAGCAGCTTGTCGATGCCCCGGCGCGTCATCGCGCGCGGCGGATAGGTCTCGTCCTTGCCGAGTGCGTCGTACATCATGACGATGTTGGCCATGGGCGGATAGATCGCGCCCATGCCGTCCTCGCCGTTGAGCCGCTCCTCGATGAAGGCGAGCGCCGCATCGATCGCACGCTTGCGTAAGCTCTTCGGAAACATCGGCTCGACCACGCGCAGGATCGCATCAAGGCTGCGAAACAGCAGGAACCAGGCCATGCTCTGGTGCGGCGCCTTCGCCGTCATGCCGATCGAGCGCGGGTCCTGGAGGAACAGCTCGTCGATACCGACGCCTTTCGGATTCTTCGCCCGCGGCTTCAGCGCGGCGATCACCATCAGCGGCACCATGGTGGTGCGCGCCCAATAGGAGATCTTGTTGAGATGGAACGGCGACCAGAACGGCAGCAGCATGATCTCGATCGGCAGCACCGGCACCGCGCGCCAGGTCATCACGCCGAAGGTCGCGAGCAGAAAACGCGTGAAGACGTTGCTGTGAATGGCGCCGCCGCGGGCATGGATCGCCTCGCGCGCGCGCACCATGTGCGGCGCGTCGACGGAATCGCCGATCATCTTCAGCGCGAAATAGGCTTTCACGCTGGCGCTCATGTCGAACGCGCCGTCATGCACCAGCGGCCAGCCGCCATGGGCACCCTGGACGCGGCGCAGGTAATTGCCGATCTTGGCCTCGAGCACGGTGTCGACCGGCTCGGCGAGATAGTGGCGCAGCAGGATGTACTCGGCCGGAATCGTGCAGTCGGCCTCGAGCTCGAACACCCAATGGCCGTCCGGTTGCTGGAAGCCGAGGACGCCTTGCGTCGCCGAGGCAATGCTCGATTCCAAACTCTTCGATTCCACTGCCTCGCGGCTGGTCGCGTTCACGGAATCCATGTCGCTCGATTGCTCCGATAGTCGATTGAAAGTGACCGGGACATTCGCCCGTCAGGGCCGCTTCTCAAGATCCTTTGGCGGCCAGCACGAGATCGGCGGCGCGATCACCCGATCGGACCGATCCCTCGATCGTTGCAGGCAACCCCGTAGCAGTCCAATCGCCGGCAAGAAACAGGTTTTTCAGCGCAGTGACCGGCCCTGGACGCAGGGCGTTCTGGGCCGGCGTCGCCGCAAATGTGGCACGGCGCTCGCGCACGATTTGCCAAGGAGGCAATTGAGGCGGCAGCTCGCCGGACACGCCGCCCGCCTCGCAGACGTCGTTCCAGATTGCCTGCGCCAGTTCCTCGCGCGGCATGTCGACCAGACGGTCGCCATTGCTGATGGTGACGGAGAGCCGATTCGGGAACGCGAACAGCCATTCCACGACGCCGCCAATCACGCCGAGGATCGGCGCTGCGCCAGGCGGCGGGTCAAAGCGGAAATGCGCGTTCACGATGGCGCGGAATTCGGTCGGCGTCTTCAGGCCCGGCAGCAGGCTCGCGGCGGCGCGCGGCGGCACCGCCATCACGATGACGTCACCCTCGCCGAGCTGGACCAAGTCCTCGCCGCCGAAATTGAGCGCGGTCACCTTGCCGTCGCCGCTGATGAACGAACGCAGCTCATGACCGAGCTGAACCGTATGCCCGCGCTCGCCCAAGAATTTCACGGCCGGCTCGATCAGCACGGCGCTGAGGCCGTCGCGCGCAATCAAGGGACGGCAGGCCTGCCCGCCCGCAAGCAGCGTCTCGCGAACGATCGCGCCGGCAAGCCCGGCTGAGCCCTCGGGCGGATCGACGTTGAGCGCGGCCAGCAGCAGCGGCTGCACCAGGCGCTGATAGAGAATGCCTTCGCAAGGAATCGACTTGCCGACCAGCGTGTCTTCCGAGGCCCAGATCAGCGGCGCCAGCTTCAGGTAGTCGGTGAGCCCGGTGTCTGGCACGCGACGGCTTTCGTCCAGCACCCAGGTCGGCAGCCGGCCATTGCCGAGATCAATTTGCCAGCGCTGCCCGGTCTTGATGTCGACGAAGGGAAACTGCGCGCTGTCGGGGCCGACCAGGCCCGCCTCGGTGCCGATCGCGCGCGCGTAGGCGCGAGCATGGCTGTTGCCCGACAGCAGCAGGTGATTGCCGTTGTCGATGGTGAGATTGGTGGCGCCGTCGAAATAGGAACGGCAGCGGCCGCCGGCCTGGTGCGTTGCCTCGTGCACCGCGACCTTGAAGCCGGCATTGGCGAGCCGCACGGCGGCAGAGAGGCCGGAAATTCCGGCGCCGATGATGTGAGCTGTGTTTTGCATCAGATGAAAGCGTAGCGGAGCAGGATCAGGATGCGTGTGACCTTCGACACACGCACCGGCTCGCGCGGCGCGTTGAACCCGCGCGCGACCAGGAGGTCCAGAATGGAATGGTAGTATTTCGACATGATCCGCGGCGCGCGCACGGCGCGGCGCTTGTTGCGGCTCATGATCTCGTCGGATTTCTCGAAATGCATCTTGGCGCGCTGTGCCAGCGGCAGGCAGACTTTCAGCAGCGCGCGCTCGGCGATCACGCGGTTCGGATCGTTCGAGGTGATGCCGGCATGCAGCAGCGCCTCGCGCGGCAGATAGAGCCGGCCAAGGCCTGCGTCCTCGTCGATGTCGCGCAGGATGTTGGTGAGCTGGAGCGCGCGGCCGAGATGATGGGCGAGCAGGATGCCGTCCTCTTCCGGCAGGCCGAACACGCGCACCGACAAACGCCCGACGGCGCTCGCGACCCGGTCGCAATACAGATCCAGCGTCGCCATGTCGGGCGCGCGGATGTCCTGCGGCACGTCCATTTCCATGCCGTCGACGATGGCGAGGAAATCCTCGCGCTTCAGGCCGAAGGTCTTCACCGAGCCGACATAGTCCTTCAGCCGCGGCGGCGGATTGCCCTGATAGAGCGCGTCGATGTCGTTGCGCCATTGCTGGAGCGCGGCGAGCCGCTGGTCGCGCGGGCCGTCGGAATCGGCGATGTCGTCGACCTGGCGGCAGAAGCTGTAGATCTGGAACATGGCTTCGCGCTGGTCATGCGGCAGGATGCGCATCGCAGCGTAGAAGGAGCTGTTCGATGCGGTCGAGCCATAATTGGCGCCGGGCGAGGTCGCCTCAAGCGTCATGGGCAGTCCCCGGTCTGGAAACGGCCTTGCGCCCGATCGCGCGGCGGCCGGCCTCGCCGATCATCCCGGCGAGGCTGAAGGTGAGCAGCTCGAACTTGTTCAGATGCACCCGCTCGCGCAGGGGATCGCGCACCTTCAAGAGGCGCACGATGCGGTCGGCGTAGGCCTGGATCACCGCGACATCGACGCCAAGGCGGAAATCCCGGATCTCCGCAGCTAACGACCGGCCCTCGTCGAGCAGGACCTCGTTGCGCGCGGCAAGCGACTGAAGGCAGGCCAGCATCGCCGGCGGCGACTGCGTCAGCCCCAGTTGCTCGACCGAGGCGCCGCTGGCGGCCAGCGCATCGCGCGGCAGATAGACGCGGTTGAGCTCGCGAAAGTCCTTGCCGCAATCCTGAAGGTGGTTGTTGATCTGAAGGCCTGCGCAGAGCGCATCGGATGCGGCCCAGGTCGAGGTGCTCTCGCCGTGGACGTCGAGCATGAAGCGGCCGACCGGCATCGCCGAATAGCGGCAATAGTGGATGACCTCGTCCCAGGTCTCGTAGCGCAGCTTGGTCACGTCCATGCGGAACGCGATCAGCACGTCGAGCGCGTGCCGCGGCGTCATGCCGCGCTCGGCCAGTGCACGGCGCAAAGTGACGGCTTCCGCCTGGGTATCGCCCTTGCCGAGCAGTTCCGCCTCGAGCAGGTCGAGATAAGCGAGCTTCTGGTCGGGTGCCAGCGTGGCATGGTCGGCGATGTCGTCGGCGGTACGGACGAAATTGTAATAGGCCAGGATCAGGGCGCGATGACGCGGATGAATGATCCAGGACGCGACGGGAAAATTCTCGTCGCGGTCACCCTTGCCGGATCGCAATTCGCTCGCAGAGGTCATCGAGGGCTGGTTTACAATCGTTTGGACGGGAAGGGCTTTTGCGCTCGCGCGGGCTCATGCCGGCGATGCCGCCGCGGCCCCCATATAGGGGAATACGGCCGCAAAACCAATCCTGTCTCTCGATGGCAGCCCTTCCGGATCCGGCCGAAAAAGGCGGCCCCGCGGCCGCCTTTGTGGGCCAGTGGCCGAGCTTACTGGTTGTGGTTCTTCAGGACCTGGTCGCAGGCCTGCGAGATCTTGGCCCGGTTCTCCTTGAGGCAGGCCAGGACAGTGAAATCGCCCTGGTCGATGACCGCACGGCAGAACTTCTGCACATCGCGGGTGCAGGCCTTCTGCTCGGCCTCGGTGCCGCGCCCTTGCTGGGCGAACGCTGCCGTCGAAAGGGAGGCCGACAGCAGGGTGAGAGCGACGAGAAGCTTACGCATTGTATTCCTTCATTCTGACGGCAGAATCGCACCGATCCCGGACAGCACAGGGCGGACGGCGGGAACGGATTGTTCTGATGGCAAGTCGCCGCTTCGGTAGCGGCCTCAGAGAAGGCACAAGCACTGGCAAATGCGGCCAAATTGGCGCCACCCCTGCCAAATCCGGTCTTCCCTGCGCTTTCATTCGCAGATGTAAGAGGTTGATACCACGTCATAATTCTGAACGGCCGCGTTTTGCTTGGCACCTGTTGCACAGCTGCATCTCTCCATTCGGCCCTTCCGGCCAGAAACATGCGGAAACACAGGGAATCGCGATATCCAGGTGCGGCCCGGGCCGTCGTGAACCGCTATCTCAGGCAGCCGGGCATTGAACCTGACACAGGCTCAAAGCACTAAACTTTCGATGTGGCGAGACGTTCTTGTTCGTAAGAGGACGTCGTTCCAAAACGGGATATATTCGTGATGAAATTCTTTGGGCGATCTGGACTGGCAATCAAGGCGGCCGGCATTGCCGCTGCGCTGCTCTTCTCAGTTACGGCAAGCCACGCTCAGTCGTCCGGACCGTTTGCCGGCTTCGACGGCGCGTGGACCGGCACCGGCACGGTGTCGCTGTCAGACGGCTCCACCGAACGCATCCGCTGCAAGGCGGATTACAAGGTCGCCGGCAGCGGCCTCGCGCTCAAGCAGGCCCTGCACTGCGCCTCCGACAGCTACAAGTTCGACCTGACCAGCGACGTGACGAGCCAGGGCGAGCGGATCTCCGGCAATTGGAGCGAGTCCAACCGCAACATCTTCGGCAATCTGCAAGGCACCGCCGGCGGCGGCCAGATCGACGTGTTCGTCGAGGCCAACGGCTTTGCCGCCAATCTGTCGCTGCGCACCAACGGCACCAAGCAGACGGTGCAGATCTCCTCCAAGGGCGAGATCCGCGGCGTCAACATCACCATGACGAAGGGCTGATACTCTTCCCGATCTATGAGGAACACGGCCTCGGTTCTCGTGAGCCGGGGCTTTTTGCTGACATGGACCACATACGCAGGCTCCATCGAAGCATGAACTGTGCGCCGACGGATCAGTCCTTGCGTGCGACGCATTCGCATCGGCATCTGAAATAGACCGCGTCCGGATCGCCTCCCCAAGCTGCCCATCCGGCAAGCGCGGCCTGCACTTCATCATCCGTCGCGAGCCCCTTGCCAACGAGTTGCGGCCCGAGGCCGAGCAGGCTTCGCCGCGCATCGGCGACTGCTTCGGCGCGGCTCGCAACATCAGCGCTGTGGCTGACATAGCTCGCGCCGGCCCAGACCGGCGTGAAGCCGTGCGCACGAAGCACAGAGCTTTGCCGGCGACCGAACCGAATCGCCTCCGGATCGTCGTGCTCGTACCAGCGCTGCCAGAGATCGAGCGCGAGGCGTACGCCGTCGAGTTCGGGGTGAAGAATGTTGCCGCCGACATCGGCGTCACGCGTGCCCAGCAATCCTCCGAGCTTCAGCACCCGTCGCGCCTCCGCCAACGTTCGCGCCAGCATCTCCTGTTTCTGATGGTAGAGCACCGCGTGGAAGAAAACCGCATCGAACGCCTCGTCCTCGAACGGAAGCGAGATCATGTCGGCTTCGACAAAGGCGAGATTGGTCAAGCCCGAACGTGCCGCAAGCCGATTGGCGGCGGCAACTGCGTTCGGCTCGATGTCGACGCCGACGGCCGTGCCGACAATCCCTGCAAGGGCGGCCGTGATGGTCCCGGGACCGCAGCCCACGTCGAGCAGGGACGCGCTTGGCGACAGGAATGGCACAAAGAACGCAGCGGAGTCGCCGCCCCGCTTCTGCTGAAACTCCGTGATGGAGCTGTCGTGTCGCATGGAACCTCCGAGAAGCGGCCAGAATGCCGCGATTCGGTGGCGTCGCGATGACCCTGCTCAGATCGCCCGCTTGTCCGGACCCTGCAGCTTCTCATGCAGGTTGATCAGCCACATCGCCGTTGGCCGCAGGATGAAGAGGTCGGCGACAAGCGCCATGACCATCGAGAAGGCGCTGAGCCAGCCGAACAGCCGCAGCGAGGGCAGGTCGGAGAATACGGTGACGACGAGGCCGCAGGCCAGCACCACCGTGGTCAGGATCAGCGCAGGTCCAACCAGCACGGTCGCCCGCTCGACCGCGAGCGCCGAGCCGACGCCCGGTTTGCTCTCGAGCCTCAGGCGGTTGAGGAAGTGGATGGTTGCGCTGAGGCCCAAGCCGAACGAGACGGTGAGCGCGACGACGCTGGCGAATTGCAGGCCCTCGCCCATCGCCCACAGCACCGTTCCCGACATCACGACGGGGAAGATGCCCGGCAGGATGCAGGCGAACATCACCACCCATGAGCGGAAGGCAAGGCCGATGAAGAGCGCGACCAATGCGAACTCGACGGTGAGGCCGCGATTCAGCTTCTCGATCATGCTGGCCGAGTTGCGCGCCGCGATCGCAGCGAGGCCCGTCACCGCGACCTCGTATCCGGGATGCTTCTTGCGGACGGCATCGAGCTCGGAATCGAGCTTGTCGACGATCGGCAGCAGCTGGCTGGAATCCTTGTCCGGCACGCGGCCGGCGACCACGACGGCATCCTGCTCGGCGTCGATGAAGCGGCGCACCAGATGCTCGGGGATGACGCCCACATATTCCTTCAGCGTCGCGACATCTGCGCTGCCGGCCTTTTCCGCAAGCCAGCGGCGCAGGGTCTCGAGCGACCAGACATTGCCGACGCCGGCCGCCTTCTCCACGGTCGCATGCACGTCCGCGATGGTCTGGAGCGTTTCCGGCGAGTAGAGCGATTCACCCTTGGGGAACTGGATCAGCACGTTGACCGGATTGGCGCCGGTCAGCTTGGCATCAAGCCGGTCGCTGGCGGCGACCGCCTGGCGCTTGTCGGGCACCTGGTCGGCGAGCCGGTAGCGCGGCTCGAGATTGGCGTAGACAACGCCGAGGCTGCCGACGAACAGCACCGCGATCAGGCTGAACAGGCCGGGACGGCCGACCATGCGCACCGCGATCCAGTAGCAGAAATTGCGCAGCGCCTGGACGCCGGCATCCGCGCTCTGGAATTTCACGGCGAAGATCTTCTCGTTGCGCACGAACAGCACGCCGAACACCGGCACCAGCGACAGCACCGCGACCAGCGCGATGATGGTGGCGGCAAGGCCCGCCTCGCCGAACTTGCGGATCAGATCGGAGTCGGAGAACTGGAGCGCGATGAAGGAAATGCCGGCGGTGCCGTGCGTCAGCACGCAGGCCGGGCCGACCACCAGCACCGCGTTCTTGAACGCGGTGAACTTGTCCTGGCCTGCGATCAGCCGGTCGCGCGCGGCGAAGGTGAGCTGCATCGAATCGGAGAAGCTGATGACCATGATGAGCGGCGTCATCACGTTCAGGAACATGTTGAGATTGAAATTGGCCCAGCCGAGCGCGCCGAGCGCCAGCAGGATCGCGATCATCGGCGGGAAGGCCGCCGCGATCATGAACGAGATCTTGCGGAAGAAGATGATGGCGATGACGCAGCCGGCGAGGATGCCGAGGATGTTGTAGGTTAGCCCGTCGCGCTCGACCGCGTTGCGGATCTCGAGCTGCATCACCGGCACGCCAGAGAGCTGCACGTTGAGCCCGGTGTCGCCGAGATCCTCCTTCATCAGCGCGCGGATGTCGCCGACGGTCTTGGTCAGCTTGTTCGAGCCGACCACCTCCGGATCGAGCGACAGCACGACCAGTGCCAGCGTGCCGTCCTCCGACAGCAGCTTGCCGCGGATGATCTCGTTGTTCTTGACGGTCTCGATGAACTTGTCATAGGCCTCGCCCTCGGGAAGCTCGGGCGGAAACAGCGCCGCCGGCAGCTTGCCGGGCGCCGGCGCCTGGCGCGCCGAGAACAGCGAGACGAGGCCACGCGTGCCTTCGACCAGCTGCAGGTCGGTGATGAAGTCGCGCAGCTTCTCGAGGTTGTTCCGCGCCAGGAGGTTCTTGCCCTCGACCACGACGAGCACGTCGAACTCCTCGGCCGGGAACTTCTTGGTCACCTCTTCATACTGCTTGAACTCGCGGGTATCGGAGCGGAACAGCTGCGACAGCGAATCGTCGATCTTGATGCGGTGGATGCCGAACACGGCGCCGACGATCAGCGCGAGCAGGACGATGCAGGAGACGATCGGCGCCCGGACGGCGAACAGGCCGATGCGCTCGAGCCCGAAGGCGATCGAGGACGCAGGTCCCTGCTCGACCTTGTCGACATGAACCTCACTCTCGCTGTGCTTTTCGAGCATGCCTTGTCCAGTTCCTAAATCGGCTCAAGCTGTGAGCTTATGGCGTCCCGTGAACGGCTTGAAAATGCCATACCAATGGGAGGCTTGCCCTTTGAAAATGCGCGGAAAATCGCCGGCAGCGGTTTAGCAGGTCAAACCGCCTTTTCGCAAGCAGGCGAAGGGTGGCCGAATCGATCAAGATGCGGCGATTTCGCCGGAATGCCCGTCATTCGGGCTGCGCCATGCCAATTCGACGCGGCGCGCGGTCCGCGCTCTCGTCCTTCAGCGCCACACCGGTGACCTCCCGCGCCAGCCCCTCGCGGACCAGCCAGGCGATCTTGAAGGCGGCCTCGCCATAGCTCAACCCGGCTTTGTGGATGTTCGAGACGCAATTGCGCTCGGCATCGCTGCGGCCGGGTTTTGGCGCGAAGGTCAGATAGGCACCGAGGCTGTCGGGCGCGGACAGGCCCGGCCGCTCGCCGATCAACGTCACGACCATGCGCGCGCCGAGAATGGCGCCGACCTCGTCGCCGAGCGCGACACGCGCGCCTGAGGCGACCACCACGCGGCCGATCGCGACATCCCCTTCCGCAAGCAGCGGCAGCAGGCAAGCCACCAACGCCGCGGCATGGGCATGGACCGCCGCCGCCGACAGGCCGTCGCCGATCACGAGGGCGAGCTGGCAATGCTCGGTGGCGCTCTGCGCCAGCAGCTCGGCCGAGCCGGCCTCGAGCTGCCGTCCCAGATCGGGACGCCGCAGATAATCGCGGCGATCGACCGCCCGGCTCCTCGCCTCGGTGACGACGAGGCCAAGCGCGCGGAGATCGGCCGCCAGAAGCGGCGCATCGAAGGCGGCGTGCACGGCATCGCGCGCACGGGCATGGGCGAGCGTGAAATCCAGCAGCGGTTTGGTCGGCACGCTGGCGCCGCTGCGGCCGAGCGCGACGCGCGCGGGCGTGAGCGACCTGAGATCAAGGGTCGGGCGGCGCGGAACGGCCGGATCAGACATGTCGCGTCATTCGGCGGGAACCGCGGCCTCGCGCAGCCGGATCGAATAGTTCGAGGCGTTCTGCTTGCCGCTGGAGGCCGCGCGCGCAAAGGTGATGAGATGGTGCGCGATCATACTGCAACCGATCAGCCCTTCGATGTCGCCGCGCTTGATGCGGCCGAGCGCGAACTTCCAGAACACGCGCTTGTAGTCGCCGAGCACGCCCACCTTCCAGAAGATGTTGCGCAGCATGACGAGCGCGCGCCGGATGTTGGGCCAGGTCTTCATCTCGTCCGGCACCGGCACCTTGAGGCGGTGAGGATAGACATGGTCGCATTGATACTGGAAGCGGGCGTAGACCTTCTCCGGCTCGTAGGCCACGGCCATGGCGTGCTTCCAGGATGCCACGACGTCGTCGTAGGGCAGCAGGAAGTCGACATTGGAGTCGCGCCCCTCGTCGTCGATCAGGCGCCCTTCCCGCTCCAGCCGGTCCCACAACGGCGTCTTCGGCAGTGCCTGGAGCAGGTTGATGGTGAGCAGCGGAATCTTGGACTCCTCGACGAAGGCTAGCAGCGCCTCCGAGGTGTTCGGCTTGTCGGTATCGAGCCCCATGATGATGCCGGACACCACCTCCATGCCGTAGGAGTTGATGGTGCGCACGCCCTCCAGGATCGGGACCATCATGTTGTGGTCCTTGTGCATCGCGTGCAGCGCGTCGGGATCGGGCGTCTCGATGCCGCAGAAGATGGTAACGAAAAAGGCCTCGCGCATCTTCTCGAGGATCTCGGGCCGCTTGGCGATGTTGAGCGTCGCCTCGCAGGCGAGCCGCACCACGTAGCCGGTCTTCTTCTGCCATGCGATCAGATGCGGCAGCAGATCCATCGCCGCCTTACGGTTGCCGATGAAATTGTCGTCGACGAAATAGATCGTGTCGGTCATGCCGCATTCGCGCAGGCGGTCGAGCTCGGCGACGATCTGCTGCGGCGTCTTGATGCGCGGGTTGCGGCCGTAGAGGCCGGGGATGTCGCAGAACTCACACTGATAGGGACAGCCGCTGGAGTACTGGATGCTGCCGAGCATGTATTTCTTCACGTCGGCCAGCTCGTAGGCCGGGATTGGAAACTCCGTCATCGGCACACGGTCTTTGGTGGTCAGCACCACCTGGCTTTCGGGCCGCGAAGTGTCGCGCGACAGAATCTCGATCAGCTGGTTGGTGGCATCGCCGAGCTCGCCGACATGGAGATAATCAAACGACGGGTAATAGTCCGGACAGGCGCTGACGGACGGACCGCCAAGCGCGACCGGCCGATCGAACTCATGGGCGCGGCGGCAGATGTCGTTCATCTGCTGGCGCTGGATGTGCATGCCGCTGACGAACACCGCCTCGGCCCATTCGAACTCTTCCCTGGTCGTGCGGCGGAGGTTCTCGTCGACGAATCTGACCTGCCAGCCTTTCGGCAGGTACGCGGAGATCAGCAGCAAGCCCTGGGGCGGCATGAAGGCGCGGACGCCATCGGTCAGCGGATAGGAATGCTCGAACGTGCCGAATGACGAGGTGTAACGCGGAAACACACACAGAATCCGCCGAGACGTACCGTTGCTTTCAGCTCGCATCTAAGCTCCCCCGCCACGCTCGAACCGGTTGCGGAAATTGCCAGCCAGACACATAGCGTAATGCTGTCGCCGGAATTTCTCAATATTGTGGCATGAGCATAATTCCGAGGACGACCGATGGTTTCCCGGACACCGCGGGCGACCTCGGCCGCCTCAGGCGATCAGCCGGGAGGCAAAATCGGGCAGCAGGCCTGCATCGCCGGCAAGACGGAAATCGGCGCCAGCGATTCCTGCCTGCACCAGCCAATCGTCGAATTCCGGCGCGCGGCGCAGCGAGAAGACGTCGCGGGCATAGAGCGCGTCGTGAAAGGACGTCGACTGGTAGTTCAGCATGACGTCGTCGGCGCCGGGCACGCCCATGATAAAGGTGACGCCGGCGGCCGCAAGCAGCGTCAGCAGATTGTCCATGTCGTCCTGGTCCGCCTCGGCATGGTTGGTGTAGCAGATGTCGATCCCGAGCGGCAGGCCGAGCAGCTTGCCGCAGAAATGATCCTCCAGCCCGGCGCGGATGATTTCCTTGCCGTCGTAGAGATATTCCGGGCCGATGAAGCCGACCACGCTGTTGACCAAGAGTGGCGCGAAGGCGCGGGCCACCGCATAGGCGCGCGCCTCGCAGGTTTGCTGGTCGACGCCGTGGTGAGCATTGGCGGACAGCGCCGAGCCCTGCCCGGTCTCGAAATACATCACGTTCTGCCCGACCGTGCCGCGCTTCTGCGCCAGCCCCGCCTCCTGCCCTTCCTTCAGCAAGGCGAGATCGGTACCAAAGCTGCGGTTGGCCGCCTCGGTACCGGCGACCGACTGGAAGACGAGATCGACCGGCACGCCCTGCCCGATCAGCGACAGCGTCGTCGTGACATGCGTCAGGACGCAGGCCTGGGTCGGGATCTTCAGCCGCGCGATGATCCCGTCGAGCAGCCGCAGCAATTGCGCGATCACGGCCGGATCGTCGCTTGCCGGATTGATACCGATACAGGCGTCGCCTGCGCCCAGCAAAATGCCGTCGAGGATCGAGGCCGTGATGCCCCTGGCATCATCGAACGGATGATTGGGTTGGAGCCGCGTGCTCATCCGCCCCTTCAGACCGATGGTGTTGCGGAAGGCGGTGGTGACCTCGCATTTCCGCGCCGCCAGGATCAGGTCCTGATTGCGCATCAGCTTTGATACCGCGGCGGCCATTTCCGGGGTGATGCCGGGCGCCAGGCTGCGCAGAGCCTCGGGCGTCGCTGCATCCGACAGCAGCCAGTCGCGAAAGGCGCCGACTGTGAGCGAGGCCACCGGCGCGAAGGCTTTTGCGTCGTGGCTGTCGATAACGAGGCGGGTGACCTCGTCGGCCTCATAGGGGATGACCGCTTCCTGCAAGAACTGCCCGAGCGGAACGTCCGCCAGCGCCATCCGCGCCGCGATCATCTGCTCGGCGCTGGCGGCGGCAATGCCTGCCAGCCGGTCGCCGGAGCGCGGCGGCGTCGCCTTGGCGAGGAGGTCGCGCAGGTCCGGGAAGGTGTAGGCCGTGGCGTCGATGGTGTGGCGGTAGACCAAGGGCCTCTCCGGGGTTCGTCGGCCAGCGGCCAACCTCAGCGCGATCCTGGAACTATACCTTGGGATCAAGACGCTGAAATATCTTACCTTTCTTTCGACGAAGGGCGAAGGGGGCCAAGGCGCGCGTTAACGCTGCATCCACCTTCGTTCTGCATAGTTTGCATCAATTTTAGAAGACCGCACCTTCCGGCCACTCCCGGCCATTCGGGCCCCGCACCATGACCTCAGACCGATCTGGGAATGCCGCCAATCAGGCTGGCCGTTTCACACTGACCGCCAAGCTCTATGCGATCTTCGCGCTGTTCGGCCTGCTCACGGCGGCGATCGCGATGCTGTCCGACTACAACAGCCGCCGCAGCGCCGACCTGACCAGTGCGATCGCGACCGCGAATGCCGCCGCGCTGAACGTCGAGCGGGTCAACTCGCTGGTCTATGCCGTGGTGATGGAGTCGCGCGGCGTCTACATGTCGACCGAGCCTGCCGTGGTGAAGAAGTTCGGCGTCGGCTTGCTCAAGTTCAACGCGCAGATCCTGGAGGTGGTGCAGCGCTGGGAAGGCATCGTCAAGGCGGACGATGCCGAGCAGTTCGCCACCTTCAAGAAGCGCATCGAACAGTTCGTCGACTTCCGCAAGGAGCTGGTGCGCCGCGGCGTCGAGATCAATGCGGCCGCGGGCCGCGAATGGGGCGACAACGACGCCAACCGCGCCGTGCGCTCGGCGCTGAACAAGGACCTCGAGGCGCTGTCCAAGGTCTATGCCGAGCGCGCCAGGCAGATCGCGGATCAAACCGAGACCAATCGCACATTGTCCTTCGTCCTGACCTGCCTCGGCGGCGTGGCGCTGGTGCTGGTCGTGATCGGCATCGTCATCATCGCCCGCTCGATCGCACGGCCCCTCTCCGCCATCACTGCGACCATCAAGCAGGTCGCCGACGGCGCCGAGGACGTCACGGTGCCGCACACCGGGCGCGCCGACGAGATCGGTGCGCTGGCCCGCGCCATCCAGGTCTTCCAGGAGGCGATGGGCCGCAACCGCAATCTCGCCGCGCAGGTCTCGCAGGACTCCGCCGCCCGCGAGGAACGCGCCCGCCATGTCGAAAAATCCGTCGAGGCATTCCGCGACGCGATTGGCGCCATCATGCGCGGCCTCACCGACAATGCCAGCGTCATGCGCGAGACGGCTCAGACCATCACGCGCGTCACGGCGGATGCCAACAGCCGCGCCGGCACCGCGGCAAACGCCACTGCGCAGGCCTCGCACAACGTCAGCGCGGTGGCGAGCGCGGCCGAGGAGCTGTCGACGTCGGTGGAAGAGATCGGCCGCCAAGTGCGGCAATCCGCCGGCGCCGTCGAGCAGACCGGCCAGCGCACCGAGAAATCGATCGCCGAGATCGAGAGTCTTGCGGCCGCGACGCAGCGCATCGATGGCGTGCTGAACCTGATCCAGGCGATTGCCGAGCAGACCAATCTGCTCGCGCTCAACGCCACCATTGAAGCCGCGCGCGCCGGCGATGCCGGCCGCGGCTTTGCCGTCGTCGCCCACGAGGTGAAGGCGCTGGCGAGCCAGACCGCCAAGGCGACCGCCGAGATCGGCGAGAACGTCGCCATGATCCAGACCTCCACCCGCAACGCGGTCGACGCGGTGCGCGAGATCGGCGGCGCGGTGCGCGAGATCAACGAGGTCACCTCGGCGATTGCGGGTGCCATCGGCCAGCAGGACCAGGCCACGCGCGAGATCTCCTCCAATGCGCAGAGCGCGGCCCAGGGCAACGAAACCCTGGTCGCCAACATCGGCTCGCTGCGCGACGCCATCGGCGAGACCGACACGGCGGCATCCTCCGTGCTGACGGCGGCAAGCAGCCTGACCGCGACGGCCGAGACGCTGTCACGGGAGGTGGAGACGTTCTTCCAGAATCTGCGCTCGGGTTCGGCGGAGAGCCGCATCGCCAAGGCGGGATGACCGGTGCATCCGCCGCTGGAGCGGCGGCGGTGGCCCTGCTCCAAAGAAAAATCTCGAAAACAACCCCATGCACAGTAGCCGGAGCCAGCTAAATCAATGGCTTGGCCGCCGGCGCGCGATAATTGCTGATTTTACGAAATCCATTTGACCCGTCGGGCAAAACACTGGCATGATGTCACCATGGCGGTCGGTGGGAATACGGCTGGATGAACAAGAACAATCGCGTGCTGTTTCTCTGCACCGGCAATTACTATCGAAGCCGCTATGCCGAGGAGGTTTTCAACCACCGCGCCAGGCGCGAAGGACTGGATTGGCTCGCCTTCTCGCGCGCCGTCGCCGAAAGGCTCTCGCCCGAAAACGTAGGCCCGATCTCGCGTCACGCGTTGGAAGCGCTGCAAGCGAAGGGCATCGCGCCGGGAGGCGCTGCGCGGAATCCGGCGCTCTGTACGGTCGACGATTTTGCGGAGGCCGAACTTGTAATCGCGCTGAAGGATGCCGAGCATCGCCCCATGATCGCGCGTCGCTTTGCCGGTCTGGCGCATCGTGTCGAGTACTGGGACGTGGATGATATCGAGGACCTCGATCCCGCAACGGCTCTCGGCAAGATCGACGAGCTGGTTGAACGGCTGATCGCAAGCCTGCAAATCCGGCGCTGACGACGGGTCATCCAACGGAAAGCGGGACTATCGTTCCGCGATGGATCTATTGTCGACCAATATGCGAACGCGGCCGTCGACATCCTCGACCTCGCGATAATGGCTCAACTCCGCCCGGAGCTCGGGATCGGCCTCGGCCCAGGCCAGCCAGTCGAACGGGGTCAAAGTCAGCAGATGGGTATCCACGAGGATCACGTTCGGACGGCCCTCGCGCAGGTCCGCCAGCAACTGCCGCCGCTCGAAATTGATGATGCCGTCGAGCTTTGTCCGCTCGCTTTCAGTGAGCTGCGGGTTTTTCCGGAGCAGCGTCGCGCCGGCCGCCAGCAGCTGCACACAGGAATTGCCGGCCCAGGTCCCGTCGATCTGGCGGACCAGCGGATGACCCAGCGCGACGTGATCGCCGATCGTGATCAGCCGCGGGTGCTTGGCAAGAGCGAGGATGCGCCCCTCCAGCGGCGGGAACGGCCGGACCTGCAAGGACAGGCAGGACCCGATATACACGGTGGCGGCGAGAGCGGCGATCATCACCGGCACCCGCAACGTCCTCATGCGCGCGTGCAGCAGCGGCGCGGCAATCGCGAACATGCAGAGCGCGAAGGCCGTATAGGTCCAGCCCTTGCCCTGGAGCACGAAGCTCGCGGCGCCGCCAACCGCTGCGGCAAGCCACGGGGTTGCATCGCCTGCCATCCTGAAGTCCTGCGGCGCCAGCACGCGCAGAAACGCGATGGAGGCAGCGATCACGATGATCGGGAACGGAAGCAGACCGCCGAGGTCCATCCGCAACGGCACATAGGCGGCCGTGACCATCGGGGCATAGGTCAACAGATAGTCGGAAAAGAAGACGACGAGGAGCGCCCCATAGCCGATGACGACGGCAGCCGCGGCGCAGGCTTCAGGGGTGAACAAAGGTCTGACAGATCGCTGGCGGACGGCGCCAAGGATGATCGGAAGGCCGACCACGAGCGCAAGGTAGGGCTTGATGCTCATGGCGAGCCCGGCCGCCAGTCCCGCCAGGATTGCGACCGGTCCGGGCGCAAGGCCGCGCCAGCGGATCGCCGTGATGGCAACGAACGGCGTCATCGCGACGACGGCGATATGCTCGCGTTGTCCGAACACCGCGCTCGGAAAGATCGCGAACAGGAACGCCAGCACGCAGATTGCAAGACGTCTCTCTTCGGTTTCCAGCTTTGCCGTCGCAGCGGCGCGGTCCATCACGACCAGCGCGCCGCCCATCTCGATCGTCACCAGGATGACGACGATGATCTCGGGCGCGAGGCCGGTCATGCGCGCCAGCGTCAACGCCGGCATGTAGAGGTAGACCGACAGCGGCGGATTCAGCTCGAAGACGTCGACCCCGAGCTTGCCGCCGTCCAGGACCTTCTCGCCTTCGGTCAGCAGGCAAGCCAGATCCGCGTTGAGAACGACGGGAATTTGAACAAGCAAGGCCGTCAGCAGGATCGCGGCGACGATGATCCAGCTCTGGGTCATGCCGAATTGGCTTCCGGGCACAGCCGGGCCGTGACCGCCTCCTGCGAGGCTGGTAGACGCGCCCTGCTCGAGCGGAAGCGATGTGTTCTCTTTCACCGGCGCGAACCTGCCATGGCGTGGGTCGCGCTACTCTCAATCGGCAGTCGTTACTATTGTGCTACAATGACCTGAAACAATACGGTAACGGCCGGAAACAACGGCAATTGGCCACAGAAAGAGCGGGTTTTGTGGGAGGGTTGGGGTGGGGATGTCTCCGCGTCGGGATTCGAGAGGATTGCGGAGGACGTCCCCGCGTGGCGAGAGCCCTCACCCGCCGCGCTCTGCGAGTGCGGCCTCTCCCGCAAGCGGGAGAGGCGGAGCAAGCTCGCGGACAGTTCTCGTGAAATCCATATGCGATTGCCCTACGGCCTGAGGGAGCGACGCCACTCCTGCATGCAAGCCCGGGGGCACACGCCAGGATAGCACAGGCCGATCCGGGACGACAGCCAGCAGAGCAGCCGTCACCGGCAGCAACATTGACGCAAATCAACATCGAATGCGGTGCATCAGCCCCGCGACCGCTCCATCTCGAGCTCGGCCTTGAGGTTGTCGAGGTCGCGATAAATCGAAGCGACCGCCAGCACGCGGCCGCCCTTGCGGTACTTCAGCAGGCAGTCC
Organism: Bradyrhizobium diazoefficiens; assembly: GCF_016616235.1. Taxonomy (NCBI): domain Bacteria; kingdom Pseudomonadati; phylum Pseudomonadota; class Alphaproteobacteria; order Hyphomicrobiales; family Nitrobacteraceae; genus Bradyrhizobium; species Bradyrhizobium diazoefficiens. The sequence continues at coordinate 5,547,517 of NZ_CP067100.1, forward strand.
TTGCCGGAAATGCTGCCGTCGATCGCGATGTCGTCAAAGCTCTCGGCGTGACCGACATAGTTGATCGGGACGTCATAGTGCTGGCTCCAGAAGAACGGCACGGCGTCAAAACGCTCGCGCTTGCCGAGCATGTTGCGCGCAGCGGTCTGGCCTTGGCGCTCCGCCACGACCCAGTGCTCGACGCGGATGGTTTGCCGCGCATGCGGATCGGGCCAGCGCGCGATGTCACCGGCAGCGAAGATGCCAGCGACGCTGGTCTCGAGATATTCGCTGACGCTGACGCCGCGATCGGCGGCCAGGCCCGCCTGCTCCGCCAGCGCGATACGCGGCCTGACGCCGATGCCGACCACGACGAGTTCGGCCTCGATCACGGCGCCGCTCGTCAACGTGGCGCGGGTGCCGTCGAGCTTCTCCACGGTATCTTTCAGATGGAAGTTGACGCCGTTCTCTTCGTGCAGCGCGCGCACGAAGTCGCCCATCTCGGGGCCGAGCACCTTCTGCATCGGCCGCTCCTCCGGCGCGACCACATGCACCTCGATCTTGCGCGCCCGCAAGGACGCCGCGACCTCGAGGCCGATAAAACTGGCGCCGATCACCAATGCGCGCCTGGCGCTCCCGGCGGCCTTGATGATGGCGCGGCTGTCGGCGACGGAGCGCAGGGTGTGGACATGCGGCTGGTCCGCACCGGGGATCTGCAATCTGACCGGCTCGGAGCCGGTGGCGAGCAACAGCCGATCGAACGGAAGCTTGTCGCCATTGCCCAGAGTCACGCTGCGCGCCTTCGGATCGATCGCCGCGACGCTGGTGTTCAGCCTGAGGTCGATGCCGGCGTCCTGATAATAGTCCTCGTCCCGCAGCGGCAGCCAATCCTCCGGCGCGTTGCCGGCGAGGTAGTCCTTGGAAAGGTTGGGCCGGTCGACCGGCATCGCGCCATCATTGCTGAGCATGGTGACGGCGCCGGCAAAGCCCTCGCGCCGGAGCGTCTCGGCCGCCGCAAAGCCCGCCGCGCCGCCGCCGACGATGACGAATCTTTCCGGCGTCGGCGCGCTGCGATGGGCCGTTGACGGCTTTGGTGCCTCGCGCTTGCGCTGAACGACGATCCTGTCGCCATCACGCGCGATGTCCCATACCGCCAGCGCATTCAGCGCCGGCGGCCGAGTGGGCTCGCCCGAGCGCAAGGAGAAGCAGGCGTGATGCCAGGGACAACGGATGGTATCGCCGACCACGAGGCCCTCGGCGAGCGGCCCGTGATAGTGGCTGCAAGACGGCTCGATCGCAAAGATCTGGCCGCCGGCCTGCACCAGCAGGACATCCTCCTCGCCGACATGGCCGAGCAACTTGCCGTCCTTGAACTCCGTCAGCGACACGCCGTTGGTGAGGTCGGGCCCACCGGGCTTCTTGTCCTCGGTCATGGTTGTCTCCTTGGCGTTGTCTCCTTGGCGTCGTCTCCTTGCGGATCAATCGTCCGAATTGGCCAGCCCCAGCAGCTCCTGCCGGGTCAGCGCGTTGTCGCGGAAAACACCCAACATGCGGCTGGTGACGAGATCGGTGCCGGGCTTGTGCGCACCGCGCGTGGTCATGCAGTGGTGCGTCGCCTTGAGGATGACGCCGACGCCTTCGGGCTTCAGCACATCGTTGATGGTGTTGGCGATCTGCGCGGTCATCTTCTCCTGGATCTGGAGACGCTTTGCGTAGATGTCGACGACGCGCGCGAGCTTGCTGATGCCGACGACGCGCCCCTTCGGGATATAGGCGACCCAGGCGCGTCCGACGATCGGCGCCATATGGTGCTCGCAATGGCTCTCGAAGCGAACGCCGCGCAGCACGATCATCTCGTCGTAGCCCTCGATCTCCTCGAAGGTCTTTTGCAGGATTTCCGTCGGATCCTGCGCATAGCCGGAGAAATATTCCTCAAAGGCGCGCGCGACCCGGTCCGGCGTCTCGCGCAGGCCATCGCGCGCGGGATCGTCGCCGGCCCAGCGGATCATGGTGCGGATGGCCTGCTCGACCTCCGCCCTGTCGGGCCGCTCGCTCGGCGCCTGCGCCACCGCAACACGTTCCAGCCTGCGCGGTTGTGATGTCATCGAAAACCTCCCCTGCAACGAGCCGCAAACAGAAGCGGCCCCACAGCTTGGACGGCTGCGATCGGAAAAGGTTCCCGTGATCAGGAAAATTTGGAAGGGATTGCCAGGGAGCGCGGCCTAACACTGCATGGTGAGAAGCGGGAAAGCGCGTCACCGGACGATGCTTCGCATCGCCGGGAGAACCATGCGGCCGGCTCCCGATATCGCTGCGCTCATCCCGGCTAGAAGGTCAACCTACTTTTGCGGTCCCGACAGCGAGATCTCGCGCTCGGCACGGAAGACGTTGCTGTAGAGGTTGGCGATCCATTGGCGGCCGATCTCGGTCTTGTTGAGATAGCCGATCTCGGTCTGGATGTGCGGGGCGACGCTGTTCCAGTAGAATTGTGGATAGCGATTCACGATGTCGGCAGGCGAGTCGTAGCCGAGCTGGCGGTTGATGCCGACCTCCTCGAACTCGTAATAGAGCGCATTGGCCTTGCGCAGATAGTTGGGATCACCGAGCTGGCCGATGAAGTCGGCGGCGCGCAGGATCGAGGCTTCGTGGTCATACTCCTGCCCTTCGCGGGCGGGGAAGCGGGTGCCCTCGATGGCGCGGGCGACGCGCTCACTGTCGACGCCGCGGATCGGCGGAAGCCGCCGCCTCACGAACAGTTTCGACCGGTCAACGTGATACATCATCAGACTGGCATCCGAGGCGCCGCGCGGCAGCGACACTTTGGTGCAAGCCTCGTCAATGATGAAACCGTCTTCGTCATCCTCCGGAAACAGCCCGCGGACATAGCCGATATCGTGCGCAAGGCAGGCGATCAGGACGTGAATGTAATCCTCGGCATCGATATGCGCATGCAGATTGCGGCCAAGCATGATCGCCTGGGCCGCCAGCGTCACCAGCATCGTATGCTCGATATTGTGATAGAGCGCATCGCTGTTGCCGATGCATTCCATCGCGGTGCGGGTCGAGGCTTCCACTACCCTGGCATAGGACTCGTCGTACCTGCGACGCATGAACGAGCCCAGCAACTTCTCCAGGGATTCAGCCGCCAGTCTCGGTAACGTCATCATGGATGCAGCCCCGCTTGATGCAGCCCGGCCTGTCGCTGGTGTCCCACGCCAACTCCCGACGTTTCATTCTGTCCTCGGCGCGGCGACCAGCATAGCCCATCTTGGGCCGAGTGACCAAACCCCGGGGCGAAAACACGGAAATATGTTGTTCTTGTGCTCTGCGACATGACGGTTGCAGCGAGGGCCGGACCCACCCGGAGCGCGGCGGGACGGCAAGACCCGCCTCTACTCCACCAGCACCACGTCGACGGCGACGCCGAGCTTCTGTTTCGGCGAACCGACGATGATGCCGTCGACCGGCGAGACGTCGGAGAAGTCGCGGCCGACGGCGAGCACGATATGGTCATTGGCGACGATGAGATCGTTGGTCGGATCGAAATCGACCCAGCCAAGCTCCGCCCCGCACCACAGCGACACCCAGGCGTGGGTGGCGTCGGCGCCCTGCAAGCGCGGCTGGCCGGGCGGCGGAATGGTGCGCAAATAGCCGCTGACATAGGCCGCCGGCAGACCAAGGCCGCGCAGCCCTGCGATCATCACATGGGCAAAGTCCTGGCAGACGCCGTGGCGCTGGTCGAAGACTTCGTTGAGCGGCGTCGAGATCACGGTGGCTTTGGGGTCGTAGCGAAACTCGGTGCGGATGCGATGCATCAGATCGACCGCGCCGGCGAGGATGCCCGCACCTTGCGCAAAGCTCTCCGCCGCATAGACGCTGACCGGGCGCAGCACGGGCACAAGCGGACTCGCAAAGACATAGCCGACCGGCGAGGACGGCCCGAGGCTGGCGGCCTCGAGCGCGATGTCGCGAACGCTCTCCCAGGGCGGGCTCGACGCATCGCGCGCCGGCGGCTTGCGCGCGACGGAAACGCGCGAGCGTGAATCGATGCGCAAGTCTCGATGCGCGGCCTCGATGACGATGCTCTCGGTCAGCGTGCCGAAGAAATCCCGCCGGACGTGGCGCTCGGACGGACGCGGGCGGATCTCGACGCGATGCGAGATCAGGTCCTGGCCATTGCCGCTCCGCGGCTCCAGCCGCAGCGTGCAGCGGGCGAAGCTGACCGGGCTCTCATATTCGTAGGTGGTGACGTGCCTTATGTCGTAGATCACGCCAGCCCCGTCAGCTTTTCCGGCCGGCTGGCATTGGGACCGTGCGGGAAGTAATGCAGCCCGACCGCCTCGGCGAGGCTGAGCAGATCCTGCTCCAACGCGAACAGGGTCTTGGCTTCGAGCTTCTCGGCTTCCGCGGTGGCGAGCGTCGCCTGCACCGCCACCGCAAGGCGCTGCGGTTGCTCGATCAGGCCGTGCTCCTTCAGGCTCGGCAGCGCGGCGATATGCTCGTTCAGCTGCATCACCTGGAACGCGACCGAACGCGGATTGTAGGGATCGAGCACGGCGAGATCGCGCACCGGCGCGAGGATCGGTGCCAGCAGATAGCGCGAGCGGTAGGTGATCTGGGAATCCACCAGCGTCAGCAGGATATCGAGATCCTCATCGCCGGCCTCGTCATAGGCGAATTGACGAGCAAAACGCGCGGTGTTGATAGCGCGCTCGGCACGGCGGCCGATATCGAGGAAGCGCCAGCCCGCGGCGCGGTTCATGTTCTCCTGCGCAAGGCCGGCAAAGCTCGCAAGCTCCTGCAAGGTCAGCTCGGCCGCGCTCAGCACGCCGTCGTCGCCTTCGACTTCGTAAGCGAGACGCTCGGCCATCTCGGTGATGACCTGCCAGGCGTCGGGCGACAGCCGCTCGCGCAGGGAGGTCGCGGTGCGCTGTGCCGCGCGCACCAGCGACAGCGCCGAGCCGAAACGCTCGGGGCTCTGCAAGGCTTCGGCGACGATGCGGCCTGGCGCGGTGCGCGAGGCCTGCGAGATCGCGCCCCACGCCAGCAAGAGGCGCTGGATGCGGTCGGCCGATTGCAGCGAGGCCGCGGTGCCCTTGTTGGGCCCGCTCGGCGAGCTCAGCGCGCGCACGAGGCGCAGCGTCGCCTCGGCGCGCTCGAGATAGCGGCCGAGCCAGAACAGATTGTCGGCGGCACGGCTCGGCAGCACGCCGGCGATGCGGCGGATGCGGACCTTGTCGGTCGCGGGCAGCAGCGTCGCGATCGAGACCTTCTTTTTCGAGACCACCCAGACATCGGCGGCGCGGGCGCCGTCGCCCATCGACACCGCGCGCGCATCGGCCTGCTCGGCGATCCGGCAGAAGCCGCCGGGCATGATGGCCCAGCCGTCCGGGGTCGCGGCCGCGAACACGCGCAGCACGAAGGGCCGCGGCATGAGCTGGCCTTGCTCCCACACCGGCATGGTCGAGAGCCGCACCACCTCCTGGCCGACATAGTCCATGCCGCGCGCGGTGATGGCATCGATCAATCGTTGGCGGCCGGCGGCGTCGAGCTCGCTCGCCAGCACCGGGCCGTTGCGCTCGAAGCCGGGAACGCCGCGTCGGTAGGCGCCCTCGATTGCGACCTCGTCGAGCCGCGACAGCACCTCCTCGCGCGCCGAGCGCTGGCCGCACCACCAGGTCGCGATGTGCGGCATCTTCAGCTCTTCGCCGAGCAGCCGGCGGCTCAGCGCCGGCAGGAAGCCGAGCAGCGCCCGCGCCTCCAGGACGCCCGAGCCCGGCATGTTGGCGACGACGGCGCCGTCCTTGCGCAGCACATCGATCAGGCCGGGCACGCCGAGATGCGAGGACGCATCGAGCTCGAGCGGATCGAGCGAGTTGGAATCGACGCGGCGCAGCAGCACGTCGAGCCGCTTGAGGCCGGCAACGGTGCGGATGTGGATGCGGTTGTCGCTGACCGCGAGATCCTCGCCCTCGACCAGCAGAAAGCCGAGATAGCGCGCCAGCGTCGCGTGCTCGAAATAGGTCTCGCTGAAACTGCCGGGGGTGAGCACGCCGATGCGCGGCTCGTCGCGATCGGCGCGCGCGCGCAGTGAGTCGCGAAAGGCCTCGAAGAACGGCGCGACGCGCGGCACGTTCATCGAATTGTAGAGATCGGAGAAGGCGCGCGACTGCACGAGGCGGTTCTCCAGCGCATAGCCCGCGCCTGACGGCGCCTGCGTGCGGTCGCCGAGCACCCACCAGCGGCCGTCCGGGCCGCGGCCGACATCGGCGGCATAGAGCGAGAGATAGCGGCCGCCCGGCGGCGGCACGCCGCAGACGGGGCGGAGATATTCGGGACTGCCGGCGATCGCGGCCGCCGGCAGCGCGCCTTCGGCGACCAGCCGGCCCTCGCCATAGATGTCGCGCAGCACCAGCTCCAGAAGCTCGGCGCGCTGGGTGATGCCGGCGGAGAGCTGCTGCCAATCGGCCTCGTCGATCAAGAGCGGCAGATGGCTGAGCGACCAGGGCCGGTCGGCGCTGTCGCCGGGCGCGCGGTAGGTGACGCCGGCCTCGCGGAGGTGACGGTCGGCCATGGCGAAGCGCCGCTCGGCCTCGTCGGGCGCCAGCGCGCCGAAGGCGTCGAAGAAGCGGCTCCAGACCGCGCGGGGGGCGCCATCAGGCCCCAGAAACTCGTCGGGAATGCCGGGCAGCCGGCGATAGTCGCGCGCCCATTGGGCGAGACGGCGCTGGCTTTCACGCTGGCCTTCACACTGGTCTTGCGCCTGCCCCGCCCTGTCGTCCTGTTCGGCTGCGCCTTCGGCCATGCGCCTCTCCCTGCCCCACCATCATACTCATTGCAGGAGCGGGGTCCGCAAGTCGAGGGTCAGCGGAAACTCATTTGTGCGTTCCTCGGGCAGCGGCTGCATCGGTCCCGGGGTATGGCCGTGGTCCTGGAAGCGCGCCAGCCGCCGCGCCTCGGCCTCATAGGTGTTGACCGGCTTGGTGTCGTAACTGCGCCCGCCGGGATGAGCGACGTGATAGACGCAGCCGCCGAGCGAGCGGCCGTTCCAGATGTCGATCAGGTCGAAGGTCAGCGGCGCGTGGACGGGAATGGTCGGGTGCAGGCCGGAGGCCGGCTGCCAGGCCTTGAAGCGGACGCCGGCCACGGCCTCGCCCGAGCGGCCGGTCGCGGTCATCGGCAGGCGGCGGCCGTTGCAGGTGACGATGTGACGTCCTTCGACGAAACCTTCAGCCTTCACTTGAAGCCGTTCAACCGACGAGTCCACATAACGCACCGTGCCGCCGGCCGAGCCCTCCTCGCCCAGCACGTGCCACGGCTCCAGTGCCTGACGCAATTCCAAAGTCACGCCGCCATGATGGACCCGGCCGAAGGCGGGGAAGCGGAATTCGAGCTGGGCCAGATACCATTCCGGCTCAAAGGGGTAGCCTGATTGCTTCAACTCAGACAGCACATCAACGAAATCCTCCCAGATGAAGTGAGGCAGCATGAAGCGGTCGTGCAGCGCAGTGCCCCAGCGCACAAACTTGCCGTGTTGCGGCTCGCGCCAGAATTTTGCGATCAGCGCACGGATGAGCAGTTGCTGCGCCAGCGACATGCGCGCGTCCGGCGGCATTTCGAGCGCGCGGAATTCGACGAGGCCGAGACGGCCGGTGGGCCCATCCGGCGAATAGAGCTTGTCGATGCAGATCTCGGCGCGATGGGTGTTGCCGGTGATGTCGACCAGCAGGTGCCGGAACAGCCGGTCGACCAGCCACAGCGGGGTCTGGGTGCCGGGCGGCGGCACGTGCGAGAGCGCGATCTCGAGCTCGTAGATGCTGTCGTGGCGCGCCTCGTCGATGCGCGGCGCCTGGCTGGTCGGACCGATGAACAGACCGGAGAAGAAGTAGGACAGCGAGGGATGCCGCTGCCAGTACAGGACGAGGCTCTTCAACAGATCAGGCCGGCGCAGGAACGGCGAATCCTGCGGGCTCGAGCCGCCGACCACGACGTGGTTGCCGCCGCCGGTGCCGGTGTGACGGCCGTCGACCAGGAAGCGGTTGGCGCCGAGGCGCACCTTGCCGGCATCTTCATAGAGGCCTGAGGTGATCTCGACCGCCTCGCGCCAGCTTTTTGCAGGCTGGATGTTGATCTCGATGACTCCAGGATCGGGCGTCACCTTGATGACCTCGATGCGTGGATCGAACGGCGGCGGATAGCCTTCGACATGAACCTGAAGCTGCATCTCCTCGGCGGTGGCTTCGAGGGCTGCAATCAGCTCGAGATAATCCTCGATGCGCTCGGCCGGCGGCATGAAGGCGCAGATCACGCCATCGCGGACCTCGACCGACAGCGCGGTGCGGACCGGGACGGACGCATTGAGCTGCTCGGGCGCGACCCGCGGCAGCGATTCCGGGCGGGCCGGAAGACTGAACACCGGCAGCTTGCCGCGCACCTCCATCGAGTCCTGCTCGACGATATAGGGATATTGGTCGGACGGGACATGGCCGAGCGAGCCGAGCGGCAAGCGCAGGCCGAGCGGTGAATCGCCCGGCGTCAGGAACAGATGCTTGCGCCGGAGCTGCCAACGCTCGCTGCGCCAGCGCGGCGGCGCGTTCCAGCGCTGGATCGGCAGCACGAAGCCGCGCGGCGTGGTCAGACCTTCGTCGAACACACGCGCCATCCGCGCGCGTTCTTCCGCATTGGACAATTTGGAATCGGCGGGATCGACGTTGACGGGAAGGTCGGCCTCCTTCTTGAGCCAGTAGATGGAATCCTCATAGGCCGGAATGATGTAGCCCGGATCGAGCCCGAGTCGCGCGGCCGTGCCTTCCATGAAGGCTTCGGCGTCCCTGACCTCGGGCCGCCGCGGGTTCTCGATCCTCGCAATGAGGTCGGCGTTCTTCCAGATCGGCACGCCGTCCTTGCGCCAGTAGAGACCAAAAGCCCAGCGCGGCAGGCTCTCGCCCGGATACCATTTGCCCTGGCCGTAATGCAAAAGGCCGCCCGGCGTAAAACGCGTGCGCAGGCGGCGGATCAGATCGTCGCCCAGCGCGCGCTTGGTCGGGCCGACAGCGTCCATGTTCCACTCGGCGGCTTCGAGATCGTCGACCGAGACGAAGGTCGGCTCGCCGCCCATGGTCAGCCGCACGTCCTGCGCGGCGAGATCGCCATCCACCTGCTCGCCGAGATCGTTGAGCCGCGCCCAGGATTCGTCGGAGAACGGTTTTGTGATGCGCGGCGCCTCGCGAATGCGCTTCACGCTCATGTCGAAAGCGAACTCGACCTCGGCAAAGCCGGCGCCGCCGGAGATCGGCGCCGCCGAGCGATAGTGCGGCGTGGCGGCAACCGGGATGTGCCCCTCGCCCGCGAGCATGCCCGACGTCGCGTCGAATCCGATCCAGCCAGCGCCCGGCAGATAGACCTCGGCCCAGGCGTGCAGATCGGTGAAATCGTTTGCGACCTCCGGCGGTCCCTCGATCGGATCGACGTCGGGACGGATCTGGATCAAATAGCCGGAGACGAAGCGCGCCGCGAGGCCGAGATGGCGCACGGTCTGGATCAGGAGCCAGGCGGAGTCGCGGCACGAGCCGGCACCGGACGCCAGCGTCTCTTCCGGCGTCTGCACGCCGGGCTCCATGCGGATGATGTAACGGACGTGCTTTTGAAGCTCGCGATTGAGATCGACCAGGAAGTTGACGGTGTTCGGGGCTTCATGCGGGATCGAGTCGAGGAATTTCGCGAACAGGCGATCGGGCTTGATGGTCTCGAGATAGGGCGCGAGCTCGGTCTTGAGGTCGTTCGGATATTCGAACGGAAAGCTGTCGGCATAGGGCTCGACGAAGAAGTCGAACGGGTTGACCACGGTCATCTGCGCCGTGAAATCGACCTCGAATTTCAGCTCGGTCGTCTTCTCCGGGAAGACGTAGCGCGCGAGCCAGTTGCCTTGCGGGTCCTGCTGCCAGTTCACGAAATGATTGGAGGGTGTGACCTTGAGCGAATAGCTCAGGACCGGCGTGCGCGTATGCGGCGCCGGCCGCAGCCGGATGGTCTGCGGTCCCAAGTCGATCGGGCGGTCGTATTTGTAGTGCGTGACGTGGTGTAATGCGACGTAGATCGACACGGGATGCGATGCTCCAGCAGCTTTTTTGAGCAGAACACTGGAGGTGATCGCGAGCAAGCATTAACAACGGGCAGTGATTGCCTACGAACTATCCCCGTAGCGGGGATGGAGCGCAGCGTAATCCGGGATTCTCACGAGGGCACGAAGGTCCCGGATTGCGCTTCGCTCCATCCGGGTTACAGGCTCGCTACACGCTCTCTCACATTGTCGCGCCAAGCACCCACGGCGCAAACTCGGCGCCGCCGAAATCGAAGCTCTCACTCTTGGTCGGCTGGCCGGAGGCGGTCTTGAGGATAAGATCGAAGATGCGCTGGCCGCACTCCTGAACGCTCTCCTCGCCTTCGAGGATGGTGCCGCAATTGACGTCCATGTCCTCTTCCATGCGCTTGTACATGGGCGTGTTGGTGGCGAGCTTGATCGAGGGTGCCGGCTTGCAGCCGAACACGCTACCGCGGCCGGTGGTGAAGCAGACGAGGTTGGCGCCGCCCGCGACCTGGCCCGTCGCCGCGACCGGGTCGTAGCCGGGCGTGTCCATGAACACGAAGCCGCGCTTGGTCACGGGCTCGGCGTAACGCAGCACGTCGACGAGATTGGTGGTGCCGGCCTTGGCCATCGCGCCGAGCGACTTCTCCAGAATCGTGGTGAGGCCGCCGGCCTTGTTGCCGGGGCTCGGATTGGCGTTCATCTCGGCGCCTTCGCGCGCGGTGTACTCGTCCCACCAGCGCATCAGATCGACCAGCTTCTCGCCGACCTCGCGGCTGACGGCGCGGCGCGTCAAGAGATGCTCGGCGCCGTAGGTCTCCGGCGTCTCCGACAGGATCACGGTGCCGCCGTGACGCACGATGAGATCGCTCGCAGCACCCAGCGCCGGATTGGCCGAGACGCCGGAATAGCCGTCCGAGCCGCCGCATTGCAGGGCTACGGTCAATTCACTCGCGGGCACGGACTCGCGCTTGACTTTGTTGGCGTCGGCCAGCGCCTCGCGCACGAAGGCAACGCCCGCCTCCACGGTCTTGCGGGTGCCGCCGACCTCCTGAATGTCCATCGCGCGCAGGCGGCCGGCGAGCTTCTGCTCTTCCATCAGGCCGCCGATCTGGTTCACCTCGCAGCCCAGCCCAAGCACGATGACGTGGGAGAAATTGACGTGCCGCGCATAGCCGCCTAGCGTGCGGCGGAGCAGCGCCAAGGGCTCGTTCTGGGTCATGCCGCAGCCGGTCTTGTGCGTCAGCGCGACCACGCCGTCGACATTGGGGAAGTCGGCCAGCGGATTGTCGCCGGTGAAGGGATTCTTCTTGAAGACGTCGGCGACGAGGCTTGCGACATGCGCGCTGCAATTCACCGAGGTGAGGATGCCGATATAGTTGCGCGTGGCGACGCGGCCGTCCGGGCGGCGAATGCCTTCGAAAGTCGCCGGCAGATCGAAGTTCGGCGTCGGCTTGACGTCGGCGCAATAGGCATAGTCCTTGGCGAAATCGCCCATGCCGCAGTTCTGCACGTGCACGTGCTGGCCGGGCGCGATCGGCGTCGTCGCAAATCCGATGATCTGGCCGTAGCGGATGACAGGCTCGCCCACGGCGATCGGCTTGATCGCGACCTTGTGGCCGGAGGGAATGCGCTCGACCGTAGTGACGCCCTCAGCCACCACCGTCCCCGGCGGCAGGCTGGCGCGCGCGATCAGCACGCCATCATCGGGATGCAGGCGGATGACGGGGCTGATGGTCATGGATGTCTCCTTGGGTCTTACGTCACCTCTCCCCGTTCTTACGGGGAGAGGTCGGATCGCGCTTGGCGATGCGAAGCATTGTCCAAAGCGATCCGGTTGAGGGCGAGCCGCGCGCTCGATCGATAGATTAGTCCGGTTGAGAGAAGCCCCCCACCCTAACCCTCTCCCCGTAAGAACAGGGAGAGGGAAAGGAGCGAGATCAGGCCTTCCCGGCCGAATCCTTCCGCGTCGCATTGACCTGCATCTTGGCGTAGGTCGTCATCAAGCCGACCTCGTTCGAGAGCGTCACCAGCTTGAAACCCATGTTGATGGCGCGCGCCGCGCCTTCGGCGCCGCTGCAATGGATGCCGGGGTTGAGGCCGCGCTTGCCGCACTCCTTGATGATCTTGTCGTAGATCGCGAGGATCTCCGGCTCGGTGCGGTCGAGCTTGGGCTCGAGGCCGTAGGAGAAGCCGAGGTCCGACGGGCCGATATAGACGCCGTCGATGCCCTCGACGTCGAGGATCGCTTCCATGTTCTCGACCGCGGTCTTCGTTTCCATCATCGGCAGCAGGATGGTGTCGGCATTGGCGGTCTTCTGGTACGAGCCCGCGGTGCCGTACATGCCGGCGCGGATCGGGCCGTTGGAGCGGACGCCCTGCGGCGGATATTTCGAATAGGAGACGAGGTTCCGAGCTTCTTGCGGCGTGTTGACCATCGGGCAGATCACGCCATAGGCGCCGCCGTCGAGCACCTTGCCGATGATGCCGGGCTCGTTCCAGGGCACGCGGACCATCGGGGTCACCGGATGCTTGTCCATCGCCTGGAAGCACTGCACCATCGACAGGTAATCCTGGACGCCGTGCTGCATGTCGACCGTGACGCTGTCGAAGCCGCATTGCGCGATCATCTCGGCCGAGAAGCCGGAGGGTATAGCGAGCCACGCGTTGACCACGGCCTTGCCCGACTTCCAGATTTCCTTGACCTTGTTCGCCACGTTGCCTTCCTTCTTTGTTGTTTGGACCGTGCTGTTTGGACCATCGTCACCAAACGCCGCGGCAGCACGACTCTGCTTTTCCGGTGCCGATTTGGGCGGATCAGCCTGAGCGGCACTTTGAGCGAAAAAAACCGGTCATGTCCATGGCTCTTGCCGCGCCCACGCGCATATCTGGTTTCACTCCTCGGCACTTGCCTCCTCGCCGGTGCCGAGCCCCGCGAGGCTTTGTTCGAGCTCGCCGAGCATGTCCTGCAACTCGGCGAGCTTGCGTGCGCCAAAGCGCCGCGTGATCTCGGCATAGATCGCCTCCGAAGTCGGGGCCACGGACGCCATCAGCTTCACGCCCTTTTCCGAGATCGAGACCATGCTCCGGCGCTGGTCCGCCTTCGCGATTCTGCGCTCGATCAGATTGCGTGCCTCGAGATCGCGTAGGATGCGCGACAGGCTCGGCCCGAGCAGGAACGCGGTGCGAGCAAGTTCCGTGACCTCGGCGGCCTCGATGGCAGCGAGCGCGCGCAGGATGCGCCATTGCTGCTCGGTGAGACCATGCTGGCGCAGCGAGGGGCGAAACTGCCGCATCACCGCCTCGCGCGCCCGCAGCAGCGACATCGGCAGCGAGCGCGAGAAGTCGCGCATCGGCACCTGCCGCGCGGCAGGTGCACCAGCTCCGTTCGCGGGATCAGCCGGTCTCTTCGTCATGACGCCCTTTCAAGCCACAAGAGGTTTGCAGTGCAGCACGGCCAGATTCTGTTTGACGCATTCACTTAACATGTTAAGTATTTTTCGGGCACCACGATTTTGGTCCGTTACCAATGCCGTTTTCCAACGACGATATCCAGGCTTGCGCAAGCCGTCGGCACCAGGCGGAGAAGACCCGCGTGCAGATCCGGCAGCTCTCTCAGGATTTCCCAGACATCAGCATCGCCAATGCCTACGCGATTCAGAAGGGGTGGGTCGACGTCAAGATCGCGGAGGGGCGCATCGCAAGGAGTCACAAGATCGGCGTGACCTCGAAGGCGATGCAGAGCGCGCTCGATATCGACGGGCCTGACTCGGGCGTGCTCGCCGGCTCCTTCATCCCGATCGAGACCCGCAACGGCGACACAATTCAGGCCGATTATGGCGCCTACGGCTCGGTCAGCAGCTACTTCGCTTAGGCGAACAAAAAGATAGGGAATGAAATCGCGATGCCGCATTTCACCATCGAATATTCGGCCAATCTCGATGGCCGCCTCGATATCGATACGGTTTGCGAGGTCGTGCGCAAGGCGGCGGTGGAGACCGGCATCTTCCCGCTCGGCGGCATCCGCGTTCGCGCTGTGAGGTGTGAACATTATGCGATCGCCGATGCGCGGCAGGACTACGGCTTCCTCGACATGGTGCTGCGCATCGGCGAAGGCCGCGACCTCAAGACCCGCCAGAAAGCCGGCGACTACGTTTTCCAGGCGCTGTCAAAGCATCTCGACCCCGTCTTCGCCGCCAGCAAATTCGCTCTGTCGTTCGACATGCAGATCAACGACAAGGACACCAGCTGGAAGCGCAACAACATCCACGACGCATTGAAAGTGGAGGCCGCTCATGGATAAGCCCAGCCCGAAAGCCGATGTGTTCCAGGCCAATCGCGACCGCGCCGCGCCGCTGCTGAAGACGCTGCGTGCCGACGGCATCGGCCACATGATCGACGGCAAGATCGTCGCCTCGATCTCTGGCGAGACATTCGAGACCAAGTCGCCCATCGATGGCGCAACGCTTGCCAGCGTTGCCCGCGGCAATGCCGAGGACATCGATGCTGCGGCGACCGCCGCTGCGCTTGCCTTCAAGTCCTGGCGCGACATGGCGCCCGCGATGCGGCGCAAGCTGCTCCATCGGGTGGCCGACGCGATCGAAGACAATGCCGAAGACATCGCCGTGCTCGAATGCGTCGACACTGGCCAGGCCTATCGCTTCATGGCCAAGGCCGCGGTCCGGGCTGCCGAAAACTTCCGCTTCTTCGCCGATAGATGCACTGAAGCGCGCGACGGCCTCAACACGCCGAGCGACGAGCACTGGAACATCTCGACGCGCGTGCCGATCGGCCCCGTCGGCGTGATCACGCCATGGAACACGCCGTTCATGCTGTCCACCTGGAAGATCGCCCCGGCGCTGGCTGCGGGGTGCACCGTCGTGCACAAGCCGGCCGAATGGTCGCCGGTGACGGCTTCCATGCTGGCAAAGCTCGTCAAGGAAGCCGGCGTTCCCGACGGCGTGCTCAACACCGTGCATGGTTTTGGCGAAGAGGCCGGCAAGGCGCTGACCGAGCATCCCGCCATCAAGGCGATCGGCTTTGTCGGCGAGAGCGCGACGGGCTCGGCGATCATGGTTCAGGGCGCGCCAACCTTGAAGCGCGTGCATTTCGAACTCGGCGGCAAGAATCCGGTGATCGTGTTCGATGACGCCGATCTCGACCGCGCGCTCGATGCCGTCGTGTTCATGATCTACTCGCTCAACGGCGAGCGCTGCACCTCCTCCAGCCGTCTGCTGATCCAGCAAGGCATCGCGGACAAGTTCGTCGAGAAGCTCACCGCGCGGGTGAAGGCACTGAAGGTCGGCCACCCGCTCGATCCCGCCACCGAGATCGGACCGCTGATCCACGAGCGGCATCTGGCCAAGGTGTGCTCCTATTTTGACGTCGCGCGGGAGGACGGCGCGACCATCGCCGTCGGCGGCAAGGCTTATGACGGTCCGGGCGGCGGCCACTATGTCGAGCCGACGCTGGTGACGGGCGCGCATGGCAAGATGCGGGTGGCGCAGGAAGAGGTGTTCGGCCCCTTCCTCACCGTGCTGCCCTTCAGCAACGAGGCCGACGCCATCGAGATCGCCAATGACATCCGTTACGGCCTCACCGGCTATGTCTGGACCAACGACATGGGCCGCGCCTTGCGCGTCGCCGACGCGCTGGAGGCCGGCATGATCTGGCTGAACTCCGAAAACGTTCGCCACCTGCCGACGCCGTTCGGCGGCATGAAGGCGAGCGGCATCGGCCGCGATGGCGGCGACTACTCGTTCGACTTCTACATGGAAACCAAGCACGTCTCGCTGGCGCGGGGCACGCACAAGATTCAGAGACTGGGAATTTGATTGTCATTCCGGGGCGTGCGCAGCACGAACCTGGAATCCATTCATCCACCAACTCTGCTGCATTACGGATTCCGGGTTCGGCTCTTCGAGCCGCCCCGGAATGACAGGACCGAGGGGGAAACGCACATGCCCGTACCGCAACACATTTTCGAGCCGCCGTTCAACATCATCCGCTCCAGCCACGTCGTGCTCGACGTGACCGACCTGAAGCTGAGCCGCGCGTTCTACGAGACCACAATCGGCCTGCATGTCGAGGATTCCGACGACAAGGTCGTCTACTTGCGCGCCGCCGAGGAGCATCAGCATCACTCGCTGGTGCTGCGGAAAGCGGCGGCGCCGGCCTGCGCCCGGCTCGGCTTCAAGGTCGGCAACGACGGCGATCTCGACAAGGCGGCCGCCTTTCTCTCAAAAAACAGTCTCAACTACGCCTTCGTCAACCAGCCCTTCCAGGGCCGCACGCTGCAATTCACCGACCCCTTCGGTTTCCAGATCGAACTCTACGCGGCGATGGACCGGCGGCCGCATCTGCTCCGCCGCTACGATCTCTACCGGGGATGCCATCCGCAGCGGCTCGATCATTTCAACGTCTTCGCCGCCGAGGTGCAGGACACTGTCGAGTTCTATGCGCGGCTCGGCTTCCGCCTCACCGAATACGCCGAGGAGGACGGACCGAACGGCCGCATTGCCGCCGCCTGGATGCATCGCAAGGGCAACGTCCACGACTTCGCCATCACCAACGGCAAGGGCCCGCGGCTGCATCACTTCGCCTACTGGACGCCGACGGCGATGAACATCATCCATCTCTGCGACGTCATGGCCTCCCAGGGTTTTGTGAAGAACATCGAGCGCGGCCCCGGACGCCACGGCATCTCGAACGCCTTCTTCCTCTACGTGCGCGATCCCGATGGGCACCGCCTCGAACTCTACACCAGCGACTATTTTACCGGCGATCACGACCACGAGCCGCTGCGCTGGTCACTGCGCGATCCGCGCCGCCAGACATTGTGGGGCGCGCCGGCGCCGCGCTCCTGGTTCGAGCAGGGCTCGCCCTTCACGGGCCAGGCCGTGCGCGAGCCGAACTTCGTCGCAGACGTGCTGGTGGCGGATTGAGGAGGCCCCCTCGCCTCGCCACCTATGCCGTCAAGAGGGAAACATGCTACGGCGACCGAGGGCATCGGCTCCTTGTGCAACGGCGTCGCCAACAAGGCCTGACCAACCATCGAAGTGGAATAGCAGAATGAGCACCCTCACCGGCGGCGAAGCGATCGTCAGCGGCCTTGTCGCCCACGCGGTCGACACCGTGTTCGGCCTGCCCGGCGCGCAGGTCTACGGCCTGTTCGACGCCTTCCACCAGGCCCAGCTCAAGGTGATCGGCGCGCGGCACGAGCAGGCCTGCGGCTACATGGCGTTCGGCTATGCGCGCGCGAGCGGCCGGCCCGGCGTGTTCAGCGTGGTGCCCGGCCCCGGCGTGCTCAACGCAAGTGCGGCGCTGCTCACTGCGTTTGGCTGCAACGAGCCGGTGCTGTGCGTCACCGGCCAGGTGCCGACGCAATTCCTCGGCAAGGGCCGCGGCCATCTGCACGAGATGCCGGACCAGCTCGCGACCTTGCGCACCTATGTAAAATGGGCCGACCGCATCGAATATCCCGGCAACGCGCCGACGGTCGTCGCACGCGCCTTTCAGGAAATGATGTCTGGCCGCCGCGGCCCCGCCTCGGTCGAAATGCCCTGGGATGTCTTCACGCAGCGTGCGGACACGGCCACCGCGCAGGTGCTGGAGCCCCTGCCCGCGCCGCTGCCTGATCCCGATATGATCAAGCAGGCCGCCGCGCTGATCAGGGCCAGCAGGGCGCCGATGATCTTCGTCGGCAGCGGCGCGATCGAGGCGGGAGAGGAAATCCTCGAGCTCGCAGAGATGATCGATGCGCCCGTCGTCGCGTTCCGCAGCGGCCGCGGCATCGTCTCCAATGCGCATGAGCTTGGCCTCACCATGGCAGCCGCCTACAAGCTGTGGGCGAACACCGACCTCATGATCGGCATCGGCACGCGGCTGGAATTGCCGACGATGTCGCGCTGGCCGTATCGGCCGGACGGCCTCAAGAGCATCCGCATTGACATCGATCCGGTCGAGATGCGGCGCTTTATCTCCGACACCGCCATCGTCGCCGATGCCAAGGCCGCAACCGCCGATCTCGCCGCCGCCGTGCGCAAGGCAGGTTACAGCAAGACTGCCCGCCGCCGCGCCGCGATCCGCGAGGCGACTGCGACTGCCCTGGCCGAGATCCAGCGCATCCAGCCGCAGATGGCCTATCTCAACATTTTGCGCGAGGTGCTGCCGGCGAACGCGATCGTCACTGATGAATTGTCGCAATTCGGCTTCGCCTCCTGGTACGGCTTTCCGATCTACCAGCCGCGCACCTTCATCACCTCAGGCTATCAGGGCACGCTCGGCTCGGGTTTTCCGACCGCGCTCGGCGCCAAGGTGGCCAATCCCGACAAGCCTGTCGTGGCGATCACCGGCGACGGCGGCTTCATGTTCGGCGTGCAGGAGCTTGCCACCGCCGTGCAGTTCAACATCGGCGTGGTGACGCTGGTGTTCAACAACAACGCCTACGGCAATGTCCGCCGCGACCAACGCGAGCGTTTTGACGGGCGCGTGGTGGCGTCGGACCTGGTCAACCCGGATTTCGTCAAGCTCGCGGAGTCGTTTGGTGTCGCGGCGGCACGTGTGACCGCGCCGGACCAGTTCAAGGCGGCAATGGAGAAGGCGCTTAGCCATGGCGGGCCGTATCTGATCTCGGTCGAGGTGACCAGGGACTCCGAAGTGAGCCCGTGGGCGTTCATTCATCCGCCGAAGCCGTGATCCTCATGGTGAGGAGGCGCGTAGCGCCGTCTCGAACCATGAAAGGCCCGGCTGTTGCATCCGGGCCTTCATCCTTCGAGACGCGCGCGAGGGGCGCGCTCCTCAGGATGAGGAGTTGGATCACCGCGTTCTCCGAAACGTCAGATTGATCCGCTTGCGCCCAAGCAGCGCATGCTCGCCATCAGCGAGCGGCGCGACGCCGTGATAGACGAGCCTGCTGGTCCCGCCCCAGACCACGACATCGCCATGGACCAGACGGAAGCGGCGCGGCTTGTCGCTCCGCGTCAGGCCGCCGAACAGGAACGTCGCGGGCAGGCCGAGCGAGACCGAGACGATCGGCGCGGAAAAATCCAGCTCGTCCTTGTCCTGGTGCAACGACAGCCGCGTGCCGGGCTCGTAGCGGTTGACGAGACAGGCATCGGGCGCGAAGTTTTGGAAACCGCCCTGCTCCGCTGCGCGGCGGGCGAGATCACGGAGCACGGGAGGCATCGCGGGCCACGGCGCGCCGGTTCGCGGATCGATCGGATCATAGCGATAGCCGGTGTGATCGGTGATCCAGCCGCGCTCGCCGCAATTGGTCATCGCCACCGACATCTGATAGCCGCCCGGCGTGGTCATGCGCCGGAACGGCGACTGCGCCACGATCGTGCGCACGGCTTCGATCAGCTCGCTCTCGATCGGCTTGACGAACCCGCGCAGCAGCACGGCGCCGTCGGCGATCTGCTCGCGCGACGGCTGCGTCTCGGCGACGCTATCGAACAAATCAGCCGTCAACCGCCGCGCTCATTCGGCATCATGAAAGATCACACCGAGTGTGTGGCGCTGCCCCGAGCGAATCCGGCTGACGCCATGGCGCATGTTAACGCGGTAGGTGCCGCGCGTCCCTTGCACCGGACGATGATGCACAGCAAAGGCGACAGCGTCGCCCTGCGCCAGCGGAACCACTTCGGCGCGAGACTGCATGCGCGGACGCTGCTCGGTCAGCACGAACTCGCCGCCGGTGAAGTCACGCCCCGGCTCGGAGAGCAGGATCGCGACCTGGAGCGGAAAGACGTGCTCGCCATAGAGATCCTGATGCAGGCAATTGAAGTCGCCGGCCTCATATTGTAGCAGCAGCGGCGTCGGCCGCGACTGGCCTGCCTCGTGGCAGCGCTTCAGGAAGGCGGCGTGCGCGGCGGGATAGCGGATGTCGATCCCCATCGCCTCATTCCAGCGATTGGCGACGCCTTGCAGGTGCGCATAGAGCGCCGGACGGAGGTCAGCGATCAGCTCGGGCAGCGGATAGGAGAAATATTTGTACTCGCCGCGGCCAAAGCCGTGGCGGCCCATGACAATACGGCTGCGGAAGTGCGCATCGTCCGGGTAGAGCGCGGCGACGGCGCGACATTGGTCCGGCGTCAGCAGGCCTTTCAGAACGGCGCAGCCTTGGGAGTCGAGCTCGGCCGTGATTTGCGGCCAGTCGAGGGCATTGACGTGGGTGGCGAGGTCGACGGATGGTTTATGGGATGATTTGCGCGCTGTTGCTGTCATGGCTGCGACTTTCGCAATGCGCCCCCTCTGCCGCCACCCGATTTCCGACTACCTCCCCCTCATTGTGAGGAGCTCTTGCGACGAAGCATCCAGGCTCCCTCCGCGGAACCAGTCTGGATTGCTTCGCTTCGCTCGCAATGACGGCGGAGAGACATCAACCCAACACCGGCAGCGTCACAACGTCATAGCCGTGCTTGATCGTGCGCTTCAGCACGGGATCCTCCAGCTCGAACTCGAAGCGGTCGGCGGGGCGGATGCCGCCCTTGGCCGCAAACGTGCCGCCGAACATGGCGCAGCCGTCGGGGAGCTTGCCACCCGGAAAGCCGCGCGCGATCAGCTCAGTGACCGGCAGCATCGCGTCCAGCGTACCCTCCTGGTAGAGCACGCGCTCGCCGTTGATGGTGGCGTAGGAGCGCAAAATCATCTTGTCCCAATGGCCGATGACGTCCTCGAGCTCCCACAGCGTGGACGCCACCGGCTTGTCGCACATCTGCTTGGAGACGGTGACGCTGTAAGCCTCGACCTTGCGGTCGGTGTGGTCGGAGCCGCAGCCGACGAAGATGCGGCCCTGCCAGCCGATCAGCACGAACTCGACCTCGCCGCTGGAATCGCCGCCGCAGCACTCGATGCTGTCTTCCTGGGTCAGCCGCCGCGCCGAGGCACGGTAGTAGATCGGCGTTGTGGCCGGCCGGGCGATGCCCATGGCTTCCAGCTCCGCGATGTGCTTGTCGCGCGCGATCGTATCGCGGCCGGTCCAGCCGGCGATGACCAGCCGGTCGATCGCCAAGGTCAGCGGGGTGGTGGTGTCCTGGGCGTCGACGGTGAAAGTGAGGTCAAACACGAACAACGGCCTCCATGCCGGCAGCAAGTTCAAAGATACGGCGGTCGGAGCCGCCCGCGCCGGCCAGCATCAGACCGACCGGAACCTCGCCCTCGCGATGGGCGGGCAGCGAGATCGCGCAGCCGTCGATCATGTTGATCAGGCTGCAATTGCGCAAGGCACGGATGTTCTCGCGCGCAAATGCCTGGTCGTCGGCGAGATCGGCGATCTTTGGCGGCGTGTTGGGCGTGGTCGGCAGCACCAGGGCGTCATAGGGCGCGATGCGCGCGTTGACGCGGGCGATCAGCGAGCGGCGTTCGTTGAGGAGATCGATGTAGTCGGCCGCGCTCTGCGCCTCGCCGCGCATGATGCGCACATAGACGCGGGGGTCGTAGACGTCGCCCTTGGCGGTGATGAGATAGCGATGCCAGGCGTAGCTTTCGGAAGCCGCAAAACCGCCCTTGGCATTCATCGGGCCGATGTCGTGGAACTCCGCCATCTCGATGCGTTCGATGATGGCGCCGCGATCGGCAAGCGTCTTCAGCGCACGCGCGAAAGTATCGGCGACGTCCGCATCGAGATCGTCGAGCGCGATCGTGGTGGGCACCGCCAGCCGCATGCCCTGGATCGGCCGCGGCTTCAACGGAACGATCGGCTCATTGGCCAGCACCGCATCGAGTATGGCGCAGCAGCTGACCGATCGCGCCAAGGGCCCGATGCTGTCGAGCGAGAATGACAGCGGCACGGAGCCATCGAGCGGCACGCGGCGCTGCGTCGGCTTGTAGCCGACGATGCCGTTATAGGCCGCCGGAATGCGGCAGGAGCCGCCGGTGTCGGTGCCGAGCCCGCCATGCGCCATGCCGTCGAGCACGGACACTGCGGCGCCTGAGGATGAGCCGCCGGGCACATGGCCTGCGGCGCGGTTCCAGGCGCCTTTAGGTGTACCAAAGTGCGGATTGATGCCGATGCCGGAATAGGCGAACTCGGTCATGTTGGTGCGGCCGATCACGACGAAGCCGGCCTTGCGCAGCCGAGCCACGGCCGCGGCATCCTGTGCGGCCGGCGCAGAATCGTCGAGTGCGCGGGAGCCCGCGCGCGTCACCTGGCCCCTGATGTCGAACAGATCCTTGATCGAGACCGGGATACCGGCATAGCGCGACGGCGCCGCCTTGACCTGGCGCAGGGCATCCATTGCATCCGCGGCCGCCAGCGCGGCGTCCTTGTCGACATGGAGGAAGGTGCGCTGGCCCTCGCCGGCGGGGTCGGCGATCCTGGCGATGCACGCCTCGACCAGCTTGCGGGAGGTGGTGCGGCCGCTTTCGAGGTCTTCGGCCAGCTTCGCCAGTGTCGGAAAATCGGGCATGTCTGTCTCACGGAATATTGCGCGCGCAATCTATAGCGCCAGCTCAGTTCGACACAAGCATTGTGCGCATGATGGCATGCATGCGCATTGCTGGACCGTTGACGCGCCATAGTCGATTGTCGCATCAAGATCGAAACAGGCGGGCGCAAAGGCCTGCCCTTGAGGAGGGCGTTCCGAGATGGCCGAACCGCAGCGCGCGCGACCGAAACCGACGCCGGAGACCCAGCATTTCTGGGACGGCACGAAAGCAGGCGAACTGCGCCTGCAGCGCTGCGATGCCTGCGCGCATGTCTATTTCCCGCCGCGCCCGTTCTGCCCCTCCTGCGCCTCGCGCAAGGTCTCTGTCTTCAAGGCGAGCGGCAAGGGCTTCCTCTACAGCTATGTGATCAACCACCGGCCCGCCGCGCCCGGCTTCACGCCGCCCTACGCCATCGCGGTGGTCGAGCTCGACGAGGGGCCGCGGATGATGAGCAACATCATCGACTGCCCGCAGACGCCGGAAGCACTCGAACTCGACATGAAGCTCGAGGTCGCCTTCGAGGCGCTCGACGACAAGATCACCCTCCCCGTCTTCCGTCCGGCGAAGGGATAGACCATGCGCAAGAACCAGGTTGCCGTCGTCGGCGCGGCCGAGACCACCGAGCTCGGAATCATCCCCAACGCCTCGCAGCTCCAGCTGCACGCGGATGCTGCGCTCAATGCCATTGCGGACGCCGGGCTGAAGCTCTCGGACATCGACGGCTTTGCCACCGCGGTCGAAACGCCGCAGCAGGTCTGCCACTATCTCGGCATCAAGCCGACCTGGGTGGACGGCACCTCGGTCGGCGGCTGCTCGTTCATGCTGCACGTCCGCCACGCGGCCGCGGCGATCGAGGCCGGCCTGTGCAAGACCGTGCTGATCACCCATGCCGAGAGCGGCAAGTCGATGATCGGCAAGCTGCCGCGCTCGACGCCGGCTGATAGCCTGAACGGCCAATTCGAGGCGCCCTACGGCGTCTACGGTCCGCCCAGCATGTTCCCGATTCCCGTGCTGCGCTTCATGAAGACCTATGGCATCACGCACGAGCAGCTGGCGTCGGTGGCAGTCGTACAGCGCGAATGGGCGGCGAAGAATCCGCGCGCAATGATGAAGGACCCGATCACGGTCGCCGATGTCCTCAACTCGCGCATGATCGCCTATCCGTTCCGCCTGCTGCAGTGCTGCCTCGTCACCGATGGCGGCGGCGCGCTGATCCTGACCTCGGCCGACCGCGCCAGGGATTTTCCGCGCAAGCCCGTCTACATCATGGGCACCGGCGAGAGCGTCGAGACGCCGATGGTCAGCCAGATGGAGACGTTCAATTCCTCGCGCGCGTTCAAGACCGCGGGTCCCCTTGCTTTCAAGGAAGCCGGCATCGCGCACGGGGATGTCGACCATCTCATGATTTATGATGCCTTCGCGCATCTGCCGCTGTTCGGCCTCGGTGACCTCGGCTTCATGCCATATGAGGAAACCGGCAAGTTCATCGCGGACGGCAACACGCGCCCGGGCGGAAAGCTGCCGCTCAACACCAATGGCGGCGGCCTCTCCTACATGCATTCCGGCATGTACGGCATGTACGCGCTCCAGGAGAGCGTGCGCCAGATGCGGGGTATCGCGCCGGCGCAGGTGCCGGGCGCGAAGATTTCGGTGTGCCACGGCGTCGGCGGCATGTTCGCGGCCAGTGGCACGATCGTGTTTACGAACGAGAGGTAACGAGCCGTCATTCCGGGGCGATGCGCAGCATCGAACCCGGAATCCATCGTGCAGCAAGCGAGGCGGAGAGATGGATTCCGGGCTCGCGCCAAGAGGCGCGCCCCGGAATGACTGCGGAATTTGGAACGGCTAGCGGAGAACCCACATGAGCAAATCACTGCAAGACAAGGTCATCATTGTCACCGGCGCAGGCCGCGGCATCGGGCGCGAGATCGCGCTGCTGTGCGCTGGCGAGGGCGCCAAGGTCGTCGTCAACGATCCCGGGGTGGCCGCCGACGGCGCCGGGTCGAGCGCGTCACCGGCCGAAGAAGTGGTCGAGGAGATCAAGAAGCGCGGCGGCATCGCGGTCCCCAATTTCGAGTCGGTGGCCGAGGCCGTCCCCGCCAGCAAGATCGTGAAGACCGCCACCGATCATTTCGGCCGGCTCGACGGCGTCGTCAACAATGCCGGCATCTTGCGCGACATGATCTTCCACAAGATGAGCGTGGAAGCGTTCGAGGCGGTCATCAAGGTGCATCTGATGGGCTCGTTCTATGTCAGTCACGCCGCGGCGCGGATCTTCCGCGAGCAGGAGAGCGGCTCGTTCGTGCACTTCACCTCGACCTCGGGCCTGATCGGCAATTTTGGACAAGCCAATTACGCCGCGGCCAAGCTCGGCATCATCGGCCTCTCCAAGTCCATCGCGCTCGACATGGGCCGCTTCAACGTCCGTTCGAACTGCGTCTCGCCGTTCGCCTGGACCCGCATGATCGGCACCATCCCGACCGAGACCGAGGCCGAGAAGGCGCGTGTCGAGAAGATCAAGCAGATGGGGCCGGAGAAGATCGCGCCGATCTGCGCCTATCTGCTCTCCGACGCTGCCAAGGACGTCACCGGGCAAATCTTCGGCGCGCGCATGAACGAGCTGTTCCTGTTCAGCCAGAATCGCCCGCTGCGCTCGGTTCACCGGAGCGAAGGCTGGACACCGCAGTCGATCGCGGAACATGGCATGCCGGCGCTGAAGGGCTCGTTCTACAAGCTCGACCGTTCCGCCGACATCTTCCCCTGGGATCCCGTGTAAGAAAATTCGTCCAGCCGCATTTCCGGCATCCCTGCCCTGCGATCTCCGGTTGTCTGCTCCGGAGATCGCCCCGCTTTATGCCTGAATGCGGGCGAATGGTGGCCCTCCAACAAACTTTGGGAGGAAACCATGACAAGAATACTGACCAACTCCGACGACACGACTGCAACCGGCGGCCTCGGCCGCCGCACGCTGCTCAAGGGCGCGGCAACCGTCGCCGCATCCGCCCTGCTCGCCTCAAGGGCCGACGCCCGCGACTTCGGCGCCAATGCCGAGCCGCAGCGCTATCCCGATCCTGATATCGTCGTCATCGATCCCAAGCGCTTCAAAGCCAAGGTCGGCAACACCGCGATCAAGCGGCTCTACACCGGCTGCCTGTGGGCGGAAGGGCCGGCGTGGAACGCGCAGGGGCAATACCTCGTCTGGAGCGACATCCCGGCCAACCGGCAGCTGCGCTACCTCGACGACGACGGCCACATCTCCGAGCAGTTCCACAAGCCGTCCAACGAGGCCAACGGCAACTCGTTCGACACCGAGGGACGCCAGATCACCGCCGAGCGGACGCGCCTCGTCCGCTACGAGCATGATGGCTCCGTGACGTCGCTCGCGGAGCAGGCCAATGGCAAGCCGCTGAACGGGCCGAACGACATGGTGGTGCATCCCAACGACAAGTCGATCTGGTTCACCGATCCCGGATACGGCGCGATCAGCATCTATGAGGGCAAGCTCGCCAACACCGGCTCGCTGCAACCGTATCAGAAGGAAGCCGTCTATCGCCTCGACGCGCAGTCCGGTCAATTGACCAAGGTTGCCGACGAGCCGTTCAAACCGAATGGCATCGCCTTCTCAAACGATTACAAAAAGGTCTATGTCTGCGATACCGGGATCACGCATTATCCTGAAGCCAAGAACGTGGTGTGGTCCTACGATCTCGACGGCCAGAAGCTGTCGAACCCGAAGAAGCTGATCGACATGACGCTCGACGGCAAGTCAGGCTTCCCCGACGGCCTGCGTGTCGACACCGAGGGCAACATCTGGGTCGGGGCCGGCTGGGTCGGGCCGGGCTATGACGGCGTGCAAGTGTTCGCACCAACCGACGGCGCACGGATCGGGCAGATCCTGCTGCCGGAGACCTGCGCCAATCTTTGCTTCGGCGGCAAGAAGCGCAACCGCCTGTTCATGACCGCGAGCCAGTCGCTCTACGCCGTTTATGTGGAGACGCAGGGGGCGCATTTCTGCTGAGGGCGAAGGCTGGGCCCCTCTCCACCGTCATGGCCGGGCTTGTCCCGGCCATCCACGCCTTGCCACAAACTCCGAAAAACGTGGATGCCCGGGACAAGCCCGGGCACGACGGCTGAGTGTGTGGCGACAGCGTCGCCGACCTACCCCGTATTCCGCAGCCCCGCCGAGATGCCGTTGATCGTCAGCTGAATCCCGCGCAGCACCTGCTCGTCGGGGTTCTGCGCGCGATGCGCCTTCAAGAGCTCGACCTGCACGTGATTGAGCGGATCGAGATAGGGAAAGCGGTGGCGCACCGAGCGCTCCAGCAGCGGATTGCCCTGCAACAGCCGGTTCTGGCCCATGATGTCCAGCAGCGTCTCGATGCAGGAATGCCATTCGCGGCGGATGCGGCCGAAGATTTTTTCGCGTAGCGCCTCATCCGGCACGAGTTCGGCGTAGCGCGAGGCGATCGCGATCGAGCTTTTCGCAAGCACCATGTCCATGTTCGACAGCAGCATGCGGAAGAACGGCCATTCGCTGTAGAGCTCTTTCAGGAACGGCATGCCCTGCTCTGGATGCTCTGCGATCCATTGCTCGACTGCGCTGCCAAAACCGTACCAGCCCGGCAGCATCAGGCGGCACTGCGCCCATGAGAACACCCAGGGAATCGCGCGCAGATCCTCAATCGCGCGGGTCTTCTTGCGCGAGGCCGGACGGCTGCCGATGTTCAGGGTCGCGATCTCGTTGATGACGGTGGACGCCCAGAAGTAGTCGACGAAGCCGTCGGTCTCATAGACCAGGCCGCGATAAGCCCTGAAGGCGAGGTTCGACAGCTCATCCATCGCAGCGAGATATTCGCGGCGCGGCGCGCTTTGGCGTGGCTGCAACAGGCTCGCATCCAGCGTTGCCGCCGCCAGGATCTCCAGATTGTTGCGGCCGACTTCCGCGTTGGAATATTTCGACGAGATGATCTCGCCCTGCTCGGTGATGCGGATCTGGCCGTTCACCGCGCCGCCCGGCTGGGCGACGATGGCGTCGTAGCTCGGCCCGCCGCCGCGGCCAACCGAGCCGCCACGGCCGTGGAAGAGGCGTAAGCGCACGCCATGGCGCTCGAACACGTCGACGAGGCCGATCTCGGCCTTGTAGAGCTCCCAGCCCGAAGTGACGAAGCCGCCGTCCTTGTTGCTGTCGGAATAGCCGAGCATGACCTCCTGCACGCTGCCGCGGCTGTCGACGAGGCGGCGGTAATCGTGCAGCGACAGCATGCGGTCCATGATCGCCGAGGAGGCCTGCAAATCCTCGATGGTCTCGAACAGCGGCACGATGTTGATGGCGCTGCGGCCGGAGGGATGGACGAGGCCGACCTCCTTCAGGAGCACGGCGACCTCGAGCATGTCGGACATGCCCTTGCACATCGAGATGATGCATTGGGGAATCGCATCCGAGCCGAACCGCGCATGCGCTTCGGCAGCGGCATGGAAGACGTTGAGCTCGCCCATGGTCTCGTCGCTGTACTTGACGAAGGGCGAGACCAGTGCGCGCGTCGAGCGCAGTTCGTTGGTGAGCAGCGAGATCCGCGCGTCCTCGCCGAGCGCGAGATAGGACATGCCGGGGTTGGCGGCGTCCATCAGCTCGGCGATGGTGCGTTCATGCACGGCCGAGTTCTGGCGGATGTCGAGCCGCGCCAGATGGAAGCCGAAGCAATCCACCGCGCGGCGCAAGAGCCGCAGCCGGCCGCGGGCGATAACGCGGGCGTTGTTGGAGATCAGCGAGCGGTGCAGCACGTCGAGATCGGCCTGCAATTCCCTGACGCTCTCGTAAGGCTTGCCCTTGCCGACCGGGCGGCGCGTGATCTCGACTTCGAGCTTTTCCGCCGTTGCGGTGAGGCGCGCATAGATGCCGGAGACCGCGAGGCGATAGGGCTCGCCGCTTCGATGCGGCGAAGTGTCCGGCGAGCGTTCCGCGAGCGTGCGCAGCTCCTCGGAGACGTCGGCGAGATGCGCGGCGATCGACAGCTCGGAGCCGAGCACGTGCAGTTCTTCGAGATAAAACTGCATCACGCGGCTCGACTGCAGCCGCAGCGTACCGCGCATCACGTCGGCGGTGACGAAGGGATTGCCGTCGCGATCGCCGCCGATCCAGCTTCCCATGCGCAGGAACGAGGCGAGCTCGTGTGCTGCCTGCCCGCCACCCTCCTCCAGGCGGTCTTCCAGCGCGTTCATCAGCCGCGGCACCTCGCGCAGGAAGGTGTAGTCGTAGAACGACAGGCCGTTGGCGACCTCGTCGAGCACGGTGAGCTTGGTGCGGCGGAGCAGATTGGTCTGCCACAAGGTCAGCACCTCGCGGCGAAGCTGCTCGTCGCTGGCGGCGGCCTCATCCGCGGTCAGCGCGACGCGCTCGCGGCGGTCGAGCAGCGCGGCAACCTCCATCTCGCGGTCCATGGTGCTCTTGCGGCGGACCTCGGTCGGGTGCGCGGTCAGCACTGGGCTGACCAGCGCGTTCTTGAAAAAGTTGCGCAGCGCATCGGGGCCGATGCCCGCGGCCTTGGCCTTGGCCAGCGTCTCCGCCAGCACGCCGGACCCGCCGCCCTTGCCGGCACGCATCTGGCGGATGTTGTTCTGGTCCTCGGCGATGTTGGCGAGGTGGGAGAAATAGCTGAAGGCGCGGACGATCCGCACCGTCTCCGAGATCGACATGCCGTCGAGGATCTGTTCGAGCTCGCGGCGGGCGAGCCGGTCCTCGTCGCGGTGGAACCGGATTGAGGTCTGCCGGATGCGCTCGACCAGGTCGAATACATCGGCTCCCTCCTGGTCGCGCACGGTGTCGCCGAGGATGCGTCCGAGCAGGCGGATGTCATCGCGCAGCCGCGCATCGGCTTCCAGCGCCTGAGCATCCTCGGGGCGATTGGGACGCTGATCGGCGGCGTCGGATGACACGGTCTGGAGGGACATTGGCTCGCTCCCCTTACAAGAGCTCCCTATGGCTCCCCGGCACGGCGGAGTGTGCGATATTTTTCTGCCGCAGTGCAAGATGAACTTGGTGGCGGCGCGGCAGGGTGGCTGGCCGGGGCAGGACGGATCACACACAGCGGCGCGCGCGTTCGCTGGGCGCGATTCGCCCGTCGCTGACCGGGTCTCTGAGCTGAGGGCCAGCAGGCGACGAGTCATCCCTGCCGCTAGGTTCGCGGCGTTGGCTGCGAGGGAGATGGTGTAGCAGAAGGTTGCTGGGGTGGTGTGGGGGGAGATTGCTGCTGGGGGACGGCGACAGGTTGCTGATCGCCGCCGCCATGCGGGACACACGTCCCGACGTTACTCAGCAGCCGTTTGGCTTCAACGTCGCGGGCTTTTTTGTAGTCTCTCCGCCGGTCAATTCTTGCCGCAGCCATGCGATCCCACGCATCGAACGCATCAGAGTAATGCTGTCGCATTTGCTCTTCTGCAGCGAGACAATCACTGAATTTATCGAACACAAGGTCGGTGTTGACGGGCGATACGCCTCCTACCAAGACCACCAACATCCATTTCATCGTTTCCGCCTGGATTCGTGCCCCACCGGGAACGAGGAAGCATAGGCAAAGTTCCCCTCAAGCCGGCACGATTACCTTGCCGATCGGCCAAAGCGCAATGCCGGCGAGCTTCAGATGGGCCCAGGCGAAGGGAATGCCGATGATGGTGACGGCGAGCATCAGCGCGGTCAGGAGGTGGCCGAGCGCCAGCCACCAGCCGGCGAGTACGAACCAGATGATGTTGCCGATCACCCCGAGCGGGCCGCTGCCGATATCGCTCATGCCGGTGACCTCGTCACGGCTGACCGCGCGCGAGCCGAACGGCAGCAGCGTGTAAATGGCGATGTTGAATGCCGCCCGCGCCCAGGGCAGGCCGATGATGGTGACGGCCATGATCACCGCGGCGACCATCCAGCCGAATG
Source organism: Bradyrhizobium diazoefficiens (assembly GCF_016616235.1). Classification (NCBI taxonomy): domain Bacteria; kingdom Pseudomonadati; phylum Pseudomonadota; class Alphaproteobacteria; order Hyphomicrobiales; family Nitrobacteraceae; genus Bradyrhizobium; species Bradyrhizobium diazoefficiens. The sequence continues at coordinate 5,577,933 of NZ_CP067100.1, forward strand.
CCATCCAGGCACCGCCGATGAGAATCCAGATCAAGTTGAGCAGAATGGATACGGGGGACATGGTTTTATCCGCGGTCAATGACCCCGCCTATATAGGTGCGAAAATCGTCGCTGCGAAGACGGCCACCGGCTGATGTGATTGCCCGAAATGGCATCACCCGCTGTCACTTCATTGAACTGACGCACGCAGCGCCCAGACTGGCACGGCGCTTGAAACATTCCGGACGCAATGGCGTTGCCGTCGCGGCCATCGGGGCCTGGGGGTTCACATGTCCGATTTCATCATCGAGGAAGGCCTGCCCTACCCGCTGGGTGCCCATTGGAGCGGCAACGGCACCAACTTTGCGGTGTTTTCCGCCAACGCCACCAAGGTGGAGGTCTGCCTGTTCGAGGGCGACAGCGAGACCCACCGCTTCGAGCTGCCGGAATATACCGACCAGGTCTTTCACGGCTACATCGCCGGCGTCGGTCCCGGCACCTTCTACGGCTACCGCGTCTACGGGCCCTATCAGCCCGACACCGGTCATCGCTTCAATCCCAACAAGCTGCTGCTCGATCCCTACGCCCGCGCGCATGCCGGGAGCCTGACCTGGAATGCTGCCGTGTTCGGCTACAAGATGGAGACCGGGGACGATCTCACCTTCGACGAGCGCGACAGCGCGCCGTTCATGCCGAAATGCGTCGTGGTCGATCCCGATTTCGACTGGCAGGCCGAGGCCGCGCGGCAGAACGTGCATTGGGACGAGACCATCATCTACGAAACCCACGTCAAGGGCTTTACCAAGAAGCACCCGGCTGTGCCGGAGAACCTGCGCGGCACCTATGCCGGCTTCGCGGCGCCCGAGATGATCGCGCATCTGACATCGCTCGGCGTAACCTCGATCGAGCTGCTGCCGGTCCATTCCTTCATCAACGACGACAACCTCCTGAAGAAGAACCTCGTCAATTACTGGGGCTACAACACCATCGGCTTCTTCGCGCCCGACCCGCGCTACGCCTCGGACGTGCCGAACAGCCTGCGCGAGTTCAAGGAGATGGTGTCGAAGCTGCACGGCGCCGGGCTCGAGGTGATCCTCGACGTCGTCTACAACCACACCGCCGAGGGCAACGAGCTCGGCCCGACGCTGTCCTTCAAGGGCATCGACAATGCCAGCTACTATCGCCTCCTGCCGGACCGGCGGCGCTACTACGTCAACGACACCGGCACGGGCAACACGGTCAACCTCTCGCATCCGCGCGTGATCCAGATGGTGATGGATAGCTTGCGGTACTGGGCCGGCCACATGCATATCGACGGCTTCCGCTTCGATCTCGGCACCATTCTCGCCCGTGAAGTCTACGGCTTCGACGAGCAGAGCGGATTTTTGAAGGCCATGGACCAGGATCCGCAGCTCGCGACCATCAAGCTGATCGCCGAACCCTGGGACTGCGGGCCCGGCGGCTACCAGGTCGGCGGCTTCCCGCCGGGCTGGGCCGAGTGGAATGACAGGTTTCGCGACACCGTGCGTGATTATTGGCGCGGCGAGGCACCGCCCTCTGCGCTCGCAACGCGGTTGCTCGGCTCCGGCGACATTTTCAATCGCTGGGGCGGCCGCCGCTCATGGGCCAGCGTCAACTTCATCACCGCGCATGACGGCTTCACGCTGAACGACTGGGCGAGCTACAACGACAAGCACAACGAGGCCAATGGCGAGGGCAACCGCGACGGCAATTCCAACAATCGCTCCTGGAATTGCGGCGTCGAAGGCCCGACCGACGACAAGGACATCCTTGCGCTGCGCGAACGGCAGAAACGCAACATGCTGGCGACCTTGCTGCTCTCGCAGGGAACGCCGATGCTGCTCGGCGGCGACGAGTTGGGCCGCACCCAGCGGGGCAACAACAACGCCTATTGCCAGGACAGCGACATCTCCTGGTTCGACTGGAGCTTGGGCGAGGACGCGCAGAAGCTGCTCGCCTTCACCAAGCGCATGATCCAGCTCCGGCGCGACTATCCGATCCTGCGCCGCAGCCGCTTTCTCACTGGCACCCACGATACCAAGCTCGACATCCGCGACGTCGTCTGGGTCAATGCCAATGGCAGCGAGATGTCGAGCGCCGACTGGGAGAGCGGCTGGCTGAAATGCTTTGGCGTCGTCCTCGACGGCCGCGCGCGCAAGACGGCGATCGCGCGCCATGGCGAGGACGACAGCGTGCTCATCATCCTCAACAGCTATGAGGGCGAGGTCGACTTCAAGCTGCCGCACACCACGGCCGGCCCGTGCTGGTCATTGCTGCTCGACACCAATGCCGCCGACGGAGGATCCGGCGCGCGGTTCGAGTTCGACGGCATCTACAAGGTGCCGGGCCGGTCGTTCCTGCTGTTTGTTGGCGGGGAGCTTGTTTAGAGGCGGCGGACACGGCCTGCGCTCCCGCAACCTGTGTCAGTCTCGTAGGATGGGCAAAGGCGCGCTTGCGCCGTGCCCACCATCTGTTTCCGCAAGCGAATTTGTGGGCACGCTTCGCTTAGCCCACCCTACGGGTTCTCATCGAATTGTCAGATCTTCCGCCCGGCCTGCTCCCAATAGGGATCGCGCAGGCGGCGCTTGAAAATTTTTCCGGAGTCTTCGCGCGGCAGACTCTCGCGAATCTCGATGTGCTTCGGCACTTTGTAGTCGGCCAGCGAGCCCTTCAGCCGCGCGCGGATCTCGGCCGCATCGAGCGTGACGCCGGCTTGCGGTTCGACCACCGCCATCAGCGCTTCGCCGAATTCGGCATCGGGGATGCCGAACACGGCGCAATCATGCACGCCGGGCACGGCGTGCAGCACCGATTCGATCTCGGCCGGATAGATGTTGACGCCGCCTGAAATCACCATGTCCCGCTTGCGGTCGCAAATGAAGACGTAGCCGTCCTCGTCGATATAGCCGACATCGCCGGAGGTGATGAAGCCATCGCGGTCGATCTCGGCGCGCTTCTCGGGCTTGTTGTGATAGGTGAAGTCGGCGAGCGCCGCCATGCGGGAATAGATCTCGCCGATCTCGCCGACGCCCAGCACGCGTCCTTCCTCGCCGATGAAGCGCAGTTCGGCGCCGGGCGAGATCTTCCCGACGGTGCCGGGCTTCTTCAGTGCGTCCTCTGATGTCGCGAAGGTGACAGCGCTGGACTCGGTCGAGCCGTAGAATTCGTAGATCACCGGCCCCCACCACTCGATCATGGCGCGCTTGACATCAGCCGGACACGGCGCTGCGGCATGGATGACGTGGCGGAGCGAGGAGATGTCGTATGTCTTGCGCACCTCCTCCGGCAGCTTCATCAGGCGGATGAACATGGTCGGCACCATGAAGATGGTGTCGATTTTGTAGCGCTCGATCAGCTTCAAAAAATCTTCCGGCTCGAAGCGCGGCATCAGCACCAGCGCGCCGCCGAGTTTTCCGGCGCGGATGCCGAACGAATTCGGCGCGGAGTGATAGAGCGGGCCCGGCAGCAGCGCGCGGGCGCCGGGCTTCAGCCCGTAAATCATCGCGCGCATGCGCTCGCCCGCGGCCTGCTGCTCCGGCGTCGGCGCGGCGCGGCGCACGCCTTTGGGATGGCCGGTGGTTCCTGACGTGTAGATCATGTTCATCGGCTGCGGCACGACCGGGCCGTCATAGGGCTGGTATCGCGCGAGCCAGGACTCAAAATCGATCGCAAAGTCCGGCGTCGCCAGATGATCGCGATCGATCTTGTAGTTGGACAGGATCTCCGGCGGCGTCGGTACGCTGAGCACGGTGACGCCTTTCGGAATCGCATCGCGCAGGGCGTGCAGCATGTCGGCGTGACCGATCAGCACGGACGTGCCGGAGTCTTTCAGGATGTAGTTGATCTCCTCCGGCTTGAAGTGCCAGTTGATCGGAACACCATAAGCCCCAAGCCGCATCGCGGCGTAGGCAGCTTCCAGGAAGGCGATGTCGTTACGCATCAGCATGCAGACGCAATCGCCTTGCTTGACGCCGATCTGGACGAGGCCGGACGCGATGCGGTCGGCGCGGGCGGCGACTTCGGCATGAGAACGGCGGCGCTCGCCGGAGACGATGCCGAGAAATTGGGACGTTTCGCTCATTTTGTTTTTCTTCGTGTTTTGAAGTTGATCCTCATGGTGAGGAGGCGCAAAGCGCCGTCTCGAACCATGAGAGCCCGTAGCCCATCCCTCGAGACGCCGATTCGCGACTCCTCGGGATGAGGTCCGCACTAATCCGCAAACTTCGGCGCGCGCTTCTCGAGATTGGCACGCACTGCCTCGGTCTGGTTCGCACTGCCGATCAGCTTCTGCTGCTCGACGGACTCGGCGAGCAGGGCCGGCCCCGGATCGACCGAGATATTATTCAGCAATCGCTTCGCGGCGCGGATCGCATCGGGACTCTTGCCGGCGATCTCGCGGGCGACCTCGAGCGCGGCCGCGCGCGGATCGTCGCAGATGCGCGTGGCGAGGCCATAGGTCATCGCCTCCTGCGCGGAGAAGATGCGCCCCGTATAGGTGAGATCGCGCAAGATGTCGTCGCGGACGAGGCTCGCCAGGATCGGCGTGCCCGCCATGTCAGGGACGAGGCCCCATTTGATCTCCATCACCGACATCCGCGCATCGGCGCTGAGAAAGCGCATGTCGGCGCCGAGCGAGAGCTGAAAGCCGCCGCCGAAGGCGACGCCGTGCACGGCTGCGATCACCGGCACCGGAAGCTGGCGCCAGCCCCACACCGCCTGTTGCGGAAAGTTCGCCTGGCCGTGCGTGCGCTTGGTCAGATCGCGATTTTCGCCACCCGGAATTCCGTTGCCGCCCTTCTCCTTCATGGCGGCAAAACGCCCCATGTCGAGACCGGCGCAGAAGGCGCGGCCTTCGCCTGATAGCACCACGGCGCGCACGGCTTTTTCCTGCGAAAGCCGCTCGGTTGCCGCCACAAGGGCCTCGAACATCGCCTGATCCAGCGCATTCATCTTGTCGGCGCGCACCAGGCGCACATCGGCGACACCTTCCGAGATCGAGATCGAGACGCGCTCTTCCATGGATGAATTCTCCCCTGTTCTTGCCTGTTCTTGTTCGGTGCCGCTTTACAGAAAGCTGACGGCCGGATTTAGTCAATCGACCAATTAACTGACAATCCGTACGGGGGAAACAGCCATGTTCAAGGAAAATCTTCTGGCGGGACGGCGCATTCTCGTGACCGGCGGCGGCACCGGGCTCGGCAAGTCCATGGCGGCGCGCTTCCTTCAGCTCGGCGCCGAGGTGCACATCTGTGGCCGGCGCAAGATCGTGTGCGACGAGACCGCGACCGAACTGATGGACCAGTATGGCGGCCGCGTCACCAGCCACGGCGTCGACATCCGCAACGCGCTCGCCGTCGAGGAGATGATCGAGACCATCTTTCGCGATGGCCCCCTCACCGACCTCATCAACAACGCCGCCGGCAATTTCATCTCGCGCAGCGAGGAGCTGTCGCCGCGCGGCTTCGATGCCGTCGCCAGATCGTCATGCACGGCACGTTCTATGTGACGCATGCGGTCGGCAAGCGCTGGATCGCGTTGAAGCAGCCCGGCAACGTGGTCTCGATCACGGTGACCTGGGTGCGCAACGGCTCGCCCTATGTGGTGCCGTCGGCAATGAGCAAATCGGCGATCCACGCCATGACGATGTCGCTTGCGACCGAATGGGGCCGCTACGGCATCCGCCTCAACACCATCGCGCCGGGCGAGATCCCGACCGAGGGCATGAGCAAGCGGATCAAGCCGGGCGATGAGGCCGGTGCGCGCACCAAGGCGTTGAACCCGATGGGCCGCGTCGGCACCATGGAGGAATTGCAGAACCTCGCGGTATTCCTGATCTCCGGCGGCTGCGACTGGATCAATGGCGAGACCATCGCCATGGACGGCGCCCAGGCGCTGGCGATGGGCGGCAATTTCTACCAGCTCCGCGACTGGAGCGACGACGACTGGAAAGCCGCGCGCGAGAGCATCATGGCGCAGAACGAGAAGGACCGGGCGAAGCGGGGATGATGCTCTCTTGTGCCCCGGACGCAGCGCAGTGCGCCGCCTTCGGCGTGGTGCGCTGCAGAGCCGGGGCCCAGTTCTCGCCTCATCCAAAAACAGCATGGGTCGCGGCTCTGCGCAGCAGCGCAAGAGCGCCGCAGCGCGTCCGGGACGACAGCCAGACTCCCATCTTGTCTTCACCCGCGGATGGCGCCAAACTCCGCGGCATAAAAAACAGACGCCACGGGAGAGACATGTCCACCACACAACCATTGGCGAACCTCGCCGACATGGTGCGCGAGCGCGCGACGAGTCGCGGCGACGCCATCGCTTTTGAATTCGAGGGCCGCCTCACCAGCTTCGCCGAGTTCGACGTCAGGACCAACAAGGTCGCGAATGCCCTGATCGCGATGGGCGTGAGGAAGGACGACCGCATCGCCTATCTCGGCAAGAACAGCGACCTCTATTTCGAGCTGCTGATGGGCGCGATGAAGGCCGGCGTCGTGATGGCGCCGGTGAACTGGCGCCTCGCGGGGCCGGAGGTCGCCTTCATCGTTGCCGATTGCAAGGCGCCGGTGCTGTTCGTCGGACCGGAGTTCATCTCACTGGTCCGCCAGATCAGGGATCAGATTCCGGGCCTGCGCACCATCATCACCACCGAGGGCGGTGCGCCAGAATGGCAGGATTTCACAGCATGGCGCGATGCGCAGAGCGGCGACGATCCGAAGGTGCCGATCGATACGAAGGACATCGCCATTCAGCTCTACACCTCGGGCACAACAGGAAAGCCGAAGGGCGCGATGCTCAGCCACGCGAACTTCCTCAACCTCGTGCAGACCGGCAATGCCGACGACAAGCCGGAGTGGAACCGGTGGACGACCGACGATGTCTCGCTGGTGGCGATGCCGATCTTCCACATCGGCGGCTCCGGCTGGGGCGTGATGGGGCTCTATCACGGCGCCCGCGGCGTCATCGCGCGCGAATTCGATCCAACCAAGGTGCTCGATTTCTTCGAGCAGTCAGGCATCACAAAACTGTTCATGGTGCCGGCGGCGATGCAGTTCGTGGTGCGGCAGCCGCGCGCCAGGACGGTCGACTTCTCGCGGCTGAAATACATGCTCTACGGCGCCTCGCCGATCCCGGCGGCACTGCTGAAGGAATGCATCGAAATCTTCAAATGCGGCTTCGTGCAGATGTACGGCATGACCGAGACGACCGGCACCATCGTCGCGCTGCCGCCGGAGGATCACGTCGAGGGGCTGGAGCGGATGCGCTCGGCCGGCAAGGCGCTGCCCGGTGTCGAGATCGCGATCCTCGACGCCGACGGCAAGCCGTTGCCGCCGCGTGAGGTCGGCGAGATCGCGACGCGCTCGGGCTCCAACATGGCCGGTTACTGGAATTTGCCGGAGGCAACCGCCGCGACGCTGCGCAGCGACGGCTGGCTGCGCACCGGCGATGCCGGCTACATGGACGAGGACGGCTATCTCTATATCCACGACCGCATCAAGGACATGATCATCTCCGGTGGCGAGAACATCTATCCGGCCGAGGTCGAGAGCGCGCTCTGCGATCATCCTGATGTCGCCGAAGCCGCCGTGATCGGCGTGCCCGACGACAAATGGGGCGAGGCGGTGAAGGCGGTGGTGGTGATGAAGCCGGGCAAGCAGGCCACCGCAACCGACATCATCAACTTCACCCGCGAGCGCATCGCCGGCTACAAGACCCCGAAGAGTGTGGAATTCCTGCCGGCGCTGCCGAGGAATCCGAGCGGCAAGATCTTGCGGCGGCAATTGCGAGAGCCGTATTGGGCGGGGAAGGACCGACGGGTGAATTGATCCGTGGTGCCGTAGGGTGGGCAAAGGCGCAATGCGCCGTACCCACCATTCTTCCGCGCCTTCAGCAGTAATGGTGGGCACGCTTCGCTTTGCACACCCTACGACAGCGGAGCTTAGCAACAACAGCTAATGCTTCCCCGGCCCCATATACCCGAACAAAAACCCCGCCACCTTGCGCATCTGGATCTCCTCGCTGCCTTCGGTGATGCGGTAGCGACGGTGATGCCGGTAGATGTGCTCGAATGGTTTGTGGCGCGAATAGCCCATGCCGCCGTGGACCTGCATGGCGCGGTCGGCGGATTCGCAGCAGAGGCGGTTTGCCCAGTAATTGCACATCGAGACGCGATCAGAGAGCGTGCGCTCGATCTGCTCCTCGGTGAGCTGGTCCATCTCCCAGGCGGTCTTGCGGATCAACAGGCGCAGCATCTCGGTTTGCGTGGCGAGTTCGACCAGCGGGAACTGGATCGCCTGGTTCTCGGCCAGTGCCCTCCCAAACGGCTTTCGCTCGCGCGCGTATTTCACGCTTTCGTTGATGCAGTAGACCGCTGCGCCGAGCGAGCTCGCCGCCTGGCGAATACGGTTCTGGTGCACGAAGCATTGCGCCAGCGACAGGCCGCGACCGACCTCGCCGAACTGCGCATCCTCCGGCACGAACACGTCCGTAAAGCTGACGCGCGGGTGGTCGGTCGGCATGTTGAAGGTCCACATGTACTCTTCGATCCTGACGCCGTGGCTCTTGGCGGGCACCAGGAAGCAGGTGATGCCGCGGGCATCGCCGTCATTGCCCGACGTGCGCGCGAACAGCGCGCAATGGGTGGCGACGTGCATGCCTGTGGTCCACATCTTCTCGCCGTTGATGATCCAGCCCTTGACGTTGTCGCGGACAGCCGGCACCGCGCGCGTCTCCATGTGGGTCGCGTCCGAGCCGTGATGCGGCTCGGTGAGGCCAAAGGTGATGCGGTACTTGCCCCCAATCGAGCCGTCGATCATCGCCTTCTGGTCATCGCTTCCATAGCGGTCGAGCATGGTGACGACGGGAAAGTTGCCGACGATGGAATGCTCGTTCTGCAGGTCGTTATGCAGGCCGAGACCTTTTGCGGCAAAGTGCTCGCGGATCACGGCCATCCAGAGATTGGAGCCGTCCTTGCCGCCATATTGCTTCGGCACTGGAAAGCGCAGATGGCCGGCGGCGTCGGCGAGATCCTTGGCCTTGCGCAGCAGCGCTTCCCATTCGTGCCGCGGCAAGCCGCCATTCTCGAAATCGGTGCGCGCCCATTCGCGGCGATGATCGAAGAAGCGGATGTTGTCGTCGGCCTCCTCCAGCGGCTTGATCTCGCGTTCGATGAAACGGTCGAGCTCTCCGAGATAGGTGATGAGATCGGCAGGTAATGCGAAATCCACGGTTCTCTCCCGGATGATTTATTGTTTGCGTTAAGGCGCTAGCGCGCTTTTTGCTTCGCACGATTAAGGTGAGAAGAGCGCGCGCAAGTCAAGCAAGCCGAGACGTGCCAGAGGCGCAAGGCGCGCCCGCGCAATTCGATGGTGCTCAGGCACTGAGGCGCGCTAGTATGTCACCAATATTCCTTCACAAGAAACTGCGGGAGCGCGCGATGGAGCTGAAATTCTCAAGGGTGGAGCGCAAGGGGCCGATCACGATCGTCACGCTGTCGCGTCCCGAGGTCTACAACGCGCTGCACATCGACGCACATTTCGAGCTCAACAAGGTGTTTGACGATTTCTCCGCCGATCCCGAACAGTGGGTCGCGATCGTCACCGGCGCCGGCGACAAGGCGTTCTGCGCCGGCAACGATCTGAAGTGGCAGGCGGCTGGCGGCAAACGCGGCTGGGACAAAGGCGGCTTTGCCGGCCTCACCGCGCGGTTCGATTGCGACAAGCCGATCGTCGCCGCCGTCAACGGCGTCGCCATGGGCGGCGGTTTTGAAATTGCGCTCGCCTGCGATCTCATTATCGCCTCCGAGAATGCGACCTTCGCACTCCCTGAACCACGCGTTGGCCTTGCCGCACTCGCCGGCGGCCTGCATCGCCTGCCGCGGCAGATTGGGCTCAAGCGCGCCATGGGCATGATCCTCACCGCACGCCATGTCAGCGCCAAGGAAGGCCTTGAACTCGGCTTCGTCAACGAGGTGGTGCCCCAGGGCGAGGCCCTCACGGCTGCGCTGCGCTGGGCGGAGATGATCACCAAGAACTCGCCGATGTCGATCCGCGCCTCCAAGCAGGCCATTCAGAAGGGTCTTGCCGTGTCGCTGGAGCAGGCGATCGAGGAGCAGCGCGAGTATCCGGCGGTGAAGGCGATGGTGGCCTCGCAGGATTACATCGAGGGTCCGAAGGCGTTTGCGGAGAAGCGCCCGCCGCAATGGATGGGGAAGTAGCGACGTCCCTGGGCGCCTCAAAGCGAAGGACGCGCAGACGTCACCGCTGTCATGCCCGGCTTGTCCGGGGCATCCAGTACGCCGCGCCTTCTCGGTCAACCGCAGACACCTCGGATTACTGGGCGGATTCAATCGCTCGTCGCAACACGCTGTGTATCGCTCACTCGGAGCAATTGGTCGAGAGTTTCCGCTGGTGTTTTCCAGCCTAGGGTTTTCCTAGGCCTGGTATTGAGAGCAAGAGCGACGCCCTCAAGGTCATCGGCGTTGTGCATGCTGAGATCGGTCCCTTTGGGAAAGTACTGGCGCAGCAACCCATTGGTGTTCTCGTTGGTGCCGCGCTGCCATGGGCTATGAGGGTCGCAGAAGTAGACCTGCACGCCTGCGTCAATTCTCAGACGTGCATGCTGAGCCAACTCAGCTCCTTGATCCCAGGTCAGCGACCGGCGCAGTTGCTCGGGCATGGTGAAGATTGCGCGGGTGATGGCGTCGCGCACGGCTTCAGCGCCATGTCCGGCGAGTGCAGATCCTTTCACCCCAGCTTCCCGTTCCTGGTCCGTCATACGCGGCAGATGCAACAGGATGGTAAAACGGGTCGTACGCTCCACCAGGGTGCCGATCGCGGAGCTTCCCAGACCCATAATGAGGTCACCTTCCCAGTGGCCCGGCACCGCGCGATCAGCGGCCTCCGCCGGACGCTGACTGATCATGATCTCGGAAGGAATGAAGCTTCGGCCTTTACGGACGCGCGCTCTCGGCATCCGCAATGCCCGCCCGGTGCGCAAGCAGGCCGTCAGTTCGCGGCGCAAAGCTCCTCGACCCTGCACATAAAGCGCCTGATAGATCGCCTCGTGACTGATGCGCATCGCCTCATCCTCGGGAAAGTCGAGCCGAAGTCGCCGAGAAATCTGTTCGGGGCTCCATGCCCTCGCCCAGCGTCGGTTTTGCCGATGCACAGCCCGGCGTCCCTTCCACACGACCTTCGGGCCAACGAGGAGTTCCCCGTCCGGCTTGGCGATCATACCGGCAAGCCTGTCCTGCACATAATCCCGCAGGGCCGGATTGACGGCCAACTTCGCCAACTTGGGCCGTCGGGCAGACCGATCAGCGTGCCATTGTGCTGTGGTCGCTCGGTACTCTGGAGCACCGTGGCGGCGCGCCACATTGCGCCGGAGTTCACGAGAGATCGTGCATGGAGGCCGATCGAGCCGACGAGCGATGGCTCGCACCCCATGACCCTGTGCACGCAGGATGGCAATCTCCTCACGTTCCGCGAACGAGAGGTAGCGCTCCGATGCAGGCTTGGACGACCGCGATAAATGTGTTGGCGGCATACCGCCTGCCCTCCGGAACCAGCGTACTCCGATCGCCGGCGACACCCCGGCCTCAACCGCAGCATCCTCGCTCGATCGTCCCGAAGCAATCGCAGCCCAGAACGGTCTGTAATGCCTTCGTAGGGCCTCTCGGGGCCGACCTGATCGCACATAGTTCTCCATCGCAACCTCCTTTGCTGAAGTGTTGCGACGAGCGGTTGAAGCCGCCCTGGATCGCCCGATCAAGTCGGGCGATGACAGCGAGTGTGGAGCGTCGCCTACCCGCCTCGCCCCAGCTCGCGCTTGTAGGATGCATAGTTCGGCTGATCGACTGCGAGCTTATCCATTGTCGTCTGCCACAGATGCTCGGCGAGGCCCGGCGTTGCGAGATCGACTTCGCCTTTCGCAATGCGCTCGGCGAGCGCGCGGTTGAGCTCGATCACCGATCCATCCATGCTGAGCAGCGCGCGCAGCCGCTCGACTTCCTTTGCGTCGCTCCCCGCCTCCTGCGTCAGCTGCCGCGTGACGAGGTCGAGGATGTTGATCGCGACGCGCAGCTTGAATGCCTGATGACCAGAGATCAGTGGCATGATGTCGCCCCGGAGGAAATCGGCGACGGTCTTGGTCAGCTCGATCGGTGTCGGTTCGTCCTGCATGCCTAGCCTCCCCGCGGCGCGAGCAGCCGCAGCAGATCGATCTCGGTCTCGCTGGCGCGGCGGCCAATCATGGCGCGCTCCATGGAATGATCCGGCCCCTCGCGAAACCGCTGCATCATGCCGCCGCACATGATGCCCCAGCGCAGCGTCCCCATCACTTCCCAAAATGTCACGCGCGCCGCATCGACCTTGCGGCCTGCCGCCTCGTAGCCGGCGAACAGCTCTTCACGCGAGCCAAACCCACCAGCGGGCTTGTCGATCTCGCCAAAGCGCCAGGAGTTGACGCAGACCCAGCCGAGATCCTCCATGGGATCGCCGAGATGGGCAAGCTCCCAGTCGAGCACGGCACGCAACCCGTCAGCGCCAATGACCAGATTGCCGTTGCGGAAATCGCCGTGCACCAGCGTTGTCTCGTCCGATGGACCGGGATCATGGTCGCGCAGCCAGCGCAGCGCCAATTCGAACACCGGCTTCGGCCAATTGAGGCTCCGATAGTCGCGCTCGAACTCGCCGATCTCCTCGCTCGCCGATCTGCTGCGCAAGGCGGGCAATTTATCCTGCGGCAGCTTGTGCAGGCCAGCGAGCACACCGCCGATCTGCCGCGCCAGACGCGGCCGCGCAGCCGCGAATTCATCGTCGCGCAGAATCTTGCGGGCGATGGTTTCGCCCTCGATGCGCTGCATGATGAATCCGGTGCCGAGATCGTCCTCCGGCGTAAGCACATGCATCACGCGCGGTGACGGTACGCCGGCCTCATAGGCGAGTTGCATCAACTGCGCCTCGGCAGCGAGGCCCGCCGCACGCGTCGGCGCGGCGCCATAGCCCTTCGGCGATCGGCGCAGGATGGCGCCGATCGGCCCATCGGGATGCACGATGTCGAAGCGCCAGGTCTCCTGACTGGCGCCGCCGGACAGCTTTGCCGCGGAGGTCGCGCCGGTCGCGCCTTTGCACCAGCGCCGGACGCTGCGCGAAAGCTCCGCCTCGATCATTTGCCTTTGAACTGCGCCGGACGCTTCTCCAGGAACGCGCCGACACCTTCGCGGAAATCATCCGTATCGCCGGCACGGAGCTGGCACTGGAATTCGAGATTGAGCTGGTCCTCGAAGGAATTTTCCGGGCTGTCCCAGTACAGTTTGCGGATCAGCGACAGCGCCACCGTCGGGCCGCTCGCGAGATCGCGCGCGAGCTTCATCGCCTCCTCCATCAGCACGCCATCGTCGTAGACGCGGTTGACGAGGCCCCATTCCAGCGCCTTTTCGGCCGGCAGCCGCTCGCCCATCAGCGACAATTCGATCGAACGCGCCCGGCCGACCAGGCGCGGCAGCAGCCACGTCGACCCGCAATCCGGCGCGAGGCCGATGCGGCGGAACGCCTGAAGGAAGTAGGAGGACCGCGCGCACAGGATCATGTCGCCGAGCAGCGCGAAGCTCATGCCGGCACCCGCCGCCGGCCCATTGACCGCGGTGACGATGGGGCAATGCAGGTTGCGGATGCGGCGCAGGAACGGATGGAAACCGGTCTCCAGCGTCAGGCCGGCCTTGGTCTTCTTCGACTGGCTGTTGCGGCCTTGCAGGTTCGCGCCGGTGCAGAACGCCCGCCCCGCGCCGGTCAGCACGACGCAGCGCACCTCGTCCTTCTTCTCCTCGATGGCGTCGAGCGCCTCGGCAAGGCCGCCGAGCATGTCGACGGAGACCGCGTTCATCACCTCCTGATGGTCGAGCCTGAGGATTGCGACCGAGCCATCGAAATCGAGCGTGACATGTTTGAACTGCATGGTTTCCTCTCAGCCGGCACTGCCGATGTTTCGCACGCCGGAATTCGTTTTTGCCGGGCGCATATTTGATTTTTGGCGCGGTCTTGTCCATGGTGATCGCAGCATAGCAAGCAATCTTGTGCGCAGCGGCTGATGCGGCTCGCGCCAGGAAGCCTCATGCCAACAACAGGAAACGCGCCATGAACCTTTTCGACCTCTCCGGCCGCGTCGCGGTGATCACCGGCGGCAATGGCGGCATCGGGCTCGGCATCGCGCAGGCGCTGGCCGGCCAGGGCTGCAACGTCTCGATCTGGGGCCGCAATGCCGACAAGAACAAGGCCGCAGCCGCGAGCATGGCGGGGCTGCCAGGCAAGGTCGATAGCCGCGTCTGCGACGTCACCGATCCAGCCTCGGTCAACGCCGCGATGAAGGCGACGCTCGACATTTTCGGCCGGGTCGACGGCTGCTTTGCCAATGCCGGAATCGGCGGCGGCGGCCGCAGGTCCTTCATCGAGCGCACCGAGGAGGAATGGCGCACGATGTTTTCGACCAATCTCGACGGCGTCTTCCACGCGTTCCAGGCCGCCGCGAAGCACATGACCGAGCGCGCCAACGCCGGCGATCCGTTCGGCCGGCTGGTTGCAACCTCGAGTCTCGCTTCGATCTTCGGCACCGCCCGCAACGAGCACTATGCCGCGACCAAGGCTGCCATCAACGCGCTGGTGCGCGCGCTCGGCGTCGAGCTGGCGCGTCATGGCGTCACCGCGAACGCGATCCTGCCGGGCTGGATCAAGAGCGACATGACCGCGGGACTCATGGGCAACCAAAAATTCGTCGCCAACGTGATGCCGCGCATTCCGGTGCGGCGCTTCGGCGAAGCATCCGATTTCGGCGGCATCGCGGTGTATCTGATGAGCAAGGCATCGTCGTATCACACCGCCGACACGTTCGTGATCGACGGCGGCTATACCGCGTTTTGATTTTCGTAGGGTGGACAAAGCCGCGCTGTTCGCGCGCCGTGCCCACCATCAGCATTTTCGACTGCCGTGGTGGGCACGCTGCGCTTTGCCCACCCTACCGCATCTCAGTTCGTAAGCGCGAAAGGGACAGGGCAAATGTTCTCACACATCATGATCGGCACCAACGATCTCGACAAGGCCAAGACGTTCTACGACACGCTGCTCGGCACGCTCGAGGTGCGGCCGGCACGGGTCGACGGGCACCGCATCTTCTACATCACCAAGACCGGCGTGTTCTCAGTGACAAAACCGATCAACGGCGAGCCGGCGACCTGTGCGAATGGCGGCACGATCGGCTTTGCCGCCAACTCACCTGAGCAGGTCGACAAGTGGCACGCGACCGGCGTCGCGGCCGGCGGAACGCCGATCGAGAATCCGCCCGGCATCCGCGAGGGCGCGGGGAACAAGCTCTATATCGCCTATTTGCGCGATCTCGACGGCAACAAGATCTGCGCGATGCACCGGATGCAGAGCTGATTTAGCCACAACACCGCTGTCATGCCCCGGCTTGACCGGAGCATCCAGTACGCCGCGGCCCTTCGGTTCAATCACCGCCGGCTCTGGAATACTGGGCGGATTCAACCGGTCGTCGCAACAGCCGTTGTTTTTGACTCATGGGAGCAACGCGTCAAGCGCCTCTGCTGGCGTTTTCCAGCCCAGTGTTTTTCTCGGTCGGGCATTAAGGGCCGCTGCCACGGCGGAGATCTCGTCGACACTATGGAGGCTCAGGTCTGTGCCTTTCGGGAAGTATTGCCGCAATAGCCCATTGGTGTTTTCGTTGGTGCCGCGCTGCCAAGGGCTATGCGGATCGCAGAAGTAGACTTGGATACCCGCATCGATCTTGAGACGATCATGCTGAGCCATTTCGGCCCCCTGATCCCAGGTCAGCGAACGACGCAGTTCTTCGGGCAAAGTGATGATGGTGCGTGCGATTGCGTCGCGCACGGCTTCGGCCCCGTGCCCTGCGAGCGCAGGCCCGTTCTTCGCGCGCGGAGCTTCGCCATGTCCCGCCAACCGGGGAAGGTGCAACAACATCGTGAAGCGCGTGGTCCGCTCGACCAGCGTGCCGATCGCCGAGCTGCCAAGCCCGAGGATAAGGTCCCCCTCCCAATGTCCCGGCACGGCTCGATCGGCCGCTTCGGCAGGGCGCTCACTGATCATGATCTCGGAAGGAATGAAGCTCCTGCCTTTACGGGCGCGCGCCCTTGGCATCCGCAGCGCCCGCCCGGTGCGCAAGCAGGCCGTCAGTTCGCGGCGCAAAGCTCCTCGACCCTGCACGTAAAGTGCCTGATAGATCGCCTCGTGACTGATGCGCATCGTCTCATCCTCGGGAAAGTCGAGCCGAAGTCGCCGAGAAATCTGTTCCGGGCTCCATGCCCTCGCCCAGCGCCGGTTCTGCCGATGCACGGCCCGGCGCCCCTTCCACACGACCTTCGGGCCAACGAGGGGCTCTCCATTCGGCTTGGCGATCATACCGGCAAGCCTGTCTTGCACATAGTCCCGCAGAGCCGGATTGATTGCCAACTTCGCCGACTTGGGTCTCCGGGCGGACCGATCAGCGTGCCATTGTGCCGTGGTCGCTCGGTACTCTGGAGCACCGTGGCGGCGCGCCACGTTCCGCCGAAGTTCACGAGAGATCGTGGATGGAGGCCGATCGAGCCGACGAGCGATCGCTCGCACCCCATGCCCCTGCGCGTGCAAGATGGCGATCTCCTCACGCTCGGCGAACGAGAGGTAGCGCCCTGATAGAGGTCTTGACGACTGCGACAAATGTGTTGGCGGCATGCCGCCCGCCTCCCGGAACCAGCGTACTCCGACCGCCGGCGATACCCCGGCGTCAACCGCAGCATCCTCGCTCGAGCGCCCCGAAGCAATCGCAGTCCAGAACGGCTTACGATTCTCTCGAAGAACCTGCCGACGCCGACCTGACAATCGCTGGATTGCCTGCACACCCTGATCAGAACGCCGACTGCATCTGTTCATCGCAACATCCTTTGCTGAGGTGTTGCGACGACCAGTTGAATCCGCCCTGGATCGCCCGATTAAATCGGGCGATGACAGCGGAGATTGACGGGCGCACCGAAACTTCCACACCATTCAAACGACATTCAAACGCCCTCGCGAAAATTCCATCGCGTGGCATGGCTCGCGTGAGAAAATACGCGCTCGCACTTTCGCGGCGCTGCGACTATTCTTGCGGCCAACACGGTTTCAGCGCCCCCGGGAGGAACAATGACAAAGCACACCTACATTCCGCGCACCACCAACTACACGCTCAATCCCGGCGACGAGCTCAACGACCTCCGCATGTCGGACCAGGTCCGGCCGCTCTACGATCACGTCAGGAAATTCATCCGCGACACCGTCGAGCCGATGTCGATCGAGTTCGCCAAGGCCGGCGAAGGCAAGGAAGACCGCTGGAGCTTCACGCCGAAGCAGCTCGAGGTGCTGGAGAAGGCCAAGAACAAGGCCAAGCAGGAAGGCCTCTGGAATTTCTTTCTGCCGGATGACGAGACCGGCCAGGGCCTGAAGAATCTCGACTATGCCTACATCGCATCCGAGCTCGGCAAGAGCCCGCTGGCCTCCGAGACTATGAACTGCTCGGCGCCGGACACCGGCAACATGGAGGTGCTGGAGCGCGTCGGCACCAAGGAGCAGAAGGAGAAGTGGCTGAAGCCGCTGCTCAACGGCGAGATCCGCTCGGCCTATGTCATGACCGAACCGAACGTCGCCTCCTCCGACGCCAAGAACATCTCGACCACCGCAAAACTCGTCGGCGACGAATGGGTCATCAATGGCGAGAAGTATTACATCTCGGGTCTCGGCGATCCCCGCTGCAAGATCCTGATCGTGATGGTCAAGACCAATCCGGATGCGGCGCCGAGCAAGCAGCAGTCGCAGATCCTGGTGCCGCGCGACACGCCCGGCGTCGAGGTGCTCGGCCCCATGTATGTGTTCGGCCAGGACCACGCCCCGCGCGGCCACATGCACATGCGCTTCAACAATGTCCGGGTGCCGAAGGAGAACATCCTGCTCGGCGAGGGCCGTGGCTTCGAGATCTCGCAGCTCCGGCTCGGACCGGGCCGCATCCATCACTGCATGCGCACCATCGGCAAGGCCGAGAAGGCGCTGGATTTGATGGTGCAGCGGGGCCTCACCCGCGAAGCCTTCGGCAAGAAGATCGCCCATCTCGGCGGCAACATGCAGATCATCGCGCAGGCGCGCTGCGAGATCGAGGCGATGCGGCTGATGGTCTTGAAGGCGGCCAAGGCGATGGACGTGCTCGGCAACAAGGAGGCCCGCGTCTGGGTCTCGATGGTCAAGGCCATGGTGCCGGAGCGCGCCTGCAAAATCATCGACCAGGCGATCCAGATGCACGGCGCCACCGGCATCTCGCATTGGACCCCGCTCGCCGAGATGTACCAGGACGTGCGCCATCTGCGCTTCGCCGACGGTCCGGACGAGGTGCACTGGATGGTGGTCGGCCGCCACGAGCTGAGCATGGCGTAAGGTCGGTCTTCGCCCTCTCCCCGTTCTTACGGGGAGAGGATTGGGGTGAGGGAGCTCTCACCACCCGCGAGATTTGTCGAAAGACCTGTACCCCCTCACCCGGATCGCAAGAGCGATCCGACCTCTCCCCGCACGCGGGGAGAGGTGAAGAAGCACCGCCCTAAGACGCCGGTGCGATCTTGTCCTGCGTCTTCGTCTCGAAGTCGCTGGCGTCGTGGCGCTCGTGGAGCTGGCTGGCGGGATCGCCGGAGACCCGATTGACCATGCGGCCACGCTTCACCGCGGGACGCTTGGCGATCTGGTCCGTCCAGCGCTGCACGTTCTTGTAGTCCTGCACCGACAAGAATTCGCCGGCGCCGTAGACCAGCCCCTTGGCGAGCGCTCCGTACCAGGGCCACACCGCCATGTCGGCGATCGTGTACTCCTTGCCCGCGAGGTATTCGTTGTCGGCGAGGCGACGATCGAGCACGTCGAGCTGGCGCTTGACCTCCATCGCGAAGCGGTCGATGGCGTATTCGATCTTGAATGGCGCATAGGCGTAGAAGTGGCCGAAACCACCGCCGAGATAGGGCGCGCTGCCCATCTGCCAGAACAGCCACGACATCGCTTCGGTACGCGTCTTGATGTCCTTCGGCAGGAAGGCGCCGAACTTCTCGGCGAGATAAAACAGGATCGAGCCGGATTCGAACACCCGGATCGGCTCCGGGCCGGAGCGATCCATCAGCGCCGGGATTTTCGAGTTCGGGTTGATGTCGACAAAGCCGCTGCCGAACTGGTCGCCATTGCCGATCCTGATCAGCCAGGCGTCGTATTCGGCCCTCTTGTGGCCGAGCGCCAGAAGCTCCTCCAGCATCACCGTGACCTTCACCCCGTTCGGCGTCGCCAGCGAGTAGAGCTGAAGCGGATGCTTGCCGACCGGCAGCTCCTTGTCGTGAGTGGGGCCGGCAATGGGCCGGTTGATGCTGGCGAACTGGCCGCCGTTCTCCTTGTTCCAGGTCCAGACCTTGGGCGGCTCGTAAGCGGGGGCGTCGGTCATGCGGGGCTCCGGCAAAAAAGATGCGCATGCATTAATTAGCCTGCGGACCGCCGATGGCAAGCCCTGCCGGCCCTGCGTCCGGCGCGGGCCTCAGCGCCACGTCATGCATCCGGCCTAGCCCGTCACCGCCTTGAGCGGCTGAGCCTCGGCCTCCATCACGAATCCCTCATATCCCTTCGCCGCGACCTCGTCGCAGATCCGGCGGTAGACGCCGACGCCGCCGATATAAGGCATGAAGATGCGCGGCTTGCCCGGGATGTTGGCCCCCATGTACCAGGAATTGGCCTGCGGATAGAGCGTGCCGTGGGCGACCTCGTTGACATGGGCGACCCATTGCTCCTCGGCGTCTCGGCCCGCCTCGATGGTGGCAAGGCCCTGCCCGCGCATGTGGACGAGGCAGTCGGCGATCCAGTCGACATGCTGCTCGATCGAGACGATCATGTTCGAGAGCACCGACGGACTGCCGGGACCGGTGATGATGAAGAGATTGGGAAAACCGGCGCTCATCAGCCCGAGATAGGTCTTCGGGCCCTCTGCCCATTTCTGGTTCAGCGTCCGCCCGCCGCGGCCATGAATGTCGATCTTCGCGACCGAGCCGGTCATGGCGTCGAAGCCGGTCGCCATCACCAGCGCATCGACCTCGTGATCTTTGCCTGCGACACGCACCGCATTCGCGGTGATCTCCTCGATCGGATCGGTCTTGATGTCGACCAGCGAGACATTCGGCCGGTTGAAGGTGGCGAAGTAATCCGTGTCGATGCAGATCCGCTTGGTGCCGATCGGATGGCTGTTGGGCTGGAGCAGCTTTGCCGTCGCGGGATCCTTCACGATCTCGGCGATCTTGCCGCGGACGTAGTTGGCCGCGGTGTCGTTCGCGGTGCGATCGAGACCGAGATTGTTGTAGACGTACATGAACGTCAGCCCGCCGCGCTCCCAGCGCGCTTCGTACTTCGAACGCCTGACCTCCTCGACGTCGTCAAGCGCGCCGCGATCCGGCTGCTCGGCATAGATGCCGTTGCGCGCGACCTCGCGGGCGAGGCGGCGGATTTCCGGATAGTTCTTGCGGAACGCATCGCGCTCCGCGGCGGTGAGCGCCGCATTGCGGGCGGGGATCGAGAAGTTCGCCGTGCGCTGAAACACGGTGAGATGCTTCGCTTGTTCGGCGATGATGGGCGCCGACTGGATGCCTGACGACCCCGTGCCGATGAGACCGACGCGCAGGCCGGTGAAGTCGACGTCTTCATACGGCCAGTTGCCGGTGTGGTAGACAGGGCCTTTGAAGTTTTCGAGGCCCTTGATGTCGGGCTTGCGCGCATTGGAGAGGCAGCCGGTGGCGAGCACGACGAACTGCGCCTGAACCGTCTTGCCGTCGGACGTAGTCACCGACCAGATGTTCGCGCGTTCGTCGAACGCGGCGTGCTCGACGCGGGTGTTGAACTGGATGTCGCGGCGCAGGTCAAAACGGTCGGCGACGTGGTTGGCGTATTTCAGGATCTCTGGTTGCGGCGCGTAGCGTTCGCTCCAGTCCCATTCCTGCTGGAGCTCTTCCGAGAACGAATAGGAATACTGCATGCTCTCGACGTCGCAGCGCGCGCCGGGATAGCGGTTCCAGTACCAGGTGCCGCCGACGCCGCCGCCCTGCTCATAGACGCGCGCCGAGACGCCGAGCCCGCGCAACCGGTGCAGCATGTACAGGCCGGCAAAGCCCGCGCCGACGATGACCACGTCGTAGGCTTCCGCAGTCTGAACCGGACTCGCTTGCGCTGGCGACATCGGTTGGCGCTCCCTGATTATTTTCTGTTGTTGTGAGCCAGCATTCTCTCAAGGATGCGAAAGCGCAAGAGGCAAATCGGCAGACTGTGGCCTGCTTATTTTGTGCAGCGGAATGGCTGGTGACGGCGCGGCGTCTACACGCAAGATGCACGGGCGAATCCGGCATGGCATCGCAGGTGGCAATGCGTTAGCGTCAAACAATCATCGCACGCCAAGCAACAACAGCAACGAACGCCGCCGCCGGGAGAGGACCATGAAATCGCCGATCTGCGACATGCTGGACATCGAATTCCCGCTGCTCGCCTTCAGCCATTGCCGCGATGTCGTTGCCGCGGTCAGCCGCGCCGGCGGCTTTGGCGTGCTCGGCGCCACTGCGCATACGCCGGACACGCTCGAACGCGAGCTGAAATGGATCGACGAGCACGTCGACGGCAAGCCCTACGGCATCGACGTGCTGATCCCGGAAAACATCTCGACCGCGGGCGAGAAGGACGTCACCTGGAAGAGCCTGGAAGCGCGCGTGCCGCAGCAGCACCGCGCCTACACGCGCGATCTCCTGAAGAAATACGACATCGAGCTGACCACCACTGATGTCGCCGACAACCAGCCGCAGCCGTTCGATGCCAAGACGGCGCTGGAGCTGCTCGAGGTCTCCTTCAATCATCCGATCCGGCTGATCGCCAATGCGCTCGGCGTACCGCCGAAGGCGATGATCGAGATGGGCAAGACCCACGGCGTGCCGGTCGCAGCCCTCGTCGGCGCCAAGGAGCACGCGCTGCGCCAGGTCGCGGCCGGGGTCGATATCCTCGTGGTGCAGGGCACCGAAGCCGGCGGCCATTGCGGCGAGGTCTCGACCATGGTGCTGGTGCCGGAGGTGATCAAGGCGATCAAGAATATCCGCGACGTGCCGGTGCTGGCGGCCGGCGGCATCATGACGGGCCGGCAGATGGCCGCCTGCATGGCGATGGGTGCGGCGGGCGCATGGACCGGCTCGGTGTGGCTCGCCACGGTCGAAGCCGAGACCAGCGAGATCTTTCGCGAGAAGATGATCGCGGCCTCCTCGCGCGACGCGATCCGCTCGAAGGGACGCACCGGAAAGCCGGCGCGGCAATTGCGCTCGGTCTGGACCGACGCCTGGGACCGCGCGCCGGAAAGTCCTGGCGCATTGCCGATGCCGCTGCAAAGCATCATCAGCCGCGATGCCTTCAACTCCATCGACCGCGCCGCGGCGAGCGGCAACGCCAAGGCGCGCGATCTCGTCAGTTATTTCGTCGGCCAAGGCGTCGGCCTGATCGACAGCGTGAAGTCGGCCGGCGCGGTGGTGCAGGAGTTCAAGGAAGAGTTCGCCGAAGCCGTCGAGCACATGAATGCACTGGTGGCGGAGTGATGGTGCTCGACCTCCATGGTGAGGCACGCAAGCGCCATCTCGAACCATGAAGGCCCGACTGCTTCCCGGCGGCCATCCTTCGAGACGACCGCTTCGCGGTCTCCTCAGGAGGAGGTCTGTGAATTGTTGAGAGAATGAAGAAGCAAGAACAATGACAGCTATTTCCCCCGACCGCATCCCCGTCATCGTCGGGATCGGCGAGATCGTCGACCGCCCCAAGGAGATCATCGAGGGCCTCGAGCCGCTCGACCTGCTCGAACAGGCGCTGCGACGTGCGGAACAAGACGCCGGCGCAAAGCTGCTCGGCGAGGTGCAGTCGCTCGACGTCGTCAACTTCCTGAGCTGGCGCTATCGCGATCCGGAAAAGCTTTTGGCGCAGCGCCTCGGCATCTCGCCGGCGCATTGCTATTACGGCCCGGTCGGAGGCGAGAGTCCGATCCGCTATATCCACGAGGCGGCCAAGCGCATTGCGCGCGGCGAGTGCACGGTCGCGGCGGTCTGCGGCGCGGAGGCGCAGTCGACTGCGACCAAGGCCGAGCGCGCCGGCGCGAAACTGCCGTGGACGCCGTTCGCCCATGACGTCGAGGAGCCCAAGCGTGGCGCGGCATTCCAGAAGCCGCTGGCGGTGAAGCTCGGTGTGTTCCGCCCCGTCACGGTCTATCCATTCTATGAAGCCGCATCATCCGCGCATTGGGGCCAAACGCCGCGTGAAGCGATGGCGGAATCGGGGACGCTGTGGTCGCGCTATTCGGAGGCCGCCGCGCAAAACCCCAATGCCTGGCTGAAGCGGCGTCACGCGCCGGAGGAGATCACGACGCCGACCGCGGACAACCGGCTGATCGCCTGGCCCTACAACAAGCTGATGGTCGCCAACCCCAGCGTCAACATGGGCGGCGCACTGCTGCTGACGAGCCTTGCCAAGGCGCGTGCACTCGGCATTGCGGAGCACAAGCTGGTTTATCCGCTCGGCGGTGCCTCGGCCGAGGAGCCGCGCGATTATCTCTTGCGCGACCAGTTCTACGAGAGCCATCCGCAGAACGCCGTGCTCACGAGCGCAATGAATCTTGCCGGCGGCGACGGCAAGACGTTCGACGCGATAGAGCTCTACAGCTGCTTCCCCTGCGTGCCCAAGATGGCGCGGCGGACGCTCGGCCTTTCCCCCGACGTGCAGCCGACCGTGACCGGCGGGCTCACCTTCTTCGGCGCGCCGCTCAACACCTACATGACCCATGCGGCCTGCGCGATGGTGCGGCGGGTGCGCGATGGCGCAAAAGTCGGCCTGCTCTACGGCCAGGGCGGATTCGTCACCAAGCATCACGCGCTGGTGGTGGCGAAGACGCCGCCGCGCAAAGCGCTGGCCCAGGAGACGAGCGTGCAAGCCGAAGCCGACCGCAATAAGCGCGCCGTGCCGGAGTTCGTCACGGAGGCCTCAGGCAAGGGCAAGGTCGAGAGCTTTACCGTGCTCTACGGCCGCGGCGGCGATGTCGAGCATGGCGTGGTGATGCTGCGGACGGAAGATGACCGGCGCACACTGGGACGGATTCCGGCGCGAGATGCGACGACCCTGGCGCATCTGCTGAACATGGACAGGACGCCGGTGGGATCGCTCGGCGAGATCACGATGGCCGCCGATGGCGTGCCGGAGTGGCGGGTGAGTTGATCTCCCTCTCCCCGTTCTTACGGGGAGAGGGCTGGGGTCATGGGCGCTAGGTTATGCGTTTGTGTAGATAGTCGCATTGTTTTCTGCGCCGGCGTGGCGGTTCGCAGAAGTGCCGGCGGGCTCGGGTGAAGAGATTACAGAAAGCCTGCCAGAGAAGTGGTCCACGAATGGCGGCACGAACGGTCGCCAGGGCGATCTTCATGAGGCGCCAACGCGATGGGCTTGCTTGTGGTGGTTCCGAACTCAGAGGGGAAAGAGTCCGGGACTTGCCCGGCGATCTGTTCAGCGATGATGGCGACGATCAGTCTGGCGTAGATCCACGCCCGCGCAAGTTCAGGCTTCTTGGCTGGCAGCATGTCGAGCCCGGCTAAGCTCTTGAACCGCTTGAATGCCAGCTCGATCTGCCAGCGGAAGCGATAGAGGGCGAGGACATCGGCCGGTGGGAAGGTGGCGACTGGCAGCGAGGTAAGGAGAAGAATGTACTTCGCCGCCTCGAGACTGCGTGGATCGGGTTGCTTGCCGCGCTTCTTGGCATCCTTGAGCAGGCGCTTTCGCTCGGTTTCGGCCTGCTCCGGCGGCTTGCGTCGCACGACGAGGCGCAGGATCAGCGGCTCCGGCGGTGGAGTCTTTGTCTGGCCCTCGTGGACGCGAACTTGCAGCTCGCTTTCCTGTTCCGACTGAGCCGCGAGAGCGGCAAACAGATCAAAGGGCTCGCCATTGGCCTGCAACAGGCGCAACGAGTTCCAGCCAGTCCGCACGATGAAGTCTGCACCGGCTTCGATCACCGGCCGCAGATCGCGCGGCCTCGCATAATAGCGGTCGCCCAGCACGATATCGCCGTGTGCGTAGGTGAGGCGCTGAAGATTCTCCGCGCCATGCACGTCGGTTAGCTCAAGCTGATCAACCTGACCCGTTGCCAGATCGTAGCCGACGTGCAGCCGCCACGTCGTACGGTCAGCTCCCGGTTCGCAGATCGAGGTTCCGTCGAGTGCACGCAGGCGATACCCAACCCAGCTCCCCGCCGTCATTTTGGCCTGTTCGGCGATCAGCGCAGCCACAATGTCACCAAGCCAGGGCGCGGCTTTACACAGCCGATCGAGCAGTGATGGATCGGACAAACGGACGATGCCGCCGGCTTCCGCCCACACACACGTCTCACGCAGCGACATGCCCAAGCCGCCATAGGCAAGCGCCAACCGCAACAGCGTCTCGGCGTTCTTAATCTCCCGCGCCCGGGTAAAGGCTCCGCGTAACCGCGCCGTGGCTTCCAGGTCGAAGCCTCCCGGAAGTCGCGCACTCACCTCCGGCCAATGATCCAGAATCTCAGGACGAATCTTCATCCCAAGTTTGAATCATATCGAGATTCTTCGTGTCCAGAGCTAAACCTAGCGCCTATGAGGGCTGGGGTGAGGGACTGGCTCGGCAGACACGGTCAGAGCTGAGTTCGCGGAAAGTCCCCCTCACCCCGGATCGCATCTCGATGCGATCCGACCTCTCCCCGCAAGCGGGGAGAGGTGAAGAAAACCTACCCCTTCGGCGCCTGCTTCTCGGACGCCGTCGCCGGCTTGCCCTTGGCGCCGGCGCCAACCACACGCACCGTATCGCCGTCGGAGAGGCCGTCCGGCGGGGCGGTGATGACGCGGTCATCAGGGGTAATGCCCGAGGCGAGCTCGATCTCGCGGCCGAGGTCGCGGGCGATGGTCACGGTCTTGAACAGCACCTTGTCGTCGGCGCCGACGGTCGCGACGCGCAGGCCGCTGCCGTTGAAGATCAGCGCGCTGGCGGGAATGCTGAGCGGCGCGGAATCGCGCTGGAGGTTCAGCTTCACGCTGGCATAGCCGCCGGGCATCAGCTCGCCGGAGGAGTTGTCGAGACCGAGCTGCATGCGCGTGGTGCCGGAGGCGACGTCGACGGCTTGGGAGGACGCTTCCACTGTGGCCTGGAAGGTCCGGTTCGGGTATTCCGGCAGCGTGATGGTAGCCTTGGCGCCGATCTTGATCGCCGGCACGTAGTTCTGCGGCACGTTGACATAGACGCGCAGCTTGGTGATGTCGGACACCACGAACATCGCCGGCCCCGAGCCGCCGCCGGCATTGATCAGCGCGCCGACGTCGGTGTCGCGCGAGGTCACCACACCGTCGAACGGCACCGTGATCTTCTTGTAGCCGGCCAGCGCTTCGAGCCGCTCGACATTGGCCTGGCCGGACTTGACCGCGGCATTCTTGTTGGAGAGGTCGGCGGTGCGCTCGTCGATCTCCTGCGCGGAGACGAAGTTGGAGGCGACCAACGTCTTGCGGCGGTTGAGGGTGGCTTCCGACAGCCTCGCGCTGGCCTGCTGGCTGGCGAGGTCGGCGCGAGCCTGGAGCAGCTGCTGGTCGAGGTCTGGCGCCTCGATCTCGGCGATCACCTGGCCTGCCTTGACGCGGGCGCCAATATCGGCGCTCCAGCTTTTGAGATAGCCGGAGACGCGGGCGAAGATCGGGGCCCGGTAATAGGCCTCCAGCCGGCCCGGCAGATCGAGGGTGGCGTTGAGGGATTTTGCATTCGGCGAGGTCACCGCCACGCTCGGAACGGCCTGGTCGTCGGTCCATTGCTTCAGCTTGGATCCCTGCTCCTCGCGGGCACGAATGCCGGTGCCGACCACGAGGCCTGCCGCAATCAGCGCCACCACGCCGAAGATGCCCAGTTTCCGGTGCGACACCGGCGAGCGGGGTTCAGTGGGCGACATGCACGGTCTCCAATGGGGCGGCGGCTTTGGCGCCTTGTTTCTTGTGTACCATACTGAACACCACGGGAACAAACATCAGCGTGGCGAAAGTTGCAAAAATCAGGCCGCCGATCACGGCGCGGCCAAGCGGCGCGTTCTGCTCACCGCCCTCGCCCAGCCCCAGGGCCATCGGCGCCATGCCGATGATCATGGCGAGCGCGGTCATCAGCACCGGACGGAACCGGACGAAGCCGGCTTCGAGCGCGGCCGCGATGGGATCGCCGAGCTCCTCGTAGCGCTCGCGGGCAAAGGAGATCACCAGCACGCTGTTGGCCGTGGCAACGCCCATGCACATGATGGCGCCGGTGAGCGCCGGCACCGACAGCGTCGTCTGAGTGGTGAACAGCATCCAGACAATGCCGGCAAGCGCCGCCGGCAGCGCGGTGATGATCACGAACGGATCGGACCAGGACTGGAAGTTCACGACGATCAGGAAATAGATCAGCACGACGGCGCCGAGCAGGCCGAACAGGAGGCCGGTGAAGGCGCTGTTCATGGTCTGCACCTGGCCGAGCAGCACCACGGAGGAGCCCTTCGGCACCTCCTTGGCGGTGTCTGCGATCACCTGGCGGATGTCGGCGGCGACCGCACCGAGGTCGCGCCCGGAGGTCGTGGCAAAAATCTGCACCATCGACTGGATGTCGTATTGCGAGACCACCGCGCTCGAGGTCGAGCGCTTGATGTCGGCGATGCCGCCGAGGATCGGCGACTGCGCATTGCCGGCCGCCGTGATCGGCAGCGTCTGCAGCGCGCTGAGCGAATCGATCTGGTATTGCGGCGTCTGCATCACGATCGAGTAGGACACGCCGTTGTCAGGGTTGAGATAGTATGTCGGCGCGACCTGCGAGGAGCCGGCGAGGTTGACCACGAGACTGTTGGTGACGTCGCGCTCGGTCAGGCCGACATATTGCGCGCGGGTGCGGTCGACATCGATGTTGAAGGTCGGGCTGTTCGGCGACTGCTGGATGCGCGCATCGGCAACGCCCGGAATCTTGCGCACCTTGGCCAGCAGGCTGTTGGCGTAGGCGAAGTTGGCGCTAATGTTGGCGCCGCGAATTTGCAGGTCGATCGGCGCCGGCGCGCCGAAATTCAGGATCTGGCTGACGATGTCTGCGGGGAGGAAGGCGAAGCTGACGCCGGGGAACAGCCGCGGCAGCTGCTCACGCAGCACCTTTACGTGCTCTTCGGTCGGCTTGTGACCTTCCTTCAGCTTGATCTGGATGTCGCCGTCCTGCGGGCCGATCACGCCGGTGTTGTTGTAGGTCATGTTGATGCCGGAGATCGGCATGCCGATGTTGTCGGTCATGGTGTCGATCTCGCCCGGGATCAGCTTGCGCACTGCCTTCTGGACGTCGGCGAGCTGGTTGGCGGTCTCCTCGACACGGGTGCCGACCTGGGTGCGGACGTGCATCAGGATGTTGCCGGCGTCGACCGCGGGGAAGAAGTTGCGGCCGAGAAACGGCACCAGCGCAAAGGACGCGCCGACCACGCAGAGGAAGCCGATTACGAACACCGCGCGATGCGCCAGCGCGAGGCCGAGCAAGCCGCGATAGAAACCGCGAATGCGCTCGAACCGGGCCTCGAAGCCACGCTGGAACCAGACCAGCGGATTGCGCGACTTCGGCGGGCCGCCTTCGTGATGGACGTGCGCATGCAGGAGATAGTTCGCCATGGTCGGCACCAGCGTGCGCGACAGGATGAACGACCAGATCATCGCGAACATCACCGCTTCGGCCATCGGCACGAACAGGAAGCGCGCGACGCCGGTGAGGAAGAACATCGGCACGAACACGATGCAGATGCAGAGCAGCGACACGAAGGCCGGCGTCACGATCTGGTTGGCGCCGTCGAGGATCGACTGCTCGACCGGCTTGCCCTGCTCCAGATGGTAATTGATGTTCTCGATCGTCACGGTGGCGTCGTCGACGAGGATGCCGACGGCGAGCGCAAGACCACCGAGCGTCATGATGTTCAGCGTCTCGCCGATCGCCGACAGCATGATGATGGCTCCTAACACGGAGAGCGGGATCGAGACCGCAATGATGACGGTCGAACGCCAGCTGCCGAGGAACAAGAGGATCATGACGCTGGTGAGCAGCGCCGCAATCACGCCCTCGAAAGCGACGCCTTCGATCGCGCCACGGACGAACACCGACTGGTCGCCGATGAAGCCGATCTTCAGCGCGTCCGGCAGCTGGTCCTTGACGTCGATCACCTTCTGCTTGATGCCGGCGATGATATCGAGCGTCGAGGTCGCGCCCGCCTTCAGCACCATCATCAGCACCGAGCGGTTGCCGTCGACATGGACGATGTTGGTCTGCGGCGGATTGCCGTCACGCACGCTCGCGACGTCGCGCACATAGACCATGGCGCCGTTGACGGTCTTGATCGGCAGATTGCCGAGCTCGTCGATCCGAAGCGGCGAGTTATTGAGCTGGATGTTGTATTCGAACTGGCCGATCTTCTGGGTGCCGACGGGCGTGATCAGGTTTTGCGCCGCGAGCGCATTGGCGACGTCCTGGCCGGACAGGCCGCGGGCCTGCAGCGCGGTGGGATCGAGGTCGATCTGAACCTGGCGCTGCTTGCCGCCGAACGGATACGGGATCGCGGCGCCCGGCACGGTGACGAGCGGCGTGCGGAGCTGGTTGATGCCGATGTCGGCGAGATTCTGTTCGGTGAGGCCTTCGCCCGACAGCGCCACCTGGATGATCGGCACCGTGGATGCCGAATAGTTCAGGATCAAGGGCGGCGTTGCGCCCGGCGGCATCTGCTTCAGCAGAGTCTGCGAGATCGCGGTGACCTGCGCATTGGCGGTGCGGATGTCGACGTTCGGCTGGAAGAAGATCTTGATGATGCCGAAGCCGTTATAGGAGTTGGCGGCGATGTGCTCGATGTCGTTGACCGTCGTCGTCAGTGCGCGCTGGAACGGCGTCGTGATGCGGCCGGACATCTGGTCGGGCGGCAGGCCGGTGTACTGCCAGACCACGCCGATCACGGGGATGCGGATATCAGGGAAGATGTCGGTCGGCGTCCGCACCGCTGCCAGCGGTCCGATGATCAGCAGCAGCAGCGCGAGCACGACAAACGTGTAGGGTCGGCTCAGGGCAATCCGGACCAGAGCAATCATTCGTCAGGCAATTCCAATACGGGGACAGGGAACACGCCCCACGGTTTCCCTCGGCCGATTTACCTGAACACCGCGGAAATGGCCAACGACAGCGCCTCACGCGCGGTCACTTCCCTGCTATCGCACTGCGAAATCGCATTCCAGATATGCAGCCCGCGTCCGAAAGATTACAGACGCGGTTCTCGGCCACGTAAAAAGAGCGGCGCCCGAAGGCGCCGCTTCAGAACCGCGATCGTTTTCGCGCCCTCAGGCCGCGCGGACGTCGGCCAGGAACTTGCTGACCTCGGTCTTGAGCCGATTCGAATCGTTCGACAGCATCTGCGCCGCCGACAGCACCTGCGAGGAGGCTGTGCCGGTTTCGGTCGCGCCACGCTGCACGTCGGTGATGTTGGAGGAGACCTGCTGGGTGCCCTGGGCCGCCTGCTGCACGTTGCGGGCGATCTCCTGGGTCGCTGCGCCCTGCTCTTCCACGGCAGCCGCGATCGCCGAGGAAATTTCCGACAGACGCTCGATGGTCGAGGAGATCTCCTTGATGGCACCGACCGAATCATTGGTCGCCGCCTGGATGCCGGAGATCTGCTGGCCGATCTCGCCGGTCGCCTTGGCAGTCTGTTCGGCGAGCGCCTTCACTTCGGAGGCGACCACCGCGAAGCCGCGGCCGGCCTCGCCGGCGCGCGCCGCCTCGATGGTGGCGTTGAGCGCCAAAAGGTTGGTCTGGCCGGCAATGGTGTTGATGAGCTCGACGACGTCGCCGATGCGGGAGGCGGCCTTGGAGAGCTCGCTGACGCGCTCGGTGGTGGCACGGGCCTGACCGACGGCATCGCCCGCCATCCGCGCCGATTCCTGCACCTGGCGGCTGATCTCGCCGACCGACGAGGCCATCTCCTCGGTCGCCGAGGCCACCGACTGCACGTTGGTCGAGGCTTCCTCCGAAGCGCCGGCAACCGTGGTCGCCAGCCGCTGGGAGCGGTCGGCGGTCGAGGTCAGCGTCGAGGCGGAGGCCTCTAACTGGCTTGAAGCCGACGACACGGTCTGCACGATCTCGCCGATCATGGTCTCGAATTCGCGGGTGATGTCGTCGACGCGGCGGCCGCGCTCGATCTTGGCTTCGGCATCGGCCGCGGCGGCCTCGTCCGCTGCCTTCTTGGCAATCAGCGCCTCCTTGAACACCTGGAGCACGTCGGCCATGGCGCCGATCTCGGTCTTCTCACCGCGATGCGGGACCTCGGCAGAGAGGTCGCCCTCGCCCAGCGCCTGCATCGGCACGGTGATCGAGTTGATGCCGCTGGAGACATCGTGGACGAGGTAGAAGCCGACGCCGATGCCGGTCACCACGGCAGCGCCGAGAATGACCGAGACCAGCATGAATGCATTGAAATAGCTGTCGGAGGCATCCTGAGCGGCTTTGTTGCCGCCGCTGGTGTTGAGGTCGATAGCCTTTTGCAGGACCTCGTCGGACTTGAGGCCGATCTTGTTGACCGTCTTTGTGTTCAGCTCATGGGACCCGTGTGGGACCTTGCCGGCCTCCATCCGTGACAGCTCCATGACCTCTTCGGCGCCCCTCTGGTAGTCGGCCCACAGCTTGGACCATTCGGTGTACAGCGCGCGCTCTTCCGGCGAGCTGATCATCGCCTCGTACTGCTTGCGAGCTTTCCCCAGCGCCTCCGTCACTGTTGCCGCGGTCGATTCTACCGCAATCTTCTCGTCCAGTTTCTCGGTCAGCATGTGCTCGCGGACCACGTTGCGGTAGGTGATGACGGCGGCGCGAATTTCGCCGAGCACCCGCACGCTGGGCATCCAGTTCGCTGTGATGTCAGTGGTACTGGCGTTCATCGACCGCATCTTCGTCACGGCGAGCAGGCCCATGCCGGTCATCGCAACCAGCAGGAACGCCACGACACTGATGATCTTGGCGCGGATGGAGATGGTGGCGAGCATGAACAGTCTCTTTGTGTTGGCGCGGCGCGTGGCCTGGAAACGAGTCAACCGAAAGCTTGCGGCGCCGGCATCCAACAGCAAAGCAACTGAGCAGTTGTTAACTACGACTCCGTACGAGTACGGAACGCGAAAGAGATGAACAGGGGACTAAGAATGCCCTGCGTTCAGCGCATGAGCCCAAGCGCGTCGGAGAAAAACGCGGGACCGCCGAAATTGCCTGATTTCAGGGCAAGCAGCATGTCGCCTGCCTCGGCTCCCACCGCGCGCAGCACGGGCACGCCCGCCGCGATTTCCGCGCCGACGAGAAAGCCGGGAATCCGCAGCCGGTCAACTACGGCCCCGGACGTCTCGCCGCCCGCGACGATCAGGCGGCGCACGCCCGCCTGCACCAGGCCGTCGGCGATGTCGGCCATGGCCTGCTCGATCGCATGGCCGGCCGCGTCGCGGCCGTGGCGAGCCTGGAGCGCGGCAACCTGCTCCGGGGTCGAGCTGGATGCGATCAGGACCGGGCCGTCGGCGAGCCGCGGCCTCGCCCAGCCGAGCGCACGCTGCGCTTCGTCCGTGCCGGCGACAATCTGCTCGGGGTCGAGGTGTAACACCGGCATGACACGTTCGGCATTGGCGATCTGCTGGAGCGTCGCCTGCGAGCAGCTTCCGGCCAAGCAGGCCGCGGGACCGCCGACCGCAGCGCCGGCTTCGCTGCTCGCCGCAGCCAATTTGACCTTGCCCGTCGATACCAGCGCTCGCGCCAGCCCCAGGCCGATGCCGGAGGCGCCGACCGACAGCCGATGTTCGGCGGCCACGAGACCGATGGTTTCGAGGTCGCGGTCGAACACGGCGTCGATGATCGCCGCACCAATGCCATTGCCCACGAGATCGGCCAGCCGGGCCCGCACGGCATCTGCGCCGCGCGTGACGGTGGCGAGATCGACCAGGCCGATTTGCGTCCTGCTCTGGCGCGCCAGCACCCGCACCAGATTGGAATCGTGCATCGGGTTGAGCGGATGGTCCTTCAGCGGGCTCTCGTTCAGCGGCACGGCGCCGACGAACAGATTGCCCTGGTAGACGGTGCGGCCAGTCTCCGGGAAGGCTGGCGTCACCAGAACGATGCCCTCACCGCCATCGGCGCGCAGCGCATCCATGACCGGGCCGATATTTCCGGCGTCGGTGGAATCGAAGGTCGAGCAGATCTTGAACAGCACGTGGCCCGCGCCGCGACCGCGCAGCCATTTATCCGCCACGCGCGAGCGCGATACGGCAAGGCCCGCTTCGATCGAACGGCTCTTCAGGGACACCACGACAGCGTCGACCTCGGGCAGCGCCAGATCGTCGGCGGGTATGCCGATGGTCTGCACCGTGCGCAGGCCCGCGCGCGTCAGCGTGTTGGCGAGATCGGAGGCGCCGGTGTAGTCGTCGGCGATGCAGCCCAATGCCAGCGTCACGGCTTCACTCCTGCGTAGGGCTTGAACCAGGCGAGGCCATCGGTGGTTTTGCCGCGCGGATTGTATTCGCAGCCGACGAAGCCGGGATAGCCGAGCCGGTCGAGCTCTTCGAACAGGAACGGATAATTCAGCTCCTCGCCGTCGGGCTCGTTGCGTGAGGGAATGCTGGCGATCTGGATGTGGCCGATGATCGGCATCATCTCGCGCAGCCGCATGGTGACGTCGCCGTGGATGATCCCGCAGTGATAGATGTCGAACTGGAGCTTGAGGTTCGGAAGCCTCAGCTCCTGGATCAGGTCGCGCGCAAAGCCGAAATCGTTGAGGAAGTAGCCGGGCACGTTGCGCGGATTGATCGGCTCGATCACGATGTCGATGCCGTGCGGGGCGAAGAATTCCGCGGCCCACGCCACCGACTTGTAAAAGGCCTCAATCGCGACGCGCTCGCCGCGATTGGCGATGCCGGCCATCAGGTGCAGCCGCTTGACGCCGGTCGCCTTGGCGTAAGGCAGCGCGGTCTCCAGGCTCGCCTTGAGATCATTGAAGCGCGCGGGCAGCGCCGCAAACCCCTTCTCGCCGGCATTCCAGTCGCCCGGGGGCAGATTGAACAGCGCCTGCGTCAGGCCATTGCGCTTGAGCCGCTCGCCGATGGCTTCGGCCGGATGCTCGTAAGGAAAGAGAAACTCGACCGCGGTGAAGCCGGCCTGGGCTGCGGCATCGAAGCGGTCGAGGAACGGCACCTCGGTGAACATCATCGAGAGGTTGGCGGCAAAACGGGGCATTGGAAATCCTCTTGATTACTTGTCGCCGGGAAGCTTGACGCCGGTGACTTGCGCATACATGCGCGCCACCGAAGCATCGTCGTCGCGGCCCATGCCGGCGGCTGCCGTCATCAGGAACATCTGGAGGGCGGCGGCGGAGACCGGGACCGGGAATCTGGCGCTGCGCGCCATGTCCTGGATGATGCCGAGGTCCTTGACGAAGATCTCGACTGCGCTCTTCGGCGTGTAGTCGCCGTCGAGCACGTGCGGCATGCGGTTCTCGAACATCCAGGAGTTGCCGGCCGAGGCCGTGATCACCTCGTAGACCTTGCGGATGTCGAGGCCCTGTTTGGCCGCGAACGCCATCGCCTCCGAGGCGGCTGCGATGTGCACGCCGGCCAGAAGCTGGTTGATCATCTTGAAGGCGGCGCCCTGCCCTGCGGCATCGCCGAGCTCGTACAGTTTTGCGGCCATGGCATCGAGCGCAGGCCGTGCTTTTGCAAAGGCGGCCGGGCTGCCGGAAGCGAGGATCGTCAGCTCGCCTTGCGCGGCGCGCTGCGCGCCGCCGGATATCGGTGCGTCCAGATAGTGCCGGCTGGTCGCGTCCAGCTGTTTTGCCAGACGCCGCGCCACGTCGGGATCCATGGTGGCGGAGGATATGAAAACACTGTCCTTCGGCATGGTCTCGGCGGCACCGTCCTTGCCGAACAGGATCGCCTCGGTCTGCGCAGCATTGACGACGACGCTGACGACGATATCCGCGCCCTTGGCCGCTTCGGCCGGCGTCGTCGCGCCGGCGCCGCCGTCCTTCACGAAGCGCGCCACCGCATCAGCCGAAACGTCGCAGCCGGTGACGGCATGGCCGGCCCGCTTCAGCGAGGTCGCCATGCCAAATCCCATCGAGCCGAGCCCGACGACGGCGATACGCTGATTTTGTGACGTGGAGGCGGCCATGCAACTAACCCTTCAACTGACCCTTGCGAACGTTTCCCGGACGGCCGCCCTTCGCGGCGGCTCGTCGCCTCGAATAACACGGCTTGGCCGCGCTGCCAAAGCGTGAGACAAGCGGGCATGACGGCCATGAGAACTGAAACGAGCAATGAGACACGGCTGCGCGAGGACATCTGCCGGTTCGGACGATCCCTGTTCGAGCGCGGGCTGACGCCGGGCTCCTCCGGCAATATCAGCGTCCGCCTGGACAGCGGCGGCTGGCTGGTGACGCCGACCAATGCCTCGCTCGGCTTCCTCGATCCCGCAAAACTGTCGCGGCTGGACGATCAGGGCCGGCTGGTGTCGGGCGACGCTCCGACCAAGGAGGTTCCGCTGCACACCGCGCTCTACGACACGCGCAGCAGTGCCCGCGCGATCGTGCATCTGCACTCGACCCATTCGGTCGCGCTCTCGATGCTGCCCGAGATCGACCCGCGCGCCGCGCTGCCGCCGATGACGGCCTACTATCTGATGAAATGCGGCGCCACCGCGCTCGTGCCCTATTACCGCCCCGGCGATCCCGCGGTTGCCGATGCAATCAAGGGACTGGCGGGAAAGTACTCGTCCGTGCTGCTCGCCAATCACGGCCCCGTGGTTGCCGGCGACACGCTGGAAGCGGCGGTGTTCGCGACCGAGGAGCTGGAAGAGACGGCGAAGCTGTACCTGCTGCTGCGCGGGATGAACCCGCGCTATCTGTCGCCGGAGCAGGTGAAGGATCTGGTGCAGGTGTTCGGGGTGACGCTGCCGGAGCATGGGCACCGGGAATGACCGATCCGGCGCGGCCTACACCGGGTGAGGTAGAGGCGGCGGCCTGCCTTCTCCACGAAATAGGCTTACGCCATCACTGGTGGTCTCCGTACAAGAAGACATACGATGAACTAGCCGCAACTGATCCGATCGGAAAGGAAGAGTTCGACGCAATCGTCGAAGCGGTGTTGCTGGCGGCGGCGAAGGCAAGACTCGGTTAACAATCGCAGCCCACCTGAGTACTAACCACACACACCGCCGTCATCCTGAGGTGCGAGCCTTGCGATGCAATTGCATCGCAAGGTGAAGCCTCGAAGGATGGGCTACGGGCGCTTGCGGCTCATCCTTCGAGGCGCGCAAGGGCGCGCACCTCAGGATGACGGCGGAGCTTGTGGCGACAGTCCAGAAAGCTACAGCCCCAGATACGCCTTCCTCACGTCCGGATTACCCTTGATCTCGCTCGCTGCGCCCTGCATCAGCACGCGGCCGGTTTGCAGGATGTAGGCGCGGTCGGCGATCTCGAGGCACTCGGCCATGCGCTGCTCGACGATCAGCACCGTCATGCCGGCGTCGCGGATGCGCAATACCGCCTGGAAAATTTCGTCGACCAGTTTCGGCATGATGCCCTGCGAGGGCTCGTCCAGCATCAACAGGCGCGGGCGTGTCATCAGCGCGCGGCCGATCGCCAGCATCTGCTGCTCGCCGCCGGAAAGCGTCTCGGCGCGCTGTTCGAGGCGCTCGGACAGGCGCGGGAACAGCTTGAAGACGAGATCGAGCGGGCCCTCGCGATCCGCCTCGCCACGATAGAGATAGCTGCCGAGGCGAAGATTGTCGCGTACCGACAGGCGCGGGAACAGGCGGCGGTTCTCCGGCACATAGGCGATGCCGGTGGCGGTGATATGATGCTGCGCCATGCCGTCGAGGCGCTTGCCGTCGAACGTCACCGTGCCGGAGCGCGGACGCTCGGCGCCGGCGATGGACTTGAGCAGCGTCGACTTGCCCGCGCCATTGGCGCCGGCAACGCAGACGATCTCGCCCTTCTCGACCTCGATCGAGATCGCGGAGATCGCGACCAGGCCCTGATAGGCGGTCGTGACTTCATGCACTGATAGCATGACGATCTCCCAGATATGCGCTGATCACCTTGGAATCGCGGACGACCTCCGCGGGCTTGCCTTCGACCAGGACCTTGCCGAGATCGAGCACGATGGCGCGGTCGACCAGCGGCATTACGATCTCCATGACATGCTCGACCATCAACACGGTGATGCCGGCATCGCGCACCTTGCGCACCAGCGCCACGCCGGTCTGCGCTTCGGTCGGCGTCAGGCCGGTGAGGACTTCATCGAGCAGCAGCAGTTTCGGCTCGGTCGCGAGCGCACGCGCGACTTCGAGGCGGCGTTTTTCGGCCGGCACGAGGTCGCTCGCGAGCACGTCGGCGCGCGCGGCAAGGCCGGTGAACTCCAGCACCTCATGCGCCTTGCGCCGCGCCTCGCGCATCACCGTGTTGCGGACGAGCGCACCGACGATGACGTTGTCGACGACGGTCATGGTCTCAAAGCTCTTGACCACCTGGAAGGTGCGGCCGACGCCGCGCTGGCAGCGCTCGGCCGCCGGCATTTTCGTCACGTCCTCGCCGTCGAACCAGATAGAGCCTTGTGTCGGCGGCAACACGCCCGCGATCAGATTGAACAGCGTCGACTTACCGGCACCGTTGGGGCCGATCAGGCCGACGATCTCGCCGCGGCCGACCGAGATCGAGACGTCGCTGTTGGCGACGAGCCCGCCGAACCGCTGCCAGACGCCGCGGGTTTCCAGGAGCGCGGTCATCGCGTGGCTCCTTTTGCTTTCGCACGGGAGAACAGGCTCACCAGCCCCTGCGGCAGGGCCAGCGAGATCGCGACGATCAGCGCGCCGTAGACGATCAGGTCGACACCGCGGCCGGAGCCGCCGATATAGGAGCGCGTCAGCTCGGTCATCGGGATCAGGATGGCAGCGCCCAGCACCGGGCCCCAGAGGGTGCCGATGCCGCCGAGCACGGCCGGCAGCGCCATCAGCAGCGAAAACTGGAAGCCCATCACGCTCTCAGGATCGATATAGGCGAGGAACTGCGCATAGAAGGCGCCGCCGATGGCGACGAGGAAGGCAGAGACGGCAGCGGCGCCCATCTTGGAATTGAACACGACGACACCGAGGCTTTCGGCCGCTTCCGGATTGTCTTTCACCGCGCGCCACCAAAAACCCCATTTGGAGTCCTCCAGCCACCAGGTGACGAACCAGGCGAGGCTGCACAGCGCCAGCGCGAAATAGAAGTATGGCAGCTTGCTGCGCATGAACTGGAATTTCAGCCAGCTGTCGCCGCGCACCGGAATGGTGATTCCCATCGCGGCCCCCGCCCATTCCCAATTCTGGAACAGGAGCAGACCTATTTCGGCAATGACGATGGTCGCAATCACGAAGTAATGGCCGCGCAGCCGGAAGAAGGGATAGCCCAGCCCCATCGCGATGACAGCCGCGATCACGCCGCCGGCGAGCATGCCGAACCATGGCAGCACGCCGAACTTGGTGAACAGTAATTCGGTCGCGTAGGCCCCGATGCCGAAATAGAGCGCGTGTCCCAGCGAGATCTGTCCGCAATAGCCGGACAGAATGTTCCAGCTCTGGGAGAGCGCCGCATACATCAGGGTCAGGATCAGGATGTTCTGGACGTAGACGTCCTTCACGACCAGAGGTGCGAGTGCGGCGAGCCCGGCCAGCACTGCGGCGATGATGAGGTCGCGGCGGCGCCGCGCGGCAAAATTCTTGTCCATCACATCTGTCCGAACAGGCCGCGCGGCCGGATGAAGACCACGAGCAGATAGACCGCGTAGATGCCGACCGACTTCAACGAGGGCGGCAGCACCAGGGCGGTCGTGGCTTCGACGAGGCCGACGACGATGCCGCCAGCGAAGGCGCCGAACACGCTGCCGAAGCCGCCGAGTGCGACCGTGACGTAGGCGATCAGGGCAAAGGAGGCGCCCACGTCGGGATAGATGTAGAAGAACACCGCCATGATCGCGCCGGCAAGGCCGACCAGCGCGGCACCAAGGCCCCAGCCGAGCGCGAACACGCGGTTCTTGTCGATGCCGACCAGCGCCACCGCACCTGGATCTTCACGGGTCGCTTCCAGCGCGCGGCCGAAGTCGGTGCGGTGGATGAAGACATAGAGACCGGCGAAGGCCGCGATCGCGACCAGCGCGCCGATCAGCTGCGGCTCCGGCAGGAAGATGCCGGCGACCGAGATGGTCTTGCCGCCGGCCCAGGAGTGCGGGATGCTGCGATAGTCCGGAGTGAACAAGAACTGCGCGAGGCCGCGCATCACGATGGCGAGGCCGAAGGTGGAGAAGATCTGCACCATCCCGGCATTGGCCTTGGCCCGCATGGCGAAGCGGACGATCAGCAAGTAGACCACCGCTCCGAATACGAACAGCGCGGCGGCGACCAGCGGCGCCGACAGCAACGGATCGATCGCGAAGAATGTGAACAGGAAGAAGCTCACATACATCGCGATCATCAGGAACTCGCCATGGGCGAAGTTCACGACGTCCATCAGGCCGAAGATCAGCGCGAGGCCGACCGCGATCAATCCGTAGAGCAGGCCCATGAGCAGGCCGCTGGCGAGACTCTGGATAATGGCTTGGGCTGTCAAAAGTCGTCCCCCGAAATAGATCCTCATCCTGAGGAGCGCACACGAGCACGCGTCTCGAAGGATGGCCCAGCCCTCGTCCTTCGAGACGCGGGCTGCGCCCGCTCCTCAGGATGAGGGCGGGAGCTACGTGAGCTCCCGCTTTCCCAATCTTACTTCATCGGCCAGGTCGCTTCCGCGATCGCGGCCTGCGGCGGGAAGATGGTGACGAACTTGCCGCCGATATATTGCAGCAGCACCGGGTCGGCGTCGTTGTTCTGGCCCAT
Organism: Bradyrhizobium diazoefficiens; assembly: GCF_016616235.1. NCBI lineage: Bacteria > Pseudomonadati > Pseudomonadota > Alphaproteobacteria > Hyphomicrobiales > Nitrobacteraceae > Bradyrhizobium > Bradyrhizobium diazoefficiens. The sequence continues at coordinate 5,617,961 of NZ_CP067100.1, forward strand.
CTCGTCGAACTTGACGCGCTTCCAGGGCATGATGGTCTGCTCGCCCGGGATGTCGGTGGCCGCCAGCGCGTCGCGTATCTTCTCGCCGTCGGCCGACTTGGCACGGTTGATGGCGTCGGCGAGGATGATCAGGCCCATGAACTGGCGCGAGGTGAGGTCGTTGAAGTCCTTGCCCGAGCGCGCCTTGAACATCTCGTTGATCTTGCCGACCATCGGGCGCTTCTGCGCGAGATCGAGCGAGAAGGTGCCGCGCGAGATCACGCCTTCGAGCTTGTCGCCGACGGCGTCGTAGAGCGCCTTCTCGGAGAAGCCGGCGTCCTGCGCCACGATCGCATTCGGCTTGTAGCCGAGCTCGGCCATGGTCTTGACCAGGAGGATGCCGTCGGTGGTGTAGCTCGAGGGCATCAGCACGTCGGCATTGGCGGTCTTGAGCTGCTGCACTTCGGCCGAGAGCGAGGGCGAGTTGGCGCGGTACTTGATGTCGGTGACGATCTTGTAGCCGCGCTCGCCGGCGATCTTGGCCTGGGCGTTGCCGGAGTCGGTACCGAAGATGGTGTCTTCGTGGAACAGCGACAGCGTCTCGATCTTGGTGCCCTTCTTCTTCATGGCATCGAAGAAGTCGAACATCGCGGCCGAGTACATCTCGTCATGCGGGGCGGCGCGGAAGTAATATTTGAGGCCGCGGCGGTGCAGGCTCGGCGAGGAATTGTCGGCGGAGACGAACGGGATCTGGTAGCGTTCGCAGATCTGGCTGACGGTGACCGCCACCGCGCTCTGATAGGTGCCGATGATGGCGGAGACCTTCTCCTGCGTGATCAGGCGCTCGGCCTCGGCACGGCCCTTCTGCGGATCGGCCTGGTGGTCGGCGAAGACGAGGCGGATCTTGGCGCCGCCGAGGCCCGGCAGGCCTTCGCCCTTGGCCAGCGGCAGGTCGAAATCGGTGTCCTTGTTGATGACCTCGAGCGCGGTCTCATAGGCTTTCTGCGCGTCGACGCCTTGCTGCGCGCTGCCGCCGGAGAACGGGTAGATCACGCCGATCACGACTTCCGAGGTCTGGGCACGTGCAGCAAGCGGCACCAGTGCAGCAGTAGCGGTGGCACCCAGCAGCACGCCGCGGCGAGAGATCGTCATGGCAAAGTCCCCTGTTACGAATTTCAATTGATCGAATGAAGCGATTGGCGGCTAGCGTAAAGCCCGAAGAAGCAGCAAACGCTGCCTCCTAAATCACGGCCATGTTTCTGTTCTTCAGATCCGTCACCAGCATCAGGCCGGGCGAATGCGTGATCGCGAACGGGAGCTTGGCGGCGTTGATCACCGATTGCGGCGTGACGCCGCAGGCCCAGAACACCGGGATCTCGTCATCGGCAACGGGCACGGGATCGCCATAGTCGGGCTTGGCGATGTCCTTGATGCCGATCAGATGCGGATGGCCGAGATGCACGGGCGCACCGTGCACGGCGGGATAGCGCGAGGTGATCTGCACCGCGCGGATGGCATCGGCCGGCTTGAACGGGCGCATCGACACCACCATGGGACCGGCGAACGGGCCGGCCTCGCCGCAGGCGATGTTGGTGCGGTACATCGGCACGCGCACGTTCTGCTCGATGTGACGGATCGGCATGCCCTCGTCGAGCAGCGCCTCTTCGAACGAAAATGAGCAGCCGAGGACGAAGGTGACGAGATCGTCGCGCCAATACTTGGTCACATCGGTCGGCTCGTCGACGACTTCGCCGTCGCGCCAGACGCGGTAGCGCGGCACGTCGGTGCGGATGTCGAGGTCGGCGCCGAGCGAAGGGATGTGCGGACTGCCGACATCGGACATGCCGATGATCGGGCACGGCTTCGGATTGAGCTGACAGAAGCGGTGAAATGCACTGGCGTATTCCGCCGGCAGGATCGCCAGATTGCCCTGGACGAAGCCGGGGGCGACCCCCGCGGTAGAGCCGATCTGGCCGCCGCGATAGGCGAGCCGCGCCTGGCGGCTCGGAAGCATGTCGGGTGTTTCAGTTTGCTGCACTGCCAACAAAACAGTCATGTGGTTGACCTGCCTATGAACTCGACAATCCTAGCCAACATCAAGCATACTATAAAGTCTAATCGTCCTTTCTAATCGCTATCGATAAAATTGTTTTATCGATCAGGAGAATCCCTCCGATGCTGGACTTCAGATCGATCGAAACCTTCCTCTGGGTTGTGAAGCTCGGCAGCTTCCGTGGCGCCGCCGCTCGGCTCAATACGACCCAGCCGGCGATCTCTCAGCGCATCGCCCTGCTCGAACGCGAAATGGGCATCAAGCTCCTGAACCGCGATCATCGCGTGGCGTCTCCCACCCCGAGCGGCCGGCAGATGATGGTCTATGCCGAGAAGCTGATCGGCCTGCGCGCTGCGATGATAGCCGAGATCGGCGATCGTTCTGCGATGCGCGGCGTGATGCGGCTCGGCGTCGCCGAGACCATCGTGCACACCTGGCTGCCGCGCCTCGTGAAGAGCATGAACGAGGTCTATCCGAACCTGTCGCTGGAGATCGAGGTCGACATCACGCCGAACCTCGCCGCGCGCCTGCTCGCACAGGAGATCGAGCTTGCCTTCGTGGTCGGGCCGCTGTCAGCCTCGGGCGTGCACAATCGCGTGCTCGCCGATTACCCGATCGGCTTTCTCGCAAGCCCGTCACTCGGGCTCGGCGATGGCCCGGTGACACCCGCCGATCTCGCGCGGTTTCCGATCATCACCTTTCCGCGCAAGACCAGACCCTATGAGGTCGTGCGCGAGGTGTTCGACCGGCCCGACTTGCCGCCGATCCGCCTCCACGCCTCTGCCTCGCTCGCCACCGTGATCCACATGGCGGTGGAAGGCCTCGGCGTCGCCGTGATTCCCGACGCCATCGTCGAGAACGAACTCGCCGACGGTCGGCTGCAGTTGCTCGACACCGATCTGGAGATCGCGCCGCTGACGTTTACGGCAAGCTGGCTCGCCTCGCCCGACGTTGTCGCCGTGCAGCGCGTCGCCGAGCTTGCATGTCAGATTGCGCAGAGCAGCCTCGCGGTTGACGCGCCCGCGCTGGCGCGTCATTGAAAAAGGCGCCGGACAAAAAGAGAGAACGACCGCATGAGCCGAGCCGCCACCAATCTGCAAATCGATTCCGCCCGCCTCTGGGGCTCGATCCACGAGACCGCGCAATTCGGCGCGACGGCCAAGGGCGGCGTGCGGCGGCTGACGCTGAGCAAAGAAGACAAGCAGGTGCGCGACTGGTTCCGCAAGGCGTGCGAAGATGCCGGGCTCGAAGTGCATGTCGATGCGCTCGGCTCGCAGTTCGGTCTGCGCAAGGGGCGCGACATGTCGAAGCTGCCCGTCGGCATCGGCTCGCATCTCGACACCCAGCCGACCGGCGGCAAGTATGATGGCATCCTGGGGACGCTCGGCGCATTGGAAGTGATCCGCACGCTGAACGATGCCGGCATCGAGACCGAGGCGCCGATCTGCGTCGTCAACTGGACCAACGAGGAAGGCTCCCGCTTCGCGCCGGCGATGATGGCGTCGGCTGCTTACGTCGGCGATTTCACCACCGATGACATTCTATCGCGCAAGGATATCGATGGCAGCACCGTCGGCCAGGCGCTCGACAGCATCGGCTATCGCGGCGACAACCCGGTCGGCTTTCAGAAGCTCGGCTGCTTCATCGAGTTGCACATCGAGCAAGGCCCGATTTTGGAAGCCGAAGGCAAGACTATCGGCGTAGTCGATTCCGGCCAGGGCGTACTCTGGTACGACGGCAAGATCTCCGGCTTCGAGAGCCACGCGGGTTCGACGCCGATGCCGCTGCGGCGCGATGCGCTGGCGACGCTCTCGGAGATCGTGCTGGCGATGGAGACCATCGCGAAGAAGCATGGGCCGAACGCGGTCGGCACCATCGGTGAGGCCGTGATCGCAAATCCCTCACGCAACGTCATCCCCGGCGAGATCGCCTTCACCATGGACTGCCGCAGCGCCGATGGCGCGATCATGGATGCGCTCGACCGCGATCTGCGCGCGGCGATTGCCGAAATCGCCGCGCGCCGCAAGGTCGAGGTCAAGATCGACCTGGTCTGGCGCAAGCCGCCGACGCATTTCGATCCCAAGCTGGTCGCAGCCGTCGAGAATGCGGCCAAGACGCTCGGCTATTCCTCCCGCCGCATCACCTCCGGCGCCGGTCACGATGCCTGCAACCTCAACACCGTCATGCCGGCGGCCATGGTGTTCGTGCCGTGCAAGGACGGCATCAGCCATAACGAGCTGGAGGATGCCACGCAGCCCGATTGCGCCGCCGGCACCAACGTGCTCATGCATACCGTGCTGGCGATCGCCGGCGTCGCGTCCTGACCGGAGAGAGCCATGCGCGGAGTTTTCGTCGACGCCAGCGAAGCCCTCGCCGTGATCATGGAGCGGCTGGAGCAGCTTGACGATCCCAAGGTGCGGATCAACCGGGACCCGGACATCAAGCCCGAGCAATATCCTGAAGTCCTCGACGGCGCCGAGATCGCCATCGTCGATCACACCGCATTGCCGACCGAAATCGCGAAGAGGTGCACAGGGCTGAAACACGTCGTGTTCCTCGGCACCGGCGCGCGCAGCTACATGAACCCGGAGGAGCTCGCCGAGCTCGGCATCGCCGTGCATCTGATCAAGGGCTATGGCGACACGGCTGTCGCAGAGTCCGCGATCGCCCTGATGTGGGCCTCGGCCCGTGTTATCGCGATGATGGACCGCGAGATGCGCGCCGGCAACTGGCTGCGCGAGGACGGCATGCAGCTGACCGGCAAGACGCTCGGCCTGGTCGGCTTCGGCGGCATCGCAGCTGAAGTCGCACGCATTGCCACCGGCAGCGGCATGAAGGTGATCGCCTGGAACCGTTCGCCGAAGAAGCATCCGGGCGTCGAGTTCACGGATCTCGATACGTTGCTGGCGCGGAGCGATGTCGTGTCGCTGCATCTGCTGCTCAACGACGAGACGCGCGGCATGATCACGCGAGAGAGGATCGCGAAAATGAAACCGGGCGTCATCCTCATCAACACCGCGCGCGGCGCGATCGTGGACGAAGCCGCGATGATCGACGCGCTGAAGTCGGGCCACATTCGTCACGCCGGCCTCGACGTCTTCAACATCGAGCCGCTGCCGGCGGACCATCCGCTGACGAAGATTCCGAACGTGACGCTGTCGGCGCATTCGGCGTTCCGGACGCCGGAGGCGAGCGAGAACCTGATTGAAGCGGCGTGGGTCCATTGCCGCCGGATCGTGAAAGGATAAGAGCAACAACAATGGCCGACTATCGCACCATCAAGGCAGAGCCGCTCACCAACGCCATCCGCGCTATCGTCAAGGCCGGCGGCTCCTCGGACCGCGAAGCCGAGCTTGTGTCCACTAATCTCGTCGAGGCCAATCTCAGGGGACATGACTCCCATGGCGTCGGCATGATCCCGCGCTACGTCCAGAGCGTCACCAATGGCGGCCTCGCTCTGAACCAGCACGTCAAGATCGTGCGCGACACCGGTCCGCTTCTCACCCTCGACGGCCTCACCGGCTACGGCCAGGTGATCGGCCATGAAGCGATGGAGCTGGCGGCCGAGCGCGCCAAGCGCAACGGCGTCTGCCTCGTCGGCCTCTCCAACTCGCACCATATCGGCCGCATCGGCCACTGGGCCGAGCAGTGCATCGACCACGGGCTGGTCTCGATCCACTTCGTCAACGTGATCTCGCGCCCGATCGTGGCGCCCTGGGGCGGCAGCGATGCGCGCCACGGCACCAACCCGTTCTGTGTCGGTATTCCCCGCAGGGCCAAGGACCCGATCGTGCTCGATTTCGCCACCAGCAGGATCGCGCAAGGCAAGACCCGCGTCGCCCACAACAAGGGCGTCGAACTCGAGCCCGGCACCATCATCGACAATGAAGGCAAGCCGACGGTCAATCCGCGCTACACCGTGATCCCGCCGTATGGCGCGATCCTGCCGTTCGGCGAACACAAGGGTTCGGGGCTCGCGCTGGTGTGCGAAATCCTCGGCGGCGCGCTCTCCGGCGGGCAGGTGGTCAAGGGTCCGTCCGACGGCAAGTACAACGTCCTCAACGGCATGCTCTCGATCATCATCGACCCGGACAAGCTCGGCACCGGCGAAAACCTCGCGCGCGAGGTCGAGGATTTCGTCGCCTGGCACACCGGCTCGCCGCCGGCTCCCGGCGTCGACAAGGTCAGGATCGCCGGCGAGCCCGAGCGTGAGACCAAGAAGACGCGGCTCGCCGAAGGCATTCCGGTCGATCCGACCACCTGGCAGGAGATTCTTGAGGCCGGAAAGAAGTTCGGGCTGGATCACGCGGCGATCGAGAAGATCGCAGGGTAGGTAATCACAACCGCTGTCGTCCCGGACCAGCGCAGCTCCGGACAACGCGGAGCGTTGTCTAGAGCGGAGCGCCGATCCGGAACGCGATGGCGGAGCCTAGCTCTCGCGAGTCCCCGCTAATCCACCATCTCGGCAACCGCCTTACCGCAGGCGGTGGTGTCGGCATTGCCGCCGAGGTCCTTCGTCCGCAGCGTGCGCTCGGCCAGCGTGCGTTCGATCGCCTCGACGATCGACTTGCCGGCGACCTTCTCGCCGAGATGCTCGAGCATCATCGCGCCCGACCAGATCATGCCGATCGGATTGGCGATGCCCTGCCCCGCGATATCGGGCGCCGAGCCATGCACCGGCTCGAACACCGAGGGGAAATCGCCCTCGGGATTGATGTTGCCTGACGGCGCGATGCCGATGGTGCCGGTGCAGGCGGGGCCGAGGTCCGACAGGATGTCACCGAACAAATTGGAGCCGACCACCACGTCGAACCAGTCCGGATGCAGCACGAAGTTCGCGGTGAGAATGTCGATGTGGTACTTGTCCCACTTCACGCCCGGGAACTTCTTCGCCATCGCCTCCACGCGCTCGTCCCAATAGGGCATGGTGATGGAGATGCCGTTCGACTTGGTGGCCGAGGTCAGGTGCTTCTTTGGCCGCGACTGCGCGAGCTCGAAGGCGAACTTCAGGATGCGGTCGACGCCGATGCGGGTCATCACCGTCTGCTGCGTGACGAATTCACGGTCGGTGTCCGGGAACATGCGGCCGCCGACGGAGGAATATTCGCCTTCGGTGTTCTCGCGCACCACCCAGAAATCGATGTCGCCGGGCTTGCGGTTCGCCAGCGGCGACGGCACGCCGGGCATCAGCCGCACCGGACGCAAATTCACATACTGGTCGAATTCGCGGCGAAACTTGATCAGCGAGCCCCACAGCGAGACGTGATCCGGGATCTTGGCCGGCCAGCCGACCGCGCCGAAATAGATCGCATCGTGCTTGCCGATCTTCTCTTTCCAGTCATCCGGCATCATCTGGCCGTGCTTCTCGTAATAGTCGTAAGACGAGAAGTCGAAATGGTCGAAATGCAGGGACACGCCGTGCTTCTTGGCCGCGGCCTCCAAAACGCGCAGGCCCTCGGGCATCACTTCCTTGCCGATGCCGTCGCCGGGAATGACTGCGATCCGGTATTGTTTCTTGCTCATCGAGAACGTCCTTGGTTGGTCCGGCAGCCGCCGCCTTTTTGACCGCACTGCAATGGACCAAACGAGGCGGCAGTGCAACGCTGCACTGCAATGTTGACCATGGCGCGACCAAGCGCCTACTGATTTCATCCAGTTTCTATCCCGCGAGTATCTCTCATGGATCTGCATCTGCGTGGCAAGCGCGTCCTGATCACGGGCGCGTCCAAGGGCATTGGCGCCGCCGCTGCCGAGGCCTTCGCTGAAGAAGGCGCGCATCTGTTGCTCGCTGCCCGCAGCGGCGACCAGCTCAAGGCGCTGGCGGACCGCCTGCGCTCCGCGTATCAGATCGATGCTGCGACGAGCATCGTGGATTTGCGCAAGGCTGAAGACGTCGCGCGGCTCGCCAGGGAGGCCGCCGACATCGACGTGCTCGTCAACAATGCCGGCGATATCCCCGGCGGCTCGATCGACAAGATCGACGAGGCGACCTGGCGCCACGCCTGGGAATTGAAAGTGTTCGGCTACATCAACCTCACGCGGCAGATTTACGCGCAGATGAAGGCCAGGGGCGGCGGCGTCATCGTCAACGATATCGGCGCGGCCGGGGAGAAATTCGACGCCAATTACATCTGCGGCAGTGCCGGCAATGCCGCGCTGATGGCCTTCACCCGCGCGCTCGGAGGAAAAAGCCTCGCCGACAACATCCGCGTCGTCGGTATCAATCCCGGCCCTGTTGGTACCGACCGTCACGTCACGCTGCTGAAGACGCGGGCAAAACATCAGTTCGGCGACGAGAACCGCTACAAGGAATTCCAGAAAGGCCTGCCGCTCGGCCGGCCCGCGCATGCGCGCGAGATCGGCGACCTCATGGCATTCCTTGCGTCGGATCGCGCCGGCTATACGTCCGGCGTGATCTACACGGTGGATGGCGGCATCAGCGCTGGGTGGGGTTAGGTTCGTTATTGCAAAGCAACAGTGAGCTAGGAGTGAAATAATTGTCTCAAGACCTGATCCGCGAAACCGCCTGCACCGTCGTGGACAAGCTGCGCTCGGGCGACGTCTCGCCGCTCGAACTGCTGGATGTGGTGCAGAAGCGCGTCGAGGAGATCGACGGCAAGGTCAACGCGCTGCCGACGCTGTGCTTCGATCGCGCGCGCGACAATGCCAAGGCGCTGATGCTGAAGCCGGCCGGCGCGCGCGGCCTGCTCGCGGGCCTGCCGGTGCCGATCAAGGACCTGACCGATGTTGCGGGTGTCCTGAACACCCAGGGCTCGCCGATCTTCAGGGACAACATCCCCGCAACGTCCGACCTCATGGTCGAGAATCTCGAAGGCAATGGCGCGGTCGTCTACGCCAAGTCCAACACGCCGGAATTCGGCGCCGGCGCCAACACCTTCAATGAGGTGTTCGGCGCAACGCTCAATCCCTGGGATACGTCGAAGTCGGCCGCGGGCTCCTCGGGCGGCGCCGCCGTCGCGCTCGCCACCGGCATGGCCTGGCTCGCCCAGGGCTCCGACATGGGCGGCAGCTTGCGCAGCCCTGCGGCGTTCTGCGGCGTCGTCGGCATGCGCCCGAGCATCGGCCGCGTCGCGCATACCCCGAAATCGGCGATCGATCGCAATCTCGGCGTGGTCGGCCCGATGGCGCGCAACGTCGAGGATCTCGCGCTGCTGCTGGATGCCATGAGCGGCGACTATGCCGCCGACCCGCTGTCGCTGCCGGCACCTCTGACCTCTTTCCTGTCGGCGGCGCAATCCGGCAAGAAGCCGAAGCGCATCGCCTATTCCCCTGATCTCGGCATCACGCCGGTGGACCCGGAGGTGAAAGCGATCACGCGCAAGGCGGCGGGGCGCTTCGCGGAAGCCGGCGCGATCGTTGAGGAGGCGCATCCAGACTGGCGCGAGGCACATGAATGCTTCCACGTGCTGCGTGCCTTCGACTTCGCGATCACCAAGGCCCATCTGCTGCGCACCAGGCGCGATCTGCTCAAGCCCGAGGTGATCTGGAACATCGAGGAAGGCCTCAAGCTGACCGTCGAGCAGCTCGCGCGCGCCGAGACGCAGCGCGTCGGCATGACCGCGCGCGCCATCGACTTCTTCAAGACCTACGATCTGCTACTGACGCCGACCACGATCGTGCCGCCCTTCCCGATTGAGCATCGCTATGTCGCCCAATGCGCCGGCAGGAAATTCGAGAACTACGTCGAATGGCTCGGCATCGTCTACGCGATCACGCTTGCCTGCTGCCCGTCGCTGTCACTGCCCTGCGGCTTCACGGCTTCCGGGCTGCCGGTGGGCGTGCAGGTCGTCGGCGCCCCGCGCGCGGATGCGCAGGTGATCGCGGGTGCAAAGGTGCTGGAGGATATTCTGGGGCTGCGCGGGACGACACCGATCGATCCGAAGGTGACGAAGTAACCTCTTGCGTGGCCCGGACGCAGCGCAGCGCCCCTTCGGCGGTGCGCTGCAGAGCCGGGGCCCACGTCTCCACGACTTCCCGTGCATCCCTGGGTCCCGGCTCTGCGGTGCAGCGCTATCGCGCTGCACCGCAGAGCCGGGACACGCAAGGGGATCACCGCTCGCGCGTCGCTTCCAGGCTGCGGCTGTAGCGGGACATCGCGAAACAGAACACGAAGTAGATCGCGGCGACGAAGATGTAGACTTCGACCGAGAACTGCTGCCATGCGGGATCGATGATCGCCGTCTTCGCAGTCGTCAAGAGGTCGAAGATGCCGATGATCAGCACAAGGCTGGTGTCCTTGAAGAAGGCGATGAAGGTGTTGACCAGCGGAGGGATCACGTGGCGGATCGCCTGCGGCAGGATGATGAGCCGGTGCTTGCGCCAGTAGGACAGCCCCAGCGCGTCGGCCGCCTCGGATTGCCCGCGTGGCACGGCCTGGAGGCCGCCGCGGATGACTTCGGCAAGATAGGCGCCCGCGAACAGGATGATCGCGATCTGCGCGCGCAGCAGCTTGTCGATGTTGAACCCCGCCGGCATGAACAGCGGAAACATCACGCTCGCCATGAACAAGAGGCTGACCAGCGGCACGCCGCGGATCAGCTCGACATAGAGCACGCTGAGCGAGCGGATCGCCGGCAGTTTTGAACGTCGGCCGAGCGCCACGAGGATGCCGAGCGGGAAGCCGAATGCCAATCCAAAGGTCGCTAGGATCAACGTCACCGGCAACCCGCCCCAGCGGTCCTGCGAGACGAACGAGAGCCCGAATACGCCGCCCCACATCAGCACGCTGATCAGCGCCAGCGCGCCAATCCAGAGATAGGCCAGCTCCCGCCGCCACAGCGCGCGGCGGGTCGAGAGATAGAACAGCGCAATGAACAGCACGACCGACAGCGCCGGGCGCCACTGCTCGTCGAACGGATAGGTGCCGAACAGGATGAATCGGTACTTTTCGGGGATGATCGCCCAGCAGGCGCCGACGCCGCGCGCCGCGCGGCAGGCGCTGGAATCGCTCGCCGGCGTGATCCAGACAGCATTGGCGATACCCCATTGCACGAAGCTGAAGATGCCCTTGGCGAGCAGCGCCAGCAGCACGACCGTGAGGATGCCGTTCGGGATCGACGAGAACAAATTGGTGCGCAGCCAGCGCAACACGGGATTGCCGCCTTGCGGGCGCCGTGCTGTGCGTGGTGCATCGGGGATGTCGGTGATCGCCGTCATGCTCAGCGCTCCACCAGCGCGATGCGCGCGTTGTACCAGTTCATGAAGAAGCTGATGGACAGGCTAATGGTCAGGAACACCGCCATGATCAGCGCGATCGCTTCGATCGCCTGTCCGGTCTGGTTCAGCGTGGTGTTGGCGACCGAGACCACGTCCTGGTAGCCGATCGCGACCGCGAGCGACGAGTTCTTGGTCAGATTGAGATACTGGCTCGTCATCGGCGGCACGATGACGCGCAGCGCCTGCGGCAGGATGATCTGGCGCAGCATGAAGCTGCGGCGGAGGCCGAGCGCATTGGCGGCGTCCCACTGCCCGCGCGGCACCGACTGGATGCCGCTGCGCACGATCTCGGCGATGAAGGCCGAGGTGTAGGTGACGAGCGCAATCAGCAGCGCAAAATATTCCGGCGCGAGCGTCAGCCCGCCGACGAAATTGAAGCCATGCAGCTCCGGCCATTCGATTGTCCAGGACACGCCAAGCAAAAGCGAGACTGCCGCCGGCAGTGCAAAGACGAGACCAAGCGCGAAGGGCCAGGCCGGCCGCGGCCTGCCGTCGCGCATCTGCTCCGCGATCAACCGTCGCCGGATGACATAAAACACGACAAGCCCGAGCGCGGCCGTGCCGAGCACCCAGAGCTGCGGCGCTGCGATCGGGATCGCCGGCAGGATCAGGCCGCGATTGGACAGGAACACGCCTTCGACCGGCCGCCACGCCGCCCGCGCGGCCGGCAGCGCCTGCATCAGCACGTACCAGAACAGCAGTTGGAGCAGCAACGGGATGTCGCGCAGCGTTTCGACGTAGACGGCGGCGAGCCGCGACAACAACCAGTTCGTCGATAACCGCGAGATGCCGATCAGCGTGCCCAGGACAGTCGCGAGCACGATGCCGATCACGGCGACGCGCAAGGTGTTGGCGATGCCGACGACGAAGGCCCAGAGGTAACTGTCTCTTGGATTGTAGGCGAGCAGGCTGTCGGCAATGGGCATGCCGGCCTCGCGGCCGAGGAAGGCAAAGCCGGTCGTGATGCGGCGGGCCGTGAGATTGGTGACGGTATTGGACCAGAGGAAGGCGATGACCGCGACAGCGATGCCGACCACCAGCACCTGCCAGAACAGGCCTTTCAGCTCGCGGGGGCCCCAAGCACCGAACAAGCGGCGGCGCGGCGGCGGTCTCGGCGTGTCCGATGTCACAGCACAAAAATCCTTCTCAAGAGCAATGATTTCCGGCGGCGCACGTCAACTGTTGCACCAATCTCGAATTCATGCAACAAATGTTTCATGGCCGAGCCCGCGAAATCCTCGCCGCTGAGCGAACTGCGCATCGCATTGCCATCGCTCCCCCTGCGCTTGCAGGAGGTCGGCCGCTTCGTCGCCGCCAATGACTACGACGCCACCACCCGTTCGATGCGCGATCTCGCGGCGGAAGCCGGCGCCGATCCCGCCGCTTTCACCCGGCTTGCCAAGGCGATCGGCTATTCCGGCTGGGACGAGTTGCGCGCGGCGCTGACGGAAGCGCGGCGGCCGTCGCAGACCTCGCCCTTCTCCGGCCGCGCCAGGAGCCGCCGCCACGGCCCCAATGCTGACATCGCCCTCGTCATCGACAAGCTCGCGGCCGAGGCCGCCGGTCTTTCGCGGATCCAGGCCCAGCCGATCGCGCAGGCGGCCCGGGCGCTCCACGACGCCAAGCGAATCTGGATCGCCGGCTATCGCAGCTGCCGCAGCGTCGCGGAGCTCTTGAACTACGAGCTCAGACTGTTCCGCCCTGAACAGGTGCAGCTTGTCGGCGCATCCGGCCCTGACGATCTCGACCTCGGCGCCTTTCGTCCCGGCGAAGCCGTGATCGTCATCGGCTTCCTGCCCTACACCCATGCGAGCGTTCGCGTCGCACAGGCCGCCTATCGCGCCGGCGCGACGCTGATCGCCATCGCCGACAGCCTCGCAGCCCCCATGGCCGAAGGCGCCGACCACGTGCTGCTGTATGAGGCGGCCTCCTCCCCCGGCTTCTTTCCCAGTCTCACCGGCGCCATCGCGATCGCGCAGTCGCTCGCCGCGGTGACGTTCTCGCTCGGCGGCGTGGCCGCGAAGAAGCGCCTGGAACATACCGAGGCGCGGCTCGCCGCGGCCTCGACCTACGTCTCAGAGAAAGGTTGACCCATGGCCGCTCGCACCAGCCGCGTGCTGCACCGCTCGCTCCGCGAAACGCCGCCGAAGGCGATCGGCGGCGAAGGCGTCTATCTCTTCGCCGAGGACGGGCGGTGGATGATCGATGCCTCCGGCGGCGCGGCGGTCTCCTGCCTCGGACACCAGCATCCGCGCGTGATCGCGGCGATCGCGAAGCAGGCTTCGACGCTGGCCTATGCACACACGGCGTTCTTCTCATCCGAGCCGGCCGAGGCGCTGGCCGAGCGGCTGGTCGGGCACGAGCCCGGAGGCCTCGCCTACGCCTATTTCGTCAGCGGCGGGTCGGAGGCGATCGAAGCCAGCATCAAGCTGGCGCGGCAATATTTCATCGAGCGCGGCGAGCCACAGCGGCAGCATTTCATCGCGCGGCGGCAGAGCTACCACGGCAACACGCTGGGCGCGTTGGCCGCCGGCGGCAATGCCTGGCGGCGCGCGCCGTATGCGCCGCTGCTCTCGGCTGCGTTCAGTCACGTGACGCCGGCTTTCGCCTATCATGAGAAGCACGAGGGTGAATCCGATGCGCAATTCGTGGCGCGGCTGGCCGCCGAGCTCGAGGCCGAGTTTCAGCGGCTCGGTCCCGATACCATCGCAGCGTTCCTTGCCGAACCGGTCGTCGGCGCCACTGCCGGTGCCGTGACCGCGCCGGACGGCTACTTCAAGGCGGTGCGCGAGATCTGCGACCGGCATGGCGCGCTGCTCATCCTCGACGAGGTCATGAGCGGCATGGGCCGCACCGGCACCACCCATGCCTGGGAGCAGGAAGGCATTGCGCCCGACATCCAGGCGATCGCAAAGGGGCTCGGCGGCGGCTACCAGCCGATCGGCGCGATGCTCGCGAGCAGAGAGATCATCGACACCATCCGTGCAGGCTCCGGTGCGTTCCAGCACGGCCATACTTATCTGGCGCATCCCCTCGCCTGCGCGGCCGCGCTTGCGGTGCAGAATGTGATCCGCGAGGACCGCCTGCTCGACCGCGTCAAGGAACGCGGCAGGCAGCTCGAGCAGCGGCTGACCGAGCGCTTCGGCAATCACCGCCATGTCGGCGACATCAGGGGACGCGGCCTGTTCTGGGCGATCGAGCTCGTCGCCGATCGCGCCAGCCGCACCTCGTTCGATCCGGCGCTGAAGCTGAACCAGAAGATCAAGGCGGAAGCGTTCGCTGGGGGGCTCGGCTGCTATCCCGGCGGCGGCACCGCGGACGGCGTCCGCGGCGACCACGTGCTGCTGGCGCCGCCCTATATCGCCTCCGCCGAGGAGATCGATCAGATCGTCGACAAGCTCGGCACGGCCGTCGACAACGTGTTGCGTAGTGTCAATCACTGAGGGGAGACGTGCATGATGAGGAAAGTGGTTATCGCAGCGGGCGTGCTCGCAGCATCGACGGTGGTCGCGTCGGCGGCGACGCTCGACACGGTGAAGAGCCGCGGTACGTTGATATGCGGCGTCAGCGCCGGCTTTGCCGGCTTCTCGGCGCCGGACTCGCAAGGCAATTACAAAGGTCTCGACGTCGACTATTGCCGGGCGCTCGCGGCCGGCGTGCTCGGTGATCCCAACAAGGTGCGCTACGTCGCGCTGACGGCGCAGAACCGTTTCACCGCGCTGCAGTCGGGCGAAATCGACGTGCTCTACCGCAACTCGACCCAGACATATCTGCGCGGCGTGACGCTCGGCTTGCGCCAGGGCCCGATCAACTTCTACGACGGCCAGGGTTTTGTGGTGAAGAAGGACCTCGGCGTGAAGGAGCTGAAGGACCTCAAGGGCGCCACCGTCTGCGTCGCGCAGGGCACCACGCATGAAGTGACGCTCGGCGATTACGGCCGTGCCAACGGCATCGACTGGAAGCCGCTGGTGTTCGACCGCGTCGACACCATGTACCAGACCTTCTTCGGCGGCCGCTGCGATGCCATGACCCAGGACGCTTCCGCGCTCGCCGGCGCGGTGACGACCGCGGCGCCCAATCCGGCCGACTACGTCGTGCTGCCGCAAACCATCAGCAAGGAGCCGCTCGGCCCCTTCACCCGCAACGGCGACGAAGTCTGGAGCGACATCATCACCTGGCTGCATTATGGCCTGATCGAGGCCGAGGAGCTCGGCGTGACGCAGGCCAATGTCGACGAGATGGCGAAGTCGCAGACGCCGGCGATCCAGCGCCTTTTGGGTGCCTCCGGCGATCTCGGCTCGCGGCTCGGCCTCGAAAACAAATGGCTGGCCACCGCGATCAAGGCCACCGGCAATTACGGCGAGATCTACGAGCGCAATGTCGGCAAGGCGAGCCCGCTGAAGCTTGAGCGCGGCCTCAACGGCCTCTGGAGCAAAGGCGGCTTGATGTACGCGCTGCCGTTCAAGTAAGCACCACTCTTCGCCTCTCCCCGTAAGAACGGGGAGAGGGAGAGAGATACCGATGCGCATCGCCCTGATCCACGCCCTCAAGCATTCCATCGCCCCGATCGAGGCGGCGTTCGCGCAGGCGTGGCCGGACGCGCGGCTGATGAACCTGCTCGATGACAGCCTGTCGGCGGATCTGGCGCGCGATGGTGCGCTCAATGATGCCATGACCGATCGCTTTCTCGCCCTCGGCGATTACGCAGCGGCGACCGGCGCCAATGCGATGCTGTTCACCTGCTCGGCCTTCGGCCCCTGCATCGAGGCGGTGGCGCGGGCGCATGCGCCGATGCCGGTGCTCAAGCCGAATGAGGCCATGATCGAGCGTGCTGTGACGATGGGCAAGCGCATCGGCCTGCTCTCGACCTTCCGGCCGACGCTGGCCTCGATGCCGCCGGAGTTTCCGGCCTCCGTCCAGGTCGTGCCGAAGCTTGCCGAAGGCGCATTGGCGGCGCTCGACCGCGGCGATCGTGCAACGCACGACCGGCTGATTGCGGAAGCCTCGCGGGACTTGCGCGATTGCGATGTCATTGCGCTGGCGCAGTTCAGCATCGCGGCGACCGCCCCGCTGGTCGCGGAGGCCACCGGCTGTCCCGTCGTGACGACGCCCGACAGCGCGGTCGAGAAGCTGATGCGGCTGCTGAAAGTGACAGCCTAACCGCCGGCCTTCTTCTTGCGTCGCGCGTCCTTGATCGCGACCGCGAGCGCGGCCTTCGTCTCGCTGACAAAATCCTCGACCAGCTCCTCGCGCGTCGCGTGCGCCGCCTCGCCGGTGAACAGGCCCTGCTCGGCCAGCATGACCACGCCGTGCAGCGCCGCCCAGATCTTGAGCGCCTGCCGCTCGCGCAAATAGCCGACGGCAGGCGCTTCCAGCGCTTCGATCACGAGCCCGAACGTCTCCCGCGTCGCCTCGTGCAGCTCGCTGCCCTTGGCCGCGCATGACACAATGCGGGATGCGAACATCAATCGGTAGATGCCGTTCCGGCGGAGGCCGAAATCCAGCGTCGCCTGCGCCAGGCGCGACAGCTTCGATTGCTTTGACGGTCTTGCCATCGCCTCGCGCAGGATCGCACTGAGCTGCCGAAACGCTTCTGCCGTCGCCGCCGCAAGCAGCGCCTCGCGATCGACAAAGTGCCGGTACGGCGCCGGCTGCGAGACGCCGAGCTGCTTGGCCAGCGCCTTGATGCTGATCGCCTCGGCGCCGCCCTGCTCCGCTTCACGCAACGCGGCTTGGATCAGAGCGTCGCGAAGATCGCCATGGTGGTAGGTATTCTCGGGCTTGCGGGCCAGTCGTGAGCGCATGTTGCGGCCAAGCCTATAAGTTTGCGCTTGACAGGGAAAGCCCGTCGCGAATGTAATAGCATATAACTTAGAACAGGCCGCAAAGGCCGCGATCAAGATTGACAAGAGGAACGCGCCGCCCGTCGGGCCGCGCGCATACGACCGAGGAAGCCGCCATGACAGAGCGACTGAGGGTTCACGTCGATCCCGATAAATGCCAGGGCCACGCGCGCTGCAAGGCGCTGGCGCCGGAGCTGTTCGAGCTCGACGAATACGGCAACGCCCATGAGGCCGGCGACGGCACGGTCCGGCCGGGCCTCGAAGACAAGGCCTGGCTTGCCAAATCCAATTGCCCGGAAATCGCAATCGATGTGATCGAAGAGTAGCGCGGCCCCGCCGCTTGCATGCTTTCAGCGAACACGAACCAAGGGATTCCTGGAGATGTCCGACCTCAGCCAGCCCGCTGCCCATCCGCCCGTGACCGACTGGGTCCATGATTTCGACCATACCGACCCGCAATGGACCGACGACCCCTTTCCGATCTGGGACAAACTGCGCGCCGCAAGTCCGGTCGTGCATACCGAGCGCTTCCTCGGCTGCTACATGCCGACGACCTATGAAGCCGTGCGCGAGATCGCCAACGACACCGAGCATTTCTCCTCCCGCCGCATCATTGTCCGCGACGTGCGGCCGGAGATCACCAGCAGGAACGCCGCCCCGCCGATCACGTCTGATCCGCCCGTGCACAAGCCGGCCAAGCAGCTGCTGCTGCCGCCTTTCACGCCGGACGCCATGAAAAAGCTCGAGCCGCGGGTGCGCGCCATCTGCAACGAGCTGATCGACGGCCTCATCGCCGAAAGTCGGATCGATGCGGCGGAGCGCTACACCAAGCACATCCCGGTGCGCGCGATCGCGCATATGCTCGGCATTCCCGAGACCGATAGCGACCTCTTCATCAACTGGATCCACATGATCCTCGAGCTCGGCATCAAGGACGAGAACGTACTGCTCCAGGCCGTGCAGGAGATGAGCGCCTATTTCGCCGGCCAAATCGAGGAGCGCAAGAGGAAGCCGACCGACGACCTGATATCCTATCTGATGAACGTCAGGGACGAGGAGGGCAATCCGCTCGAGGATTCCCACGTGCTGGGCTCGCTGCGACTGCTCCTGATCGCCGGCATCGACACCACCTGGAGCGCGATCGGCTCCTCGCTCTGGCATCTCGCCAAAACGCCCGCCGATCGCGAGCGGTTGATCGCCGAGCCCGGGCTGATCCCGACCGCCGTGGAAGAGTTGCTGCGGGCCTACTCGCCGGTGACGATGGCCCGCGAGGTGGTCAAGGAGACCACGATCTCGGGCTGCCCAGTCAAGCCCGGCAACATGGTGCTGCTGTCCTTCCCGGCCGCGAACCGCGACCCAAAGATGTTTCCGGACGCTGACAAAGTCGTGATCGACCGCCGCGAGAATCGCCATGCCGCCTTCGGTCTCGGCATCCACCGCTGCGTCGGTTCCAATCTTGCGCGCATGGAGATGCAGGTTGCGCTCGAGGAATGGCTGAAGCGGATTCCGGACTTCCGGCTTGATCCGGCAGGCACCGTGACCTGGTCGCAAGGCACGGTGCGAGGCCCCCGCCAGTTGCCATTTTTGCTGGGAAAGGCGATGTAGGCCTTTTCCAGGACCAACGGAGAGGCCGGACGTGACTGAGCAAGCAACCCAACCGGCCTCCCAACATTTTGACATCGCCGACGCCGAGCGGCGGATCAAGGCGATCTTCATCGGCTCCGTCGGCAATCTCGTCGAGTGGTACGATTTCTACGCCTATACGGCGTTCGCGCTCTATTTCGCCCCGGCTTTCTTTCCCGGCAACGACCCGGTCGTGCAGCAGCTGAACGCGGCCGTCGTGTTCGCAGCGACCTTCCTGATGCGCCCACTCGGCGGCTGGTTCTTCGGCTATCTCGCCGATCATTTCGGCCGGCGCATCTCGCTGACCTTGTCGGTCGTCTTCATGTGCTTCGGCTCGCTGATCATCGCGCTGACGCCGACCTATGCCACGATCGGCTTTGCCGCGCCGGTGATCCTGGCGCTCGCCCGCGTCATCGAGGGCTTGAGCCTCGGCGGTGAATATGGCGCAAGCGCCACGTATCTGAGCGAGGTCGCCGATCCCAAGCACCGCGGCTTTTACTCAAGCTTTCAATACGTGACGCTGATCGGTGGCCAGCTCACCGCGATCATCGTGCTGCTGCTCCTGCAAAAGGTCTTCCTCACGCCGGAGGAGCTCAAGGCCTGGGGCTGGCGTATCCCGTTCGCGATCGGCGCGATGCTGGCGATCTTCGCCGCGGTGATGCGGCGCAGCCTGCAAGAGACCGAGGCGTTCGAGGAAGCCAAGAAGGTGGTGAAGCCGACCGGCTCGATCGCCAATCTGCTGCGCTATCCGCGCGAGCTGCTGCTGGTGGTCGGCCTCACCGCCGGCGGCACCGCAGCGTTCTACACCTTCACCACCTACATGCAGACCTTCGTCAAGCTCTCGGTCGGCCTGACCGAGGACCAGACCACCTTCGTGATCTTCGGAACACTGATCTTCGCGACCATCCTGCAGCCGATCTATGGCGCCATCTCCGACAGGATCGGGCGCAAGCCGCTGCTGATCTTCTTCGGCGTCGCCGGCACGCTTGCGACTGTGCCGCTGCTGATGACGCTCAAAGAGACGAAATCGCCGTTCATGGCCTTCATCCTGATCTGCGCCGCCTGGCTGTTCGTCGCCGGCTACACCTCGATCAATGCGGTGGTGAAGGCCGAGCTGTTCCCGACCAACGTTCGCGCCCTCGGCGTCGGCCTGCCCTATGCCATCACGGTGTCGATTTTCGGCGGCACCGCGCCGGCGATTGCGCTCTACTTCAAGAGCATCGGGCACGAGGAGTGGTTCTACTATTATCTCGCCGGAGTCATCTGCCTGTCGCTGATCATCTATTCCACCATGCGCGATACCAAGCACGCCTCCGCGATGCACCGCCACGAGTAGCTCATGGCTAACGAGAACGAGCCTTCCGACAGCAAGCTGACGCGCACCAAGCAGACATGGGCGCGCGAGGGCCGCTTCCTCACCGGCAAGATCGCGCGTCCGGAGGACCAGCGGCTGCCGCCGGGGCAGCATCTGACGAAAGATTGGCCGGTGCTCGACCTCGGTGTCGTGCCGCCGGTCTCGCGCGAGCGCTGGCGGCTCGATGTTTACGGCGCGATCGAGAATCCGCTTTTCTGGACCTTTGCCGAATTCGCTGCGCAGAAGCAGGCCCAATTCACCTCCGACATCCATTGCGTGACCACATGGTCGCGCTACGACAACCAGTGGGAGGGGCTTGCAACGCGCGATCTGCTCGCGACCTGCCGGCTGCGCGACGATGCGCGCTTCGTGGTGCTGCACTCTTATGACGGCTACACCACCAATCTCGCGCTGGAAGACTTCGCCGCGGAGGATGCCCTGCTCGCCCATAGCTGGTCGGGCCAGCCGCTGACGAAGGAGCACGGCGGGCCGGTGCGGCTGGTCGTGCCGCATCTCTATTTCTGGAAAAGCGCGAAATGGCTCCAGGCCATCGAATTCCTGACCGAGGATGCGCCGGGTTTCTGGGAAGTCCGCGGCTATCATAACCGCGGCGACCCCTGGGCCGAGCAGCGCTATTCAGGCGACTAGGTTCGAGCAAAACGAGGGGGAGCCCATGGCAACGGAGCGCTTTCAATTCACCGGCGAAGGTGGCCATCAGCTGTCAGCCGCGCTGGAGCTGCCAGACGGCGAGCCCGCAGCTTACGCGCTGTTTGCGCACTGCTTCACCTGCGGCAAGGACACGCTGGCCGCCAAGCGCATCTCGGTCGCACTCGCCGCCAGGGGCATCGCCGTGCTCCGCTTCGACTTCACCGGGCTCGGCTCCAGCGAGGGCGATTTCGCCAATTCGACCTTCTCGTCCAACGTCGCCGATCTCGTCCGCGCCGCCGATCATCTGCGCAACGTCCACAAGGCCCCATCGATCCTGATCGGCCACAGCCTCGGCGGCGCCGCGATCCTCGCGGCAGCCGGAAAAATTCCCGAAGCCAGGGCAGTCGCGACCATCGCAGCGCCGTCCGATCCGGCGCACGTCACCGGTCTGTTCAAGGAGCATCTCGACAACATCCGGGCGCAGGGCGAGGTCGAGGTCTCGCTCGCGGGCCGCCCGTTCCGGATCAAGCGCGAATTCCTCGACGACATCGTCGAGCACGAGCTGATGAAGGACATCACCGGCCTGCACAAGGCGCTGCTGGTGATGCATTCGCCTGTCGACGACACCGTCGGCATCGACAATGCGACCAAGATCTTCGTTGCGGCGAAACATCCCAAGAGCTTCGTCTCGCTCGATCACGCCGATCATCTCCTGAGCAAGCCCGCAGACGCGCTCTATGCGGCGGATGTGATCACCGCCTGGGCGAGCCGTTACATCGATACGGCAAAGCCCGCGAAGGTGATGGATCTGGCCGAAGAACCTCGCAAGGTGGTGGTTCAGGAAACCCGCAAGAGCAAGTTCAACCAGCTGGTCACCGTCGGGCCGCATCATCTCGTTGCGGACGAGCCGAAGGCTGCCGGCGGCGAAGATGCCGGCCCTGGCCCTTATGACTTCCTTCTGGCTGGCCTCGGCGCCTGCACGTCCATGACCATGCGCCTTTATGCCGACCGCAAGTCGCTGCCGCTCGATGGCGTCACCGTCACGCTGAAGCATTCAAAAATCTACGCCAAGGATTGCGCGGAGTGCGAAACGCGCGACGGCATGCTCGACCAGATCGAGCGCGACATCGCGATGGACGGCGCGCTCGATGCCGAGCAGCGCAAGAAGCTGATGGAGATCGCCGACAAGTGCCCGGTGCACCGGACGCTGACCTCGGAGATCCGCATCGTGACCAAGGCCGTGGATTAGCGCCTTATCGTCTGAGCATGATCTCTTCGGAAAACCGCTTCACACTTTTCCGGATCATGCTCTAGAAGCACAACGCCATCGTCCGCACCGCCGCGCTGATCTCGCTCTCGCGCCAGGCGGCGAAGCCGAGCAGCAGGCCGTGATCGCGCGGCTGGCCCAGTGCCAGGCTGGATAGGGCTCGCGTCTCAACGCCCGCGGCAACCAGCCGCCTGACCGCGGCCTGATCGGCCGAACCGCGCTTGAGGCGCGCGATGAGCTGGATGCCGCCCGAGGGCACCTCGACCGAAAGCACCTCGCCGAGCTGGCGCTCCAGTCCCTCGACGAGGTGATCGCGGCGCGCGTGATAGAGCCGACGCATTCGGCGCAGATGCGCCAGGAAATGTCCGTCGGCGATGAACTCGGCCAGTGCCTCCTGGATGTGGCTGGAGGCGATCAGCCCGATGTGCCGCTGTGCGATTTCCAGGATACTGACCAACGCGGGCGGCACGACGAGATAGCCGAGCCGGATATCCGAGGTCATCGCCTTCGCGAAGGTCCCGACATAGAAGACACGGCCATGGGCATCGAGCCCTTGCAGGGCCGGCACGGGGCGGCTGTCGTAGTGGAATTCGCCGTCGTAATCGTCCTCGACGATCCAGGTCTTGCCAGGCCGGCTTGCCCCAAGAAACGCGGTGCGGCGGGCCAGCGACATCAGCCGCCCCGTCGGGTGCTGATGCGATGGCGTCATGAAGATGAGCTTTGGCACCGCCAGTCCAGGCATCCGCCGCATGCCCTGCTCGTCCAGCCTGATACCGGTCACGCGCGCGCCGGAGGCGCGGAAGGCGGCCGCAGCGCCGGGATAGCCGGGGTCCTCGACCCAGACCTCGTCACCAGGCGAGATCAGTGCAGCCGCGATCAGGGTCAGCGCGGCCTGCGCGCTCGGCAGGATCAGGATCTGGTCCGCCCTAGCGCGAACGCCTCGGCTGGTCGCGAGGTAATGCGCCAGCGACTCGCGCAGGCGCGGCCGGTTGATCGATCCGAGCTCACGTCTGGCCGCACGCACGGCACTGCGGCGCAGGCAGCGGGCCCACACCTCGTTCGGAAACTCCCTGGCATCGCCGTGCCCCGGACGCAGCGGTTTCAGCGGCGCCTGATAGGACATCGGCCAGTCGGTCTGCTTGAGCTTTGAGGCCCACGGCGAGAGCCGCAGCTTGCCGGTGCGCGCACCCGCAGCATTCGCTGCTTCGCCGCGTTCGCCGCCGTCGACCGTGACCACAGGACGGCGTCCGGGCGACGCCGCCAGATATCCCTCGGCGGCGAGCTGCTCGAACGCATAGGTGACAGTGTTGCGCGAGACGCCGAGATCGCTCGCAAGCGAGCGGCTCGACGGCAGCGCGCGACCTTTGCCGATACGGCCGCTCGCGATCAGCCTTCGGAGCTGGCTGGTGAGTTGCGCCATCAGCCCCTGCTCGTCGGCCCGATTCAGGTCGATCATGGCGGAGATCACACCGTCTGAAACTGGCACCTTGCTATTCTCCAATCTGGCACTTTTTCAGGTGCCAGGCCGGATGCTATGCGCCGCACTGGACTGCTTCAAGGATTTTGCGATGAACTCCCTGTCACCCCGTGCAGCCATCGGCCTGTTCCTGATCGTCGTGCTGGCCTGGGGCGTGAACTGGTCGGTGACGAAGCAGCTCGTCCAATTCTTTCCGCCGCTGTGGACGTCCGCGATCCGGAGCTGGATTGCGCTGGCCGGCTTGTTCGTGATCCTCGGGCTCAGCAACAATCTGGTGGTCCCGGAGCGGCGCGACATTCCGGTGGTGCTGAGCGTGGCGCTACTGCACATGACGGTGTTCTCGGTCCTGGTCGCGGCCGGTGTGCGCTTCCTGCCCGCGAGCAAGGCCATCGTGCTCGGCTACACCACGCCGCTCTGGGTCGCGATCGCTGCGCCCTTGCTGGGCAAGGACACGCTGACCGCGCCGAAGCTCGCCGGCGCGCTGCTCGGGCTGATCGGCCTTGCCGTGATCCTGAACCCGACGTCCATCGACTGGACCAATACGAACGTCCTGCTCGGCGCCGGCATGGTCATCCTGGCCGCGATCTCCTGGGCCGCGAACATCATCTACATCCGCGCGCATCGCTGGATCGCCTCACCGCTCCAGCTCCTGATCTGGCAAGTGCTCGTGGCGACGATCGTGCTGTCAGTCAGCGCGACAATCGCGGACGGCCTACCTCACGTAAGGTGGTCGTGGAAGCTGGTGCTGCTGTTCCTGTATTCCGGCCTGATCGGAACGGCGCTGGCCTATTGGGCGATGTCGATGGTCAACAGGAGCATCTCGGCGCTGACGACCTCGCTCGGCACCACCGGGACGCCGCTGGTCGGCATCGCCGCAGCCGCGATCCTGCTGGGCGAGCCGATCGACATCAGCCTTGCGATCGCGGCCGCACTGATCGTCACCGGCATCGCTCTGGCAACACTCGGCGACCGGCTGCTGCGCGGTCAGGCCACCGCGAGCGGCTGAACACGCAAGCGTCCGCGCAGGCCTGCCGCGGTGCCGAGCAGGATGCCGGCAACGGCGACGAACGAGCCCAGCGCGAGCGTTGACAGGCCCGTGAGCCCCTGTCCGATCGAGCAGCCGAACGCCATCACGCCGCCGATGCCCATCAGCGCCGCGCCGCTGCCTGAGCGCAGCATGTGACGCGGCGAGGAATAGCCTTCCAGCTTGAAGCGGCCCGTTGCGAGCGCCGCGGCGAGGCTGCCGGTGAAGACACCTGCGACCGTCGCAATGCCAAAATTCAGCGTCAGCCCGGTCGAGAGCATCGCGTACTGCAGGCTATCCGCGATCGGCGCGACGAAGGTGAGCGAGGTCACCGGCACGGGATTGAAATCATCGGCGCCGAGATAGCCGGTGACGTACCAGCCGCCGGCGACGAGAAGTCCGACGATGACGCCAGCCGCAATCTG
The DNA here is from genome assembly GCF_016616235.1 of Bradyrhizobium diazoefficiens. Classification (NCBI taxonomy): domain Bacteria; kingdom Pseudomonadati; phylum Pseudomonadota; class Alphaproteobacteria; order Hyphomicrobiales; family Nitrobacteraceae; genus Bradyrhizobium; species Bradyrhizobium diazoefficiens. The sequence goes on from NZ_CP067100.1 coordinate 5,642,891, forward strand.
GCCCGGCGCGCGCCGGAACGCCGGATGCGCGAATGCGAACAGGACCAGCGCAAGAACGACCGCGGCTGCCGCCAGCGCGCGCGAAACAGCCTCAGCGACACCGAGCGTCGCCAACAGTGACGGCAGCGAGTTCCCGTTGACCGTGGTTTGCGAGGCCTGGACCAGCGCAATACGCGCCGGCGCAATCAGGCCCTTGAGCGTCATCTGCGCGGCGATGCCGAGCACGATCACGACGACGAAGGAGCGGAGATTGCCGCGGCCGAGCAGCACCAGCGCGCGCGAGCCGCAGCCGTTCGACAGCACCATGCCGTAGCCGAACAGCAGGCCGCCGAGGAACAGCACCGGCACCGAGAAGGTCGGTTGCAGATAGATCGACTTGCCAAGATCGACCATGCCGTAGCCGGCGAGGAACTGGCTCACGCCGATCGCGACCGCAATCGCCAGCGCATAGGTCCGCACCAGCCGCCCGTCGCCCTCGGCCAGAAAGCCGCGCATGCTGCTCATGAGGCAGAACCCGCTGAGCAGGCCGACGGCGCCGTAGATAAGGCCGATGACGAGGCCGGCGAGGATGACGAGCTGAGTGGATTCCATGATTACGGCTTCAGGACCACGCGATCTCGCGACGAGCCGGCGACGGCAACGTACGCTTCCTTTGCGCGCTCCAGCGGATAGATCGCGCTTGCCTTGATCGGGAATGGTTTCAGGTGCCCGCTCGCAAAGCCGGGGCCGAGATCGCGCAGCACCGCGCCCGTCGCGGCCGAGGACAGGCCGAGCGTGTCGATGCCAACGTAAGTGTGCTGGCCGCGGTAGAATTCGAGGATGTTGAACTGCACGATGCGGTCGATCGCGGCGATCAGGATCTGACGGCCGCGCAAGGCCAGCGACTTGTGCGCCGCCTGGAAATAGGGATCGCCCACGGTATTGAAGACGATGTCGGCGCCCTTGCCGTCGGTCAGTTCGCGCACGCGCGTGGCGACTTCAGTCGCAGAGGCATCGATCACCTCGATGGGGGCGTTGGCATGGCCTTCATAGCGCTCCGCCTTGCGGACCACGCCGATGACGCGCGCGCCCTGCCAGGTTGCGATTTGCACCGCGGCCTGACCGACCTTGCCGTTCACGCCGAACACCAGAACCGTCTCGCCGCTCTTCGGCACACCGGCGCGGCGAAAACCTTCCATCGCGGTGACGAAGGGCACGCCGATGCCGGCGGCCTCCTCCCAGGACACGGTCGTAGGCTTCTCCACAACCGCATCGGCCTCGACGACGAGATGGCTCGCATGGGTGCCGTCGCGGCGGATGCCGAGATCGCCGGACGAGCCGAACACCTCGCGGCCGACCGTTCCAGCCGGGCCGTCGATGACCACGCCGGCGTAATCCCGGCCCGGCGTGCGCGGGAACACGGCATAGGGCATCAGTCCGGTCGCAGCCTTGACGTCGGACGGATTGACGGCAGCAGCCTTGACCTCGATCAGGAGATCGTTCGGACCGCGCGTGAGCGTGTGGCGCTCGACCACCGGTGCGACCACGGTGGCGTTTTCGGCCTTGGCATTGAGGCGCACGCAACGCGCTTCAATGGTTCTGGGATCGTCTGACGACATGGAAAGACCCGCGATTTCTCGCGGGCCTTGTCGCCTTTGGGGCCGGTCAAGTCAATCCTTCGGCCGCTTGTCATAGAGGCGCTTGGCCTTGCCGAGCGAGCGTTCCAGCGTGGCCGGCGCGACCACCTGAACCCTGGAGCTGATGCCGATGGTGTTCTTGATCTGGGTCGAGATTCGGTCGGCATGATCGACGAGACCCTGACCGTCCCAGAACTCAGGGCGCGCCTCGGCGATAATGGTCAGCTCGTCCATGCGGCCTTCGCGGGTCAGCTCGAGGACAAAATGCCCGCCGCACCAGTCGGTCGCGAGCAGCACTTCCTCGATCTGCGTCGGAAACAGATTGACGCCGCGTAGGATGATCATGTCGTCGGAGCGGCCCGTCACCTTCTCCATGCGCCGCATGCCCGGCCGCGCCGTGCCCGGCAGCAGCCGCGTCAGGTCGCGGGTGCGATAGCGGATTACCGGAAACGCCTCCTTGGTCAGCGAGGTGAACACCAGCTCGCCCTTCTCGCCGTCAGGCAGCACCGCGCCGGTCTCGGGATCGATCACCTCCGGATAGAAATGATCCTCCCAGATATGCAGGCCGTCCTTGGTTTCGATGCATTCCTGCGCGACGCCCGGACCGATCACTTCGGAGAGGCCATAGATGTCGGTGGCATCCATGTCGAAAGCCTCTTCGATCTCGCGGCGCATCGCGTTGGTCCATGGCTCGGCGCCGAAGATGCCGACCTTGAGCGAGCACTGGCGCGGATCGAGCTTCTGGCGCTTGAACTCGTCCAGGATCGCCAGCATGTAGCTCGGCGTCACCGTGATGATGTCAGGCCGGAAATCGTTGATGAGCTGCACCTGCCGCTCGGTCATGCCACCGGAGATCGGCACCACAGTGCAGCCGAGCCTTTCGGCGCCATAGTGCACTCCCAAGCCGCCGGTGAAGAGCCCATAGCCATAGGCGTTGTGGATGATCATGCCGGTGCGGCCGCCGGCGGCGCGGATCGAGCGCGCCATGACCTCCGACCAGGTGTCGATGTCGGCTCGCGTATAGCCGACCACGATCGGCTTGCCCGTCGTTCCGGAAGACGCATGCACGCGCACCAGCTTCTCACGCGGCACGGCGAACATGTTGAAGGGATAGTTGTCGCGAAGGTCCGTCTTCACCGTGAACGGAAATTTCGCGAGATCGGACAACTCGCGAAAATCGGAGGGATGCACGCCAGCCTTGTCGAAGGCCTTGCGATAGTGCGCGACATTGTCGTAAGCGTGCTTCAGCGACCAAGCCAGCCGCTGCGTCTGCAGCGCCATGATCTCGTCGCGTGACGCGCGCTCATGCGCGTCCATCTCGGCGCTATAGGCGTTGCCGCCTTCCTTGAGCCTCGTCTGAGCCATCCTCGTTTCCCCACATCGGTCCGTTCTTTTTTATTCGTCTTGCGTCGGCAGCCACGTGCCTGGAATGACACGCGAATGCCCGCGGAATTCCGCGATGACGGTGTCGCCTGTGGTGACGCGCACGTCGTAAATGCCGGAGCGGCCGCCGCGAGTGACTTCGCGCGCCTTCGCGACGAGGCGGTCGCCGAGCTTGCCCGGCTTGATGAAGGTGATCTGGCCCTGCGCTGCCACGACGCGTTCGTTATGCGAGTTGCAGGCGAACGCGAAGGCAGAATCGGCGAGCGTGAAGATGAAGCCGCCATGGGCGATGCGCTGGCCGTTGACCATGTCCGGCCGCACCGTCATCGCCAAGGTCGCAAAGCCCGGGCCAATCTCGACGACCTCCATGCCGAGACCCTTGGAGGCATCGTCTTCCGCCCACATCGCATCGGCGCAGGCACGGGCAATATCCTCAGGCGACAGGGCGGCTTTGACGTTCACGCGCTTCTCCCGGACAAATGTTTGCACATGATGTTCTGCTGCCTGGCCAATACTGTCAAACGTGGTCGTAATCGACCACGACCCGCTCCGAAGATGGCTTGGCCTGGCAGGTCAGGACAAAGCCGGCCTTCAGCTCCCAAGGCTCCAGCGAATAGTTGATGTCCATCGGCGCTTCACCCTCCACCAGTTTTGCCCGGCAGGTCGAGCACATGCCGCCCTTGCAGGCGAAGGGCAGATCGAGGCCGGCGCGCAGCGCGGCATCGAGAATCGCCTCGTCCTCGGCGACGGGCACGTCGCGGCGCTTGCCGTCGATAATCAGCGACGCGATCGCCTTCGGCGGCGCGTCGGGTGCGACGATCTTCTTCGGCCGCGGCTTGCCGCCGAACTCGGAGACGAAGCGCTCGACATGGATGCGCTCGTCGGCGATGCCGAGGTTGCGGCAGGTCGCCTCGACCTCCTCGCTCATTCCGGACGGACCGCAGATGAAAACATGATCGACGCTTGCCGCCGGCACCAGCGAGCGGAGGAGCACCCCCACCTTGTCGCCGTCGAGCCGGCCATGCAGGATCGGGATGTCCTGCTCCTCGCCCGAGATGACGTGGAAGATCGAGAAGCGGTCAATGAAGCGGTCCTTCAGCTCCTCGAGCGCCTCGAGGAACATGATATTGTCGGTCGCGCGGTTGCCGTAGAACAGGAAGAAGCGGCTGCCCGGCTCGCGCGCCAGAATGCCCTTGACGATCGACAGGATCGGCGTGATGCCGGAGCCTGCGGCAAAGCCGACATGGATGCGGCCGCTATCGGCCGGCGGGACCACGCCGAAGCGGCCGGTCGGCGTCATCACGTCGAGCTCGTCGCCCGATTTCAGCTCGTCCGCCGCCCAGCTCGAGAACGCACCGCCGTCGACCTTCTTCACCGCAATGCGAATCTCGCCGTCGTCGGGGCCGGAGCAGATCGAATAGGAGCGGCGAACCTCTTCGCCGTCCAGCATGGTGCGGAGGGTGAGATACTGGCCGGGCGTGAAGGCGTAGTCACCGGCAAGCTCGCCGGGAATGGTGAAGGTCATTGAAACCGCATCCGACGCCTCGCGGCGGAGATCGGCGACGGCCAGGCGATGGAAGCGTGGTGCGGGCGCTGACATGGTCAATGACACTTGAAGTAATCGAAGGGTTCGCGGCAGGCCCTGCAGCGCCAGAGCGCCTTGCAGGAGGTCGAGCCGAATTCCGATAGCAGCTCGGTGTTGTCCGAGCCGCATTGCGGACACGTGACGGCTTGTTCGCCGAACAGCGCACGACGCGAGTTTGACGCTTGCGGCGGCGCGATGCCGTAGGCGGTCAGCTTGCGGCGTCCCTCCTCACTCATCCAGTCGGTGGTCCAGGCCGGGAACAGCACCGTGCGCACCTTCGGACGATGGAAACCGGCGCGCTCCAGCGCGAGCTCGATCTCGAGCGCGATCATGTTCATGGCCGGGCAGCCGGAGTACGTCGGCGTGATCGCGACCTCGACATGATCGCCGTCGAGGACGATATCGCGGAGCACGCCGAGATCGGCGATGGTCAGCACCGGAATTTCCGGATCGACCACGCTCGCCGCGGCATCCCAGGCACGCCGGCGCAGATCGCTGTCGCATTCAAGCACCGTCACCATGTCTGCCCCGGGAAAGTACGCTGCATCGATTGCAGCTCGGACAGGAGATGGCCGAGATGCTCGCTGTGCCGGCCGGCGCGGCCGCCCTGCTGCATCCAATCGTTCTGCGGCAAAGCGAGCGTCGACTCAGCGAGAACACCGGCCACCGTATTCAACCAGCGACCGCGCAAGCTCGCGGGATCGACCGCGATATCGGCATGGATCAGGGCGCGCTCGCCGTTATCGACCGCAAACATCTCGCCGGTGAAAGCCCAGAGATGATCGATCGCAGCCTGCGCGCGTCGATGACTCTCGTCCGTGCCATCGCCGAGCCGGATGATCCACTCCGAGGCATGGCGCAGATGATAGGCACTCTCTTTCTCCGACTTCGCGGCAATGGCCGCCAGCGTCGCATCGCGCGAAGCCATCATCGCGCGCCAGTAGAGGTCGGCGAAGGCGGAATAGAAAAACTGCCGCACCAAGGTCTGGGCAAAGTCGCCATTCGGCTGCTCGACCAGCAGCAGATTGCGGTATTGCCTGACGTCGCGCAGGTACGCGAGCTTGTCCTCGTCGTTGTCCTTGCCCTCGACCCTGGCCGCGTAGCTGTAGAGCTCGCGTGCTTGGCCAATGAGGTCGAGCGCAATATTGGACAGCGCCATGTCCTCTTCCAGCATCGGTGCATGTCCGCACCATTCCGACAGCCGATGGCCGAGGATCAGCGCATCGTCGGCGCGGCGCAGCGCGTAGAGCACCAGAGGCGTCTCGGAGACCTCGATGTTGGCGCAAGACATCACGTCAACCCATCACATATGCCCCACTTCGTCGGGCACTTCGTAGAATGTCGGATGCCGGTAGATCTTCGACTCCGCCGGCTCGAACATCATGCCTTTCTCGGCGGGATCGCTCGCGGTGATCGCAGTCGACGGCACGACCCAGATCGACAGGCCCTCGCCCCGGCGGGTGTAGATGTCGCGGGCGGCCTGAAGGGCCATGGTGGCATCGCTCGCGTGCAGCGATCCGACATGCTTGTGCGCAAGCCCATTGCGACTGCGAATGAAGACTTCCCACAGCGGCGTGTTCGGCGTGGCCATATTGATCTCCTTACTCCGCGGCTTGCGCAGTCTGACGCTGCGCGCGCTTCGCAGCATAAGCGGCAGCGGCCTCACGCACCCAGGCGCCGTCCTCATGCGCCTTGCGGCGCGCGGCGAGCCGATCGCGGTTGCACGGGCCGTTGCCGGCGAGCACCTGTTTGAATTCGGTCCAGTCGATCTCGCTGTAGCGCCAGTGGCCGTCGGCATCCTGGGTCATGCCGGGATCGGGAATGGTGAGGCCGAGATATTGTGCCTGCGGCACGGTGGCATCGACGAATTTCTGGCGCAGCTCGTCGTTGGAGAAGCGCTTGATCTTCCACTTGGTGGAGGCGTCACTATGCTGGCTCGCAGCATCCGGCGGGCCGAACATCATCAGCACCGGCCACCACCAGCGGTTCAGTGCATCCTGCGCCATCGCTTTCTGCTCGTCGGAGCCGCGGCACAGCGTCAGCATGATCTCGTAGCCCTGGCGCTGGTGAAAGGACTCCTCCTTGCAGACGCGGATCATCGCGCGGGCATAGGGGCCGTAGGAACAGCGGCACAGCGGGATCTGGTTCATGATCGCGGCGCCGTCGACCAGCCAGCCGATGGTGCCGATGTCGGCCCAGGTCAGCGTCGGGTAGTTGAAGATGGACGAATATTTGGCCTTGCCCGCGAGCATGGCGTCGACCAGCTCTTCGCGCGAGGTGCCGAGCGTCTCGGCGGCGGCGTAGAGATAAAGCCCATGGCCGCACTCGTCCTGCACCTTGGCGAGCAGCGCCGCCTTGCGGCGCAGCGTCGGCGCGCGTGTGATCCAGTTGCCTTCGGGCAGCATGCCGACGATTTCGGAATGGGCGTGCTGGGAGATCTGGCGGGTCAGCGTCTTGCGATACGCCGCCGGCATCCAGTCGTTCGGCTCGATGCGCTCTTCGGCATCGATGCGGGCCTGGAACTGCGCAGCCTTGGCGGCGTCCTCAAGACCGCGATCATCGGTCTCGGCCGTGTTCAGCGCCTGGGTATACATGCGCGTCCTCCCGTTTTATTGGGAGGTAATATATATCAAAAATTTCGTCATGCAAGATATTTCTGTAACATATACGTCAAGTACCGAACCTCCTTTCCAGAAGCTTCCGTGCCGGCGGCAGCGGGCCCTTCTCATTGGTTCCATGGCGATCAAGCCATTGTTCGGACGGCGGAAGCAGGGCGCGATAGATCGCACCGCAGAGCGCGCGGGCGGCCCTGCCCGGCCAGTCCGCCGGCAGCAGGCTTTCGGGCAGCAGCGGGTCGCGCAGCACGACGCGGCGGTAGTAGTGGATCAGCAGGATGCGCGCCGTGAACGCATCAGCGTCGGATAAGTCCGTGCCGCGCGCGATCGCGGCGCGCAGCGGTTCGAACGTCTTCATGAATTTCAGATAAGCGTCGGCGGTGCGATCCAGCGGCCAGCTCGCGCTGAGGAGACGGCGGCCGCTGTCATCCTCGGCCGAGACTTCGAGACGGATGGCGCCCACGGCTTCGTCCGGCACCGGCACGCCTGATGGCGCGACCCACACGCCCGGCAGCGGACTGCCGAAGCCGGCATTGCGGAGCGCTTCGCGCGAAGCGTCGCGGTCCTCGCCATTACCGATTAGCAGCAGCTCGAAGCGGCCGCTCCAGTCCGACGGCGGAGGATCGTAGATGTGGCGCGTCGCGGCTTCGAAGGTCTGGCGACCCTTGTCAGCCAGACGATAAAAGCTGTTGCGGCCGACTTTTTCGCGCGTCAGCCAGCCGTCGGCGGCAAGGCGCGACATCGCGGTGCGCACGACGCCGCTGTCGATGTCCAGGCTCTCGAAGAATTCCAAGAGCGTGCCAAGCCACACCACACCGCCGCGTGGCACGATGGCGTCGCCGAACAGCGTAATGACGATGGATCCGGTGCGCGACGGCTCGCGCTTGAGCTGGTCGATGATACGGGAGAGCGGATGCGCCATGCCCGAGGCATAGCGCGTTTGGTGCGGGTGGGACAACGGAGGCTAAAGCCACACGCCCCGCTGTGTCGTCTCCCTCTCCCCGTTCTTACGGGGAGAGGGCGGGGTGAGGGGCTGCTTCCGCACATACGGTGGCAGTTGGACTCGCGGAGAGCCCCCTCACCCGATCGCTGCGCGATCGACCTCTCCCCGCAAGCGGGGCGAGGTGAAGAAAGAAATCACCGATGCGGATCGGGGTACACCAGGCTGCGCCAGCCGCCGCGGTCGAACGGCCGCCACTGACCTTCCTTCTGCGCGAGGCGGTCGGCGACGGCATAGACCGCGGCGGGATGATGGCCCATGCCGCAATGGCTGCTTTCGATCTCGATGCTCTCGGTCTCGGCGCCCGACTTCTCCATGCAGCCCTGCCAGGCGCAGACGCCGTCAGTGCGGCTGAAGATGGCGGTGGTCGGCACCGGCGGTGGATCGGCGAGATCGCCGCCGAACCGCGGATCGACCTCGTCGGACTTCCGCCCGCTCGCCCATTCATAGACGCGCCAGGCATTGGTCGACCGGGGATCGCCGGCAAAGGGGCTGCCGAGCGTGATCACCTGGCGCACGCGCTCGGACATCATCTTGGCGAGCTGGCGCGCATAGAGGCCGCCGAGACTCCAGCCGACCAGGCTGATCTTGCGGCCATGGGTATCGCTGAGCTCCTGGACGAGGTCGACCATCGCATGCTGCACGCCCGGGCGCAGGCCGTAGTTGCGGCCCTGGCGCCAGCCGCTCACTGCATAGCCCTTGCTCGTCAGAAACGCGCGCAGCGCGCGCGTAGAGGCGTCCGAGGCCACGAGGCCGGGCAGCACCAGCACCGGATGTCCATCGCCGCGCGGCGCAAGGCTCAAGAGCGGCAGCGCGCCAAGGAATGCGCCGAACTCGTGGATCGCGCGTCCTTCCAGAAACATCAGGGTACGGGACGGCGGACGCAGCGTCTGGGCAGTGGCGGTCATCGATTGTTTTCCTTGAGCAGGCGCCAGCCGCGATGCCGGCAAATGAGCATGAATTCCAATACGCCGGCTTCTCGAACGTTCCGCAGCGCAACATGAATCAGCTAGGCGGCCGGTTCCCGGCATTCAAGCCGGTGGAACACGAAGCGACAATAGGCCCGCGCGTTAATGCTAACGGGCGTGACGCAAAAGTCACAACAATCGGAGCAGGAATTCTACGGAGTAGAGCGCCAGCCCTGCCAGCCCGCCGATCAGCGAACCGTTGAAGCGGATGTATTGCAGGTCGCGCCCGATGTTGATTTCGATCAGCGAAATCAGCTGCGTCATATTCCACGCCTTGACCTGGTCGGAAATGAAGGTCGAGACGCCGCTTTTCTGGTCAGCGACGAAGCTGCGCAAGACGGCTACTAAGCCCTGATTGATCTCCCCGCGCAGGTCGGCATCGCCGGCAAGCGCTTCACCCGCGGCGACGAACATGCCGGCGAGGTGATGCTGGAGCACCTGCATTTCACCGGATGCGCTGCGCTCGATGAAGGAGCGCGTGTTGGCCCAGACGGTGCGAGCAAGATCCGATAGCTCCGGCCTGGCCAGCAGATCGCGCTTCAGGCCGTCGATGCGGTCGATATAGGCCTGGTCGGAGCCGAGCCGGTCGACGAAGCTCAGCACCATGCGGTCGAACTCGCCACGAAACGGATGCTTGGGATCGCTGCGCACCTCATTGAAGAAAGCGGTGGCGGAGGCCACGATCTTGTTCACCAGAAACTTGTCCGCCCGATAGAGCCTGAGCAGGCTCGGCAACTCCGCGCGCACCTTCTCGCGGATCATCGCCATCGTCTCCTTCTGGTTCAGCGTCTCGTGCATGATGCGCAGGAGATCGTCGAACAGGATCTGGTGGCGTCCCTCCGCGACGAAGCCGCGCAGCGTGCCGGCGGCGAGCGGCGCCAGGTCGATCGCCTGGAGCTGCGAGGACATGCGGCGGATGATGAAGGTCATCAGGCCGGAGGTCTCGGTCGCGGAAAAAGCCTCGGGCAAGAGACGTAGCGCGAAGCGGGCGAGATCATCGCTGCGCTTGCGGTCACGCAGCCAGTCGGCAACGAACGAGCCGAAATCGATCTCCTTCAGCTTGGCCTCGACCGGGCCGGCCTCGAGGAAATGCACCTGGATGAACTCGCCGAGCTTGTCGGCGATGCGGGCCTGATTGCTCTGGATGATCGCGGTGTGCGGGATCGGCAGGCCGAGCGGGCGCTTGAACAGCGCGACCACGGCGTACCAGTCGGCAAGGCCGCCGATGGTCGCGGCTTCCGCGAAGGCGGCGATGAAGCCGAACACGGGGTGCACGGGCAAAAGCCATTTCGCGGCCACGAACAGCGCGAGTGTGGAAGCGAGCACCAGCGTCGCCAGCGCCTTGACTCGGCGCAGTTCGGCCGCTCGTTCGGTATCGCCGGGAGTGTCGAAGGAAAAAGCGGCGGGTGCGTTCATTGTGAATACTTAGCGCGTCGCTCACGGTGTGTCCCGGACGCGGTGCAGCGCGCAGCGATGCTCCGCAGAGCCGGGACCCAGCATGGACCCCGGATCAGCAGTGCACCACGCCGCAAGCGCGGCGCGCTGCACGCATCCGGGGAACCCAGGAAAAAACAAAGGCCCGCCGAAGCGGGCCTCAAATTTCAGCTTGTACTCAGGGCGCCGGATCAGGCGGTCTTGGTGTAGACCTTGGCAAAGTTATCCTGAGCGGCCTTGGCGCCATTGGCGGCGAGCTGGCCGAAATAGTCGGCGGTCGCCTTGGCGCGCGAGACGAACACTTCGCCGCGGGCGCGGAGCAGGCTCGACTGGATCTCGACGGCTTCGCTGATCGACTTGGCGGAGGCCAGCTTGTCGATGCCAGAGAAGAACGCCTCGGCGTCTTCGTAGATCGCCTGCTGGATGTTGCGGCTGATCTTGCCGGCTTCAGTGACGGACTCGGTCACCGCGTTTTCGACGGCGGCGGTCACGCGCTCGGAGCCAGCGAACACCTCGGCAGCACGGTCCTTGGCGGTGTTGGCGGTCTTCTTGACGAACTCGCGGGCGGCCTCAGGAACTTCCAGATTCTGGATGTTCTTGAAAGCGTCCTTGAAGCCGTCGAAGGCGGTGTTGATTTCGGTGGTCATGGGGTTCTCTCCATCCTCATTGGGTTGAGCTATGGGCTCACCCCGTCCGCGTTGGCCCGGGGCACGGCTTATATGGCATAGTTAATTGTGCGATGCAATATCAATATTGCAGTGCGATATCACGAAATAGTGAGCAGCCTTAACGATAGGCAACCTGCCGCTGTTGCCGCATGTCTACTTTGCATGGGGTTGAATTGCGCTTTTGTGCCGGGCGGCACTGCTCAGTGCTGAACCGCGTCCGGCAGCCCGTAGGCCTCCATCTGAGCCTGGACTTGCGCGATGTTATGGCCGAGCACGACGATGTCGTGGGTCTTGCCGTCGACGTCGCGGACATGGTCCCGCAGCAGCGCCTCGGCCTTGAAGCCGAGGCTCTCGAACAAGGCGATCGCCGCCTGCTGGTCGACCGTCATCTGCACCGAGAGCTTTTCCAGGCCGGCGCCGAGCGCGAGCGCGAAGGTCTCCTGCGACAACACCTTCCCCACCCCTTTACCGCGGACATCGGGCGAGATCACCATCCGGATCTCGCCCACATGAGGCGACCAGGAATGCGGGTCGCGCACCAGCGTGCCGCAGCCGACGACCGTGCCCTCTTTTACCGCGAGCAGGCTCTGAATCGCGCCGCGCTCGATCTCCTTGACCCAGGCCGACAGCACCTTCGGCTCACTGATGTTGCGCGGCAGGAACAACAGGTCGTGGGTCGGCAGGCGCTTGCCGAACGCCAGCACCGCGGCTTCGTCCGCGGGCGACATCAGGCGGATCTCGATATTGCCGGCATCGGTGCTGACCTGACGCGGATAGGAACGCTGCTCGCTCATGTCGATCTCTTTCCCAGCCAGGAATCCAGTTTCGGCCACAGCCGCTTCACCGCATTGGCGCCGGCGACCAGCGAGACGTGACCGCCTTTCAGCACCACCTCTTCCTTGTCCTGCGACCCGATCTTGGCGATCAGGTGCTTTGCGGCATCATAAGGCACGATGTGGTCGTGTTCGGCGACCGCATGCAGGATCGGCACCTTGATGTTCTCCAGCTTTGCCGCGCGGCCGCCGACCGACATGGTGTCGTTGAACAGCTTGTTGTCCCACATCAGGTCCTTGGTGATGGTGCGGAAATATTCGCCGGCGAGCGGCAGCGTGTCGGTCGCCCAGCGGTCGAACATCCGGTACGACTTCACGAATTCGTCGTTCCAGATGTTCTCCCAGAGCTGGATCTGGCTCACCGTGCGCGAGGCGGGGCGCAGCATCTCGAACGAGGACAGGATCATCTCCGGCGGCACGTTGCCGACGCTGTCGACGAGGCGGTCGACGTCGAAATAGCGTCGATCGGAGAAGTTCGCGAACAGCTTCATCTCGCGGAAATCGATCGGCGTGGTGAAGCAGATCAGATTCTTCATCGGCCCATCCGGGAAGATCGAACCGTAGAGCAGCGAGAGTACGCCGCCGAAGCAATATCCGATGACGGAGACGTCCTGCTCGCCGGAATCGGCCTGCACGCGGCGGACGCAATCCGGGATGAAGTCGAGGACATAGTCCTCCATGCGCAGGCTCTTCTCCTCCGGCCGTGGCGCACTCCAGTCGAGCATGTAGACGTCATAGCCGCGCCACAGCAGGAACTCGATAAAGCTCTGGCCGGGCACGAGGTCGAGGATGTAGCCGCGGTTGGTGGTCGCCATCACGATCAGCACTGGCACGCGGTAGATCTCGTCCGACATCGGCCGGTAATGATAGAGGCTCATGGTGCCGCGCGAATGCAGCACGTCCTTTGGCGTCGAGCCGAGCGTGGGTCCGGAGGTGGAGAAATATTCGACGCCCTTGATGCTGCGCATGATGGCGCGCTGCACTTCGGACTGGATGCGCTCCGGGATGGCCGCGAAATCAAGTCCCGTCGGCGCATTCATTTTTGCTCTCCGCCTTCGGGCGGCGGACGCTTCGTGCGCGGCGGCCGCGGCGCCGCGCCAACCTGTTGCGTGCCCGGATTCGCCGACATCTGGCTCAGCATCGACTTGATCTCACCGAGCTGGCCTTCGATCGACTGAAGCCGCTCGGCGATACCGGTCATCTGCTCGCGGCTCGGCAGGTTCATGGAGAGCAGGTACTTCTCCATGAGATCGCCGAATTGCTTCTGAGCACCTGCAGCGACGCCGCCGGCGCGGTTCATGGCCTGCGAGAACTCAGGCGTCTCCATGGCCTTGGTGGCGAAGGCGTTGAACCCCTTCTCCATCTCGCCAACCATCTTCTGCCACAAGGCGACCGGATCGGTGATCTTGTCGGTCATCAGCGTCCTCCCAATGTGGAAGGCTTTGCGCCCTTCTTTTCCCGCCATACCACACCGTTGCGCAGTGCCGGTCAACCGGCAAGCAGCGATCGCGGTGTCGCGCATACGGCTTCTTCGCGGAACGAAACCGTGCGATACAGCGCCGATCAGTAGCCCGAGGGAACACGCCCGTGAACGCCTCCGCCCACCAGCCGCCGCAGACCGTCCGTGCCAACGGCATCGACATCTGTTACGAGATTTTTGGCAACGACAATGCCGAGCCGCTGCTGCTGATCATGGGGCTCGGGGCGCAGATGATCCATTGGGATGATGGCTTCTGCGAGCAGCTCGCCGCGCACGGCTTCCGCGTGATCCGCTTCGACAATCGCGACATCGGCAAGTCGAGCCACCTCACCGGCGGCAAGCGCCTGACCCCGCTCGAGCTGCTGAAGCTGCGCTTCCTCAGGATTCCCGTCGCCGCGCCCTACAAGCTGATCGACATGGCCAGGGACACGGTCGGGCTGATGGACGCGCTCGGCATCAAATCGGCGCATCTGGTCGGGGCCTCCATGGGCGGCATGATCGCCCAGGAGGTGACGCTGTCGTTTCCCCAGCGCGTGCGCTCGCTGACCTCGATCATGTCGACCACGGGCAATCCGCGCGTGCCGCCGCCGACACGCGAGGCCGCCGCCATGCTGATGGCGCCGCCGCCGAAGAGCAAGGAGGAGTTCATCGTCCGCTACGGCGAGACTTGGAGGGTGCTCCGCGCCGGCTCGTTTCCGGAAGAGGAAGCGCTCGACCCCGGCCGTGCCGAGCGCGTGTTCGCGCGCGGGCTCAATCCGGCCGGCGTCGGCCGCCAGCTGCGCGCCGTGCTCGCCTCCGGCAGCCGCAGGGAGCGACTGCATGCGGTCAAGACACCGACGCTGGTGATCCACGGCACGGTCGATCCGCTGGTGCGCCCCGAAGGCGGCAAGGACACGGCGGAGTCCATTCCAGGAGCAAAGCTGTTGATGATCGAAGGCATGGGTCACGCCTTGCCGAGGCGGTTCTGGCCGCAGATCATCGACGCCATCGCCAAGCACGCCCATGGCGCGGCGGCGCAGGCAGCTTAAGCTTTCCTCGCGATCCAGATCACGTGGCGCGCGCCGCCGCCTCGGCCGGTAGCACGGACAGCGACTTCGTTGACATCGAACCCGGCGCGCCCAAGTCGCTTGGTGAATGCAGGGTTAGGTCCGGATGACCAGACAGCGAGCACACCGCCCGATCGCAGCGCCGTCTTCGCTGCCGTCAACCCGCTCGCATTGTAGAGCGCGTCGTTGCCCTTTCTGGTCAGCCCCTCCGGCCCGTTGTCGACGTCGAGGAGAATCGCGTCAAAGGCCGAGCGCTGCGTGCGGATGATTTCGCCAACGTCGGTTTCCCTGATTTTCACCCTGACATCATCGAGACTATCTCCGAAGACCTCTGCCATCGGGCCGCGCGCCCAGGCGACCACCGCAGGCACCAGTTCGGCGACCACCACCTTCGCCTTGCTTCCCAGCACGGCGAGCGCCGCACGCAGCGTAAACCCCATGCCGAGGCCGCCGATGAGGATGACAGGCTTGGCGACCTTCTCGATTTGCTTCGCTGCAAGCGTCGCGAGCGCGGCTTCGGAGCCTGACAGGCGGTTGTTCATCAGCTCATTGGTGCCGAGCTTGATCGAGAACTCCTTGCCCCGCCGCATCAGGCGGAGCTCTTCATCGGAACCGGGGATTTTGGCGGTGTCGATCTTTTCCCAGGGAATCATGCGAGAGGTTTAGCACGATCGGACGAACATCACCCTCCCGCCCAGACATCCAGCACATACCGGTTCTTTGCGCCCATCTCCTCGATCCAGCGCGCCGCCGTGGCGGCATCGCTGCCGCTCTTCTCGCAATGGATCGCAACCAGCGCCGCCTTCACGTCGGGCTCCATCTTGCCGCCGTCGCCGCAGACATAGATGATCGCGCCCTGCTCGATCATCAGCCAGACCTTGTCCTTCTGCGCACCGAGCATGTGCTGCACATAAGTCTTCGGTCCGTCCGCGCGCGAGAACGCCGTGAACAGCTCGGTAATGCCGTCGGCCGCCAGCGCGTTTAGCTCCTCCGCATAGAGAAAATCCTGGTCGGGATGACGGCAGCCGAAGAACAGCATGGCCGGGCCGAGCGCGGCACCTTTCGCCTTGCGCGCGGCGCGCTCCTGGAGGAAGCCGCGGAACGGCGCAAGGCCCGTGCCGGGGCCGATCATGATGATCGGCACGGATGAATCATCCGGCAGCCGGAAGCCGGCCTTGGTCTCGCGCACGGTGGCGTAGATCGCATCGCCGGCGCGACGGTTGGCAAGATAGTTCGAGCAGATGCCCTTGTAGACGCCGCGGCCCGAAGCGGCCGGCCCTTCGACCACGCCGACGGTGACGCTACAACGCGCCGGGTCGACTGATGGCGAGGACGAAATCGAGTAATAACGTGGCGCCAGCAGCGAGAGCATTTCCAGATAAACGTGGAACGGCAATTCGCAGGCCGGATATTCGAGCAGCAGGTCGAACACCGATTTGCGCTTCGCCAAGATCTCGGTCCGGTAGCGCTCGAGCGTTTCAGGCTCTTCGCCAACACAGGCGAGCAGCTTCGGCTTTGTCACGGGGCACCGGGTGTGCTCGGCGATGATCTGGATCTGCTTGCGCGTCGCCACCTGCTGCAGTTCGACGAACTCGCTGAGGAGGCGTCCAACCGACACGGCTTCGCCGACCGGCAATTGGGCGCGGCGGCCCTCGGCGACCTGAAGCCTGATCTGGTCGGCCGGCAGGAAGCCGAAGCGGCGGGCTACCGAATCCACCAGGGCCGGATCGTTGCGCGGGACAACGCTTAAGTGATCGCCGACGCGGTAGGTGATGTTGGACGGCAGTTGCACCTCGATATGGCGCGTCGAGCGCTCCGAGGGATTGGACCCACTCTTGTTCTGAAGCTCGTCATTGACCAGCACCTTCATCGCCACCGCGCCGCCCTGGGCGACGACGGTGTTGACGGCGGTTACCGCGACCGGCTCGATCGCGTAGAGCGGATCGTCCTCGGCGGTGCGGGTGAAATTCCAGTCGATGCCGAATTCCTTGGTCGCGACCTGGGCCGCCGCCGGGAACCATTTCTGGAACTGGCCGTCGAGATCGCTGCGCGCATCGCCCTCGCCACGCGGATAGACCGCGCGGGCGCCATGCCCGGACAATTGCTCGTCGATGAAACGCGGCACCGATTGATAGGTCGCCGCCCAATCGCTGTTACCGCAGCCGAACACGGCATAGCGTACGCCGGCGAAGGCATCCTTCGGCAGGTCGTCGCCGAGCCATTTGACGAACTGCGTCGCATTGTCAGGCGGCGCGCCGTTATAGGAGGCACAGATGATCAGCACGCCGCCCTCCTGCGGCAGCTTGCCGACGTAGTCGTCCAGCGGGCCGAGATGCACGGCAAAGCCGTTGATCTCGGCACGATCGGCCATGCGCGTCGCGAGTTCCTCGGCGGTGCCGAGGTTGGAGCCGTACAGCACCAGCATCGGCGTGTTGTGGCCGGGACGCGCCGTCGGCTGACGCGGCGCCTTCGGCACCGATGCTGTTGCGGCAATCGGCCCGCCATAGGCGCCGCGCTCGGGGTCGGCCCGCGGCCGCACCTTGATCTTGAAGCCCTCAGGCTTCATCGTCAGCGTCTCCTTCAGATGCATCTGATAGCGCTGGTGGTCGATCAGCTTGAAGCGCTGGAGGATCATGCCGAGCGCGAGCGCCGCCTCGTGCATGGCAAAGCCGCGGCCGATGCAGGCGCGCTGGCCATTGCCGAACGGTTTCCAGGCATTGACCGGCCGTTTTGCTTCCGCCTCGCGGCTGAAGTTCTCGGGATCGAAGGCATCGGGGTTCGGACCCCAGACCGAGGGATCGCGGTGCAGCGCCGTCACCAGGATGGTGGTGAACGTGCCCTTCCGGAGCTTGTACTTGCCGCGGCCGATGGTCTCGTCATTGAGCGGCGAGATGCCATAGGCCGGCGCCGGCGGCCACAGCCGCAGCGCCTCTTTCAGGATCTGCGTGATGTAGGTGAGCTGCGTCACCTGCTGGTAGGTCGGCTTCGCATTGAGGTCAGGGCCGAGAACGCGATCGACCTCGTCATAGGCCTTCTTGAGCATGTCGGGGTGCTTGAGCAGCGCATAGATCGTGCACGACAGCAGGCCGCTGGTGGTCTCGTGGCCCGCGATCAAAAACGTGTTGATCTGATAGCGGATGTTGACGTCGTCGAGCTGCTCGCCGGTCGAGCGGTCGACACCGGTCATCATCGCCGCGAGCATGTCCTTCTTGTCGTCGGTTCCCTCCGCACTCTTGCGGCGTTCGGCGATGATCTCGTCGACCATCTTGTTCATGAATGCGACGTCTTCAGTGAGCGTCTTGCGGCGCTTCTGCATCCAGAGCTGCTCGAACGGCAGGCCGCGCGTCATCATGATGGTTTCGAGCGAGCGCACCAGCGATTCGACAAAGGGATGGTAGTCACCCCGGTAGAACGAATTGAAACGGTAGTCGAAGCCGCACAGGCCGATCGTATCCAGCGTCAGTGCGGTCATGTCGTGGACGACGTCGATCTCGTCGTCGGCGTTGAGCCGCTCCCATTTCTGCACGAGCTGCTCGGCAATATCGACCATGCTCGGGTGATAGGATTGCATCGCGCGGTTGCCGAACGGCTGGAGCAGGATGTTGTGCGCCTTGCTCCAGTTTGGCTCCCTGGTGTCTGCCGTGAACAGGCCGTCGCCGCCGACCGCGCGCACACGCCGCAGCGCGCCGCGCACCGTCTTGTCGAAACGCTTCTCGTCCGAGAGCTCGTCGACGAGATCGTGGCCGGAGACGACGACGATCGGCGAGCCCATCATGTCGAGCCAGAAGATCGGGCCGAGCTCCTTGGCAAGCCGTGTCAGGTGCTGCACCGGTGCGGCCGAATCCAGCGACAGCATGTTGCCGACCACCGGCCTGGCCGGCGGCTGCGGAATCGGGTCCAGACGGTTCTTGGATGACATTAAGTGCGCCTCCCCCTGCCTCAGTATCAACATCGTCATTGGGAGCGAAGCGAGGCAATCCAGAAATGCATCCGCGGTGACAGATCTGGATTGGTTCGTCGCTTCGCGCCCCGCAATGACGAGCTTCAATGACGAATTAGCCAAACCGCCTTCTACGCCATTCGATCAGCTTGGCGCTGACCTCGTCCGGCTTCTCCTGCTGCGTCCAATGGCCGCTGTCGCGGACCAGATATTTCTCCAGATCGGGGATCAGCTTGTCCATGCCATCGGCGGAAGACGGCGGCAGCACCGCGTCGTTCTCGGCCATGATCATCAGCGAGGGCACCCGCACGGTGTGATCGAGGCCTTCCGAGCGCGTCCAGTTGCGCGACATGTTGCGGTACCAATTGATACCGCCGGTGAAGCCGGTCCTTGTAAAGGTGTCGACGAACACCTTCTTCTCTTCCGGCGACAGGATCGGCGTACGCGGATCGTGCTTCGCATCATAGCCGGCGATCATCTGCGGAAACGCCAGATTGAGCCGCGGCGAGGCGCCGACACCGGCAACAACCTCCTCCGGCGGCGCGTCGGCCGCGCGCGGCACCGGCTTGCGCATGAAAGCGTCAAATGTCTGCTCGACACGGCTGCCGAAAATCCTGTCGGGCTCGCGCGCCGGATCCTGGAACTGCACGATATACATCTGATCGCCGAAGCGCGCGCGCAACAGCTCGATCGGATCGGCCCAGGCGCGATTGGTATGGGGCGTGTTGATGCCGACCACGCCGGCGACGCGGTCGATGTGCCGCAGCGGCATCTGCCAGACGACGAAGCCGCCCCAATCGTGACCGACGAAGATGGCCTTGTCGATCTCCAGATGATCGAGCAGCCCGACGAGGTCGCCGGTCAGATTTTCGATGTCGTAGGCCTCGACCGGCTCGGGCCGGTCGGTCGCACCATAGCCGCGCTGGTCTGGCGCGATTACGCGGATGCCGGCCTCGCTCAGCGCCTTGATCTGGTGGCGCCAGGAGAACGCGAACTCGGGCCAGCCGTGGCACAGCACGATCGGCGGGGTGTCCGTGGCCGGACCTGCCTCGTAATAGCCCATGCGGATTCCGTTCGTCTGGACGAACTTGAGCGGCGGCATTTCAATCATCATGACTCCTATTCAGCGGCGCCCTTGATGTTGGCCGCCGGCGGCGCGTAGGCCGCCTCCAGCGCGGCGAACTCCTCCGGCAGCATGTCGCACATCACCTGCACATGCGGGATGATGTTGGCGCCGACGATGAAGCCGAAATCGAGCTGGTCGCGATAGCTCTGCACGGTGATGTTGAGCGCCTGCCCGTGCGTCGCGATCGACACCGGGAAGATGTGCAAGAGCTCGGCGCCGGCGGCATAGAGCGTCTGCCGCGGCCCCGGCACGTTGGACACCGTGATGTTGGCAGCCGGCGGCAGCACATCCGACAGGTTGGAACGGCTGTAGAGCAGCGCCAGGATCTGCACCATGATCGGCGCGCCCAGCATCGAGATGTTGGAGACCTGCGGCATCAGCGCGCGCAGCGGGTGCGACATCTCCTTGGACTTGGTCGATTGCGCGATGATCGCTTCCAGCCGCGCCTTGGGATCGTCGATGTTGGTCGCGATCGCGCAGATCATGCCGAACACCTGGTTGTTGGCCTCGGTGTTGCCCTCCTCGCGCAGCGAGATCGGCACGGCGGCGGTCAAGGATTTCGCCGGCAGCGTGCCGTATTGCAGGAGGTAGCGCCGGACCACGCCGGAGGCGAGCGCCAGCACGACGTCGTTGAGCTTGCCACCGGCCTGCTTGGCCAGCGCCTTGGATCGTGACAGCGAGATCGACACGCCGGCGAAGCTCCGCTCCGAGGAAATCGTCTTGTTGAGCATGGTCGGCGGCGACACCATGCTGGCGAGGCTCTCGCGCGACTTGGGATCGGCGACCTTGCCGAGCACCTCGGAGACGCTCTTGAGCACGGTCGGGATGTTGCCGGCGAAGCGCACTGCGCTTTCGATCTGGTACATCGCATTGTCGAACAGGATCGAGCCGATGTCGCTTTTTCCCGTACGCGGCAGTTGCAGATTCTTCGCCGCGGCCGACGCGTCGAGAGGTTGGGTGAACAGCTGCTGATAGGAATCGAGCAGGTTCGCCGCGATGTCGCGCGGCTCCTGTCCGGGCTTCGACTCGCCCGTCGGCGGGTCGACCTGCCGCGGGATCGGCGAGATGTCGTAGATCATGTTGGTCAAGGCCGCTCCGGCGCCACCGTCGATCGCGGCATGGTGCATCTTGGAGTAAAGCCCGACCTCGTTGTCCTTCATGCCCTCGAACACATAGAACTCCCAGAGCGGGCGGGCGCGGTTCAGGAGCTTGGCATGCATCCAGCCGACGATCCGTTCGAGCGTGGCGCGGTCGCGCGGCTGCGGCAGGCTGGCGCGGAAGATGTGGCGGTCGATGTCGAACTGGTCGTCCTCGACCCAGGAGGGATGGTCGATGTCGAGTGGCGTCTTCTCCAGGCGTGCTTTCAGGATCGGCGCGATGTGCAGGCGCGAGACGATCATCGCCTTGAAGTCTTCGAAGAAGTCACCCTTGTAGTCGTCGGGCAGGCGAAAGATCGCCATGCTCCCGACATGCATCGGCATTTCAGGCGTTTCCAGATAGAGAAACGATGCGTCCAGCGACGACAGCTTCTTCCCGTCAGCCATGATTCCCTCCGAATTCTTGACGGGCGCCCTTGGGCAGCGCTTCTCGTCAGGCCGATACTGCCTGTTCCGGCGGGGCATATGCAATGGCAAACGGGCCTGCCCGGTCAAATGGCCAGAATTCCCCCTCCGGTTGTGCCAGCCGGTCCGCCACGGCCCATAGTGCGGCGGGGTTCACTCCGAGGCCGACATGGCTCGCAAGGTGCACCTCGATGTTCTCGGCGCGGTCGGAGGGACGCAACAAGCAGGTTCGCCAGTTCACGATGCCGTCGCTGCGCGAATAGATCGAGTTCGTCGGCACCGGCAGGTCGCCCGCGATCGCATTGCTCTGATCGGCGTAGTCCTCGACTCGCTCGCCGGACAGCGCCTCGTAGAGCCGGGTGGCGTGGGTGGCCCGTACGTCGTTGGCAAAGGGACTGCCGAGCGTGACGACGTAGCGGACCATCTCGGGCGCCCACAGCGCGAGATCGCGGGCATAGACGCCGCCCAGGCTCCATCCGACTAGGCTGACCTTGCGCTTCGTCGCGGCATGGATTTCGGCGAGACGAGCGCGCAGCGAATCCCGCATCCGCGTCAGGCCGCCGAGATTGCGCCCCATCCGCCAGGCATGTGCCTCATAGCCGAGCTCGCTGAGATAGCGCCGCATCGGTACCATCGAGAGATCGCTGGCGAGAAAGCCCGGCAGCGCCAGCACCGGGTGGCCGTCGCCCCTTGGCGCGCGCATCAGGACGGGCGACAGTAACAGGCTCGCATTCAATTCGAACAGCCCGCGGGCTTCGGCCAGCAACAGGCCAAGGCTCGGCGGACGAAGCCGGTCTGTCTCCAGCATCCCGTTCCGCTCGGGCGACACTATTTCTTCTTGTCGCTACTGCGCGGGCTGCCGAGGCCGGCCATGGTGACGAACATGTCCTGAAACCGCTCGGCGATCTTCGGATCGAAGGTGAACCAGCTCTGGATCAGCGATTCCGGCGAGACCTTGTCGATGTTGCTCAGAACCTGCTGCTGCAGCTTCTCCATCACCGCCGTCTGCATCGGCGCCACGTCGGGCAATCCGAAGAACTGGCGGGCCTCGAGGGGGGTGCAGTCGATTTCGATGTTAACCTTCATGTCCCCTCCGGATTGAGATTCGAGCAGCCTGTCGGAGTATCGCCGCGAGTTGTGGTGCGACGCAAGCGACCTGATGCCGACGCCAGATGGCTCGGCTGGCAATCGGCCGGTATAGTCAACCAAAGTCGAAAGCCGCAGTCCTCCATGCCAGACGGCACGACCAGCATTGCTGCACAGCGGTGCAACTTGGCGCGTTCCTTGCTGGAAAGGCGCTTGCACGGGTCGAGAACTCTGGGCAACATGGATCGATCAGCCCTGCCGAACAAGCAAAAATCACGGTGTGGGCGAGTGGAGAGGGTCAAGAATGTCAGTCGGACGAAATCTGTTTGCGGCGACGCTCGCCGGTGTGCTTGCGTTGGCGGTCTCGCCGGCGTCGAGCCAGACGCTGCGCTACGCCAACCAGGGTGAGCTGAAATCGCTCGACCCCTACACCCTGAACGAGTCGACGACCAGTGCGCATCTCGGCCATGTCTATGAGGGCCTGGTTGCCCGTGGGAAGGACCTGAAGATCATTCCGGCGCTCGCCGAAAGCTGGGAGACGCCGGAGCCGACGCGCTGGCGCTTTCACCTGCGCAAGGGCGTGAAATTCCACAATGGCGATCCCTTCACGGCTGATGACGTCGTATTCTCGGCCGACCGCGTGCGGGCGAAAGGCTCGAATTTCCAGAGTCGCGTTCCCGCCGATGCCAAGGTCGTCAAGGTCGACGATTATACCGTCGATTTCATCCTGACCTCGCCCAATCCCATCCTGACGGCGCTGTGGGCGACCTGGTACATCATGGACAAAAAATGGGCAGAGGCGAACGATGCGGTGGCACCGACGCCGGCCGCCGCGACGACGCCGAGCTATGCCTCGCTCCATGAAAACGGCACCGGCGCCTTTACCATCGAGAGCCATCAGCCAGGCGTGAAGACCGTCTTCAAGGCCAATCCGAACTGGTGGCGCAAGCCGGAGCATAATCTGAAGGAGATCGTCTTCACGCCGATCGCAAACCCGGCCACGCGTGTCGCGGCGCTGTTATCGGGCGAGGTCGACGTGATCGAGCCGGTTCCGGTCCAGGACATCGAGCGGGTCAAAGCGAGCCCCAACGCCACCGTGCTGACGGGACCCGAGCTCCGCACCATCTTCGTTGGCATGGATCAGGCGCGCGACGAGCTCCTCTATTCCAACGTCAAGGGCAAGAACCCGTTCAAGGACGTTCGCGTCCGCGAAGCCGTCTACCGGGCGATCGACGTCGACCTGATCAAGAATCGCGTGATGCGCGGACTGTCCACGCCGTCCGCATTGATGGTCGCACCAGAGATCTTTTCCTCGAAGGATTTCACCCGGCCGAAGTTCGATCCCGATGCCGCCAAGAAGCTCCTCGCCGACGCCGGCTATGCCGACGGCTTCGAAGTGACGATGGACTGTCCGAACGATCGTTACGTCAATGACGCCGCAATCTGTCAGGCCATCGTCGGGATGCTCGCCCGCATCAACATCAAGGTAGACCTGCTGGCGCAACCCAAGGCCCAGTATTTCGCCAAGGTGCTGAAGCCCGGCGGCTACAAGACCTCGCTGTTCATGTTGGGCTGGACCCCGGATACGCTCGACTCCCAGAACGTGCTCCACGACATCATGGGCTGCCGGGACGACCCCAAGGATCCCAACCGCGGTGAAGCCAATCTCGCCGGGTATTGCAACAAGCAGTTCGACGAGCTCGCCGACAAGGTTCTGGTGGAATCCGATACGACCAAGCGCGATCAGCTGATCAAGCAGGCTTTCGAGATCTCGATGAAGGACTGGGCCTATGTCCCGCTGCACCAGCAGGCGCTCGCTTGGGGCGTGTCGAAGAAGGTGAAGCTGACCCAGCGAGCGGACAACATGGTCATGCTCTACTGGGCGACCAAGCAAGACGAGTAGGTGTCGACATCTTGTGAAGTCCCGGAAGCCATCGCTTTCAATATCTGGCTTCCGGGACTTGCTGTTTCGGGCTAACGCGATGATGCGTGCTGCTGAAGAGATGTGAAAGGAACAGATGCTCGCTTTCACACTGCGCCGGGCCATTCAGGCCGTCGGCGTCATGATCGCCGTCGGAGTCATCGCGTTCTCGATGTTCCGCTTTGCCGGCGATCCCGTGAACCAGATGGTCGGAATGGATACGTCGGGCGCCGAACGCGCCGCGATCCGCAAATCGCTCGGCCTCGACGATCCCGTCATCGTGCAGTTCGGCCGTTATGTCGGCAATGCTGCGCAGTTCAAGTTCGGCGTGTCCTACCAGTTCCGCCTCCCTGTCACCAATCTTCTGATGGAGCGGATGCCGGCGACGCTGGAACTCGCGATCTGTGCCACCATCTTCGCGATGATCTGTGGCATCCTGATGGGCGTCTACTCGGCGCTGCGCCGTGACAGCTGGCTCACGCACATATTCCAGGCCGTCTCCTTGATCGGTATCTCGCTGCCGACCTTCCTGATCGGCATTCTCATGATCTACCTGTTCTCGGTGACGCTCGGCTGGCTGCCCTCCTTCGGTCGGGGCGATGTCGTGCATATCGGCTGGTGGACGACGGGGCTCCTGACGCTGTCCGGCCTGAAGGCGCTGATCATGCCATCGATCACGCTCGGCCTGTTCCAGATGACACTGATCATGCGGCTGGTCCGCGCGGAGATGCTGGAGGTGATGCGCACTGACTATATCCGCTTCGCCCGCGCGCGCGGGCTCACCACACGGGCGATCCATTTCGGCCACGCGCTGCGCAACACACTGGTTCCCGTGATCACCGTGGCCGGCCTGCAATTCGGCTCGGTCATTGCTTTCGCGATCATCACCGAGACCGTGTTTCAGTGGCCGGGCATGGGGCTCCTGTTCGTGCAGGCCGTTCAGAACGTCGATATCCCGATCATGGCGGCATATCTCATGATGGTCTCCCTGATCTTCGTCACCATCAATCTCCTGGTGGATATCCTCTACACCATCGTCGATCCGCGGCTGCGCTCGACGGTCAGCCGGGCACATTGAGATGAGCGAGACCATCATTCCGCACGTCACCGAGAAGCCCGCCGCCGCACCGGGCTGGTTCGGGCGCGCGATCGATAGCGACCTGTTCTATTCGTTCCGCCGCTCCAAAATCACCATGATCGCGGCTGTGGTGACGCTCCTGTTCTTCCTGATCGCGATCTTCGCCTCGGTGTTGTCGGTGCAGAATCCGTTCGACCCGGCGCAGCTCCAGCTGATGAATTCGCGCATCTCCCCGCTCTGGACCGCCGATGGACAGAGCCCGTTCCTGCTCGGCACCGACGAGCAGGGCCGCGACGTACTGTCCGCGATCCTCTACGGTCTGCGTATCTCGCTGCTCGTCGGCGTGCTCGGCGTGGTCCTGTCCGGCGCAATCGGCATCCTGCTCGGGCTGACGGCCGGCTATTTCGGCGGCGCCGTCGACGGGCTGATCATGCGCATCGCCGACGTGCAGCTTTCGTTTCCGGCCATCCTGATTGCGCTCTTGATCAACGGTATCGCCAAATCGGTCTTTGGCAACAAGCTCGACGAGATGAGCATGCTGGCCGTCCTGGTCTTTGCAATCGGGCTGAGTTTTTGGGTGCAGTATGCGCGCACGGTGCGCGGCTCAGTCCTAGTCGAGAAGAACAAGGATTATGTCGCAGCCGCCCAATTGATCGGCCTGCCCGCCCCGGTGATCATGCTGCGCCACGTGCTGCCGAACACCACAGGACCGATCCTCGTGATCGCCACCATCAACCTCGCGCTCGCCATCATCACCGAGGCAACGTTGTCGTTCCTCGGCTCGGGCATGCCCGAGACCATGCCGTCGCTCGGCACGCTGATCCGTATCGGCAACGGCTATCTCTTCGCAGGCGAATGGTGGATCGTCGCCTTCCCCGGGTTTGCGCTTGCCGCCCTGATCCTGTCCATCAACCTGCTGGGCGACTGGCTGCGCGATGCGCTCAACCCGAAACTGCGATGAGTATGCGTTGCCCATGACCGAACCCGTTCTCTCCGTACGCGACCTTCACGTGGAATTCGCGTCCCGCCGCGGCACGCTCCGCGCCATCGACGGCGTCTCCTTCGACATCGCCAAAGGCGAGGTGCTGGGCGTGGTCGGGGAATCCGGCGCCGGCAAATCGGTCACCGGCCTCGCAGTGATCGGCCTGATCGATCCCCCCGGCCGCATCGCCGGCGGCGAGATCCGTCTCGGCGGTCTGCGCATCGACAATCTGCCGCCCGAGGAGATGCGCCGCATCAGGGGCAAGCGCATCGGCATGATCTTCCAGGATCCCCTCACCTCGCTCAATCCGCTGTACAAGGTCGGCGATCAGATCATCGAGACGATCCGGACCCATCTCAATCTGTCCGAGACGGCCGCACGCCGCCGCGCCATCGACCTGCTCGCCGAAGTCGGCATTCCCGCGCCGGAAAAGCGCATCGACGGCTATCCGCACGAATTCTCCGGCGGCATGCGCCAGCGCGTTGTGATTGCGCTGGCGATCTGCGCCGAGCCGGAGCTGATCATCGCGGACGAGCCGACCACCGCGCTCGACGTCTCCGTGCAGGCGCAGATCATCTCGTTGATCAAGCGGCTCGGCCGCGACCACGGCACCGCCGTGATGCTGGTGACGCACGACATGGGCGTGATCGCGGAGACCTCGGACCGTGTCGCCGTGATGTATGCCGGCCGCGTCGCCGAGATCGGCCCGGTGCAGGACGTCGTCAGGAATCCGCTACATCCTTACGCCAAGGGCCTGATGGGCGCGATCCCGACGCTTGCGGGTGAGGACAAGCGCCTGGTGCAGATTCCGGGCTCCATGCCGCGCCTGTCGGCGATCCCGCGCGGCTGCTCGTTCAATCCGCGCTGTGCGTTCGCGTTCGATCGCTGTCGTATCGAACGGCCGGAGCCACTGCCGCGCGGCGCGCAAGCGGTCGCGTGCCATCTCTATGACACCGTGACGGCGGAGAGCGCGGCATGAGCGCGCCTTTCGTCCAGGCCAGAAATCTACGCCGCGTCTTTGACGTCTCGAAGCCCTGGCTCAACCGCATGCTCGAAGGCGGGCATCTCGAATATCTCAAGGCTGTCGATCACGTCACCTTCGACATCAGGAAGGGCGAGACCTTTGCGCTCGTCGGCGAATCCGGCTCGGGCAAGACCACGGTGGCGCGGATGGTCGTCGGCCTGCTGCCGCCGAGCTCCGGCGACGTGCTGATCGACGGCGTCTCGATGACCGACCCGCGGCAGGCCCAGGCGCGCCGAAAGCTGCGCCGCCGCATCCAGATGATCTTCCAGGATCCCTATGCGAGCCTGAACCCGCGATTCCGGGTCGATGCCATCATCTCCGAGCCGATCCGCGCCTTCGACCTGATCCAGGGCGAACGCGACATCCAGGCGCGCGTCGGCGAACTCTTGAGCCTCGTCGGCCTGCATCCCGACGACCGGCTGAAGTTTCCGCACGAATTCTCCGGCGGCCAGCGCCAACGCATCGCGATCGCCCGGGCGCTCGCCTCCGATGCCGAGTTCATCGTCTGCGACGAGCCGACCTCGGCGCTCGACGTCTCCGTGCAGGCGCAGATCCTGAACCTGATGCGCGACCTCCAGGACAAGTTCGGCCTGACCTACATGTTCATCAGCCATAACCTCGCCGTGGTCCGCCACATGGCAAGCCGCGTCGGCGTGATGTATCTTGGCCGCATCGTCGAGATCGCGGAGGGGCGCGAGCTGTTCGCCCGGCCGCGCATGCCCTACACAAAAATGCTGCTGGGCGCGGTGCCTGATCTCGCGATGTCCGGCCGCCAGCGCATTCCGGTGAAGGGCGAGATCCCGAACCCGATCAATCCGCCTTCCGGCTGCGCCTTCAATCCGCGCTGTCCGCTGGCGTTCGACCTTTGCCGCAAGGAGGTTCCGGAACTGATTGACGGCGTCGCCTGTCACGCGGTGAACACCGCACCGGTCCCGGCGTGACGCGCGCGTGCCATGCCAGCAGCGCATTGGCGGCACGGCATCGCCTGTGATCAAGTGCGCGCGCCGCAAATGAGGTAGCCCATGGCCAGCAACATCAATCCCGATCCGTTCACGACGCGCCCCGAAATCGAGGGCACGTTCGGGGTCGTCGCCAGCACGCACTGGATTGCGACCGCCGTCGGCATGGGCATCCTGGAGAAGGGCGGCAATGCCTTCGATGCCGGCGTCGCCACCGCCTTCACCCTCCAGGTGGTCGAGCCGCATCTGAACGGCCCCGGCGGCGATGTGCCGATCATCGTCCACGACGTGAAGCGCGGCCGCACCGAGGTGATCTGCGGCCAGGGCCCGGCACCGGCCCGCGCGACCATCGCGCATTACAGAAGCGAAGGCCTCGACATGGTGCCCGGCACCGGCCTGCTTGCGGCCTGCGTCCCCGGCACGTTCGAATCCTGGATGATGCTGCTGCGCGACTACGGCACCATGCGCCTGCGCGATGTGCTGGAGCCGGCGATCTCTTATGCGCGCGACGGCTATCCGCTGGTCGAGCGAGCCTGCGCCACGATCCAGACCGTCGAGCAATTGTTCCGCAAGCATTGGCCGACCTCTGCCGCGGTCTACCTGCCCAATGGTGAAGTGCCGCGACCCGGCACGCTCTTCACCAACAAGACGCTGGCCGCAACATACACCCGCATCCTGAGCGAAGCCGAGAGCGGCGGTGGCGGCCGCGATGCCGAAATCGAGCGCGCGCGCAAATCGTGGTCGCGAGGTTTCGTCGCCGAAGCGACCGACAATTTCTGCCGGACCCAGGAAGTCATGGACGTCAGCGGCTCGCCGCATCGCGGGGTCCTGTCGGCCGACGACATGGCGCGCTGGCAGCCGACGGTCGAGGCTCCCCTCACCTACGACTACGGCCGCTACACCGTCTGCAAGGCCGGCGTCTGGAGCCAGGGCCCGGTGACGCTGCAGCAGCTTGCGCTGCTAAAGGGCTTTGCGCTCGACGGGCTCGACCCGACCGGACCGGAGTTCATCCATCTTCAGATCGAATGCGCAAAGCTCGCCTTCGCTGACCGCGAAAAATTCTACGGTGATCCCAAGTTCAGCGAGATCCCGATCGCGACGCTGCTATCGGACGCCTACAACGACGAACGTCGCAAGTTGGTGACCGAGAAGGCTTCGCTCGATCTGCGGCCCGGCGCGGTCGAGGGCTTTGGCGGCGTGGTCAGGCTGCGCCGCGCTGAAGGCCAACGCGAGGCCGTCGGCGCGCTCGGCGCCGGCGAGCCAACCGTCGGCCGCTTCGGCGAGGTGCGCGGCGACACCGTGCATTTCGATATCATCGACAAGGCCGGCAACATGGTGTCCTCGACGCCGTCGGGAGGCTGGCTGCAATCCTCGCCTGTCATTCCCGAGCTGGGTTTCTGCCTCGGCAGCCGCGCACAAATGTTCGATTTGGAGGAGAACCAACCGAGCTCGCTCGCGCCGGGCAAGCGGCCGCGCACCACGCTGTCGCCGACCATGGCGCTGCGCGACGGCGAGCCGTATCTGGCCTGGGGATCGCCCGGCGGCGACCAGCAGGATCAGTGGATCACGCAATTCTTCCTGCGCCACGTCCATTGCAACCTCAATCTCCAGGAGGCGATCGACGCGCCGGCGTGGCATTCCGAGCACTTTCCGATCTCGTTCTGGCCCCGCACCGCAAGGCCCGGCGTGCTCGTGATCGAGAACCGCGTGCCGAAGGCGACGATCGAGAACCTGCGCGAGCGCGGACATGTCGTCGAGGTCGGGCCGGACTGGTCGGAAGGCCGCCTCACTGCGGCCTCGCGCGTCGGTTCGCGCCGCCGCGCCGCCGCCAATCCGCGCGGCATGCAGGGCTACGCCGCAGGGCGCTGAAGGCATCTTATGACCTGGTCGATCATCGCGCGAGACCCTGTCACCGGCCAGTTCGGCATTGCGGTCGCGAGCCGCTTCTTCGCCGTCGGTGCTCGCGTGCCCTATATCGCGGCCGGCCTCGGCGCGATCGCGACGCAGGCCTTCGTCAATCCCTATTACGGCATCGACGGCATCAAACTGCTGCGCGAGGGCCTGAACGCGCATGACGTGCTCGCCCCCCTGCTCGCGATCGATGACGGCCGCGAGAGCCGTCAGCTTCATATCATGGACGCGAGCGGCGAGATCGCCGCGCATACCGGCCGCGACTGCGTCGACTGGTGCGGGCACGTCGCGGGCAGCGGCTTCTCGATCGCCGGCAACATGCTCACCGGCGCCGACGTGCTTGACGAGACGGCCAAGACCTACATCACCAATGACAGCCTGCCCTTTCCGCGCCGCCTGCTCGCCGCCATGCGCGCGGGCGAGGCTGCGGGCGGCGACAAGCGCGGCAAGCAGTCCGCGGCACTGCTGATCCACGGCGAAGAGGAATGGCCGGCGCTGGACATCCGCGCCGACGACCATTCCGATCCGCTCGGCGAACTCGAACGGCTCGAACGCATCAGCCAGGAGCTCTGGGTGCACTTCCGCAGCTCGCTGCCGACGCGGCAGAACCCGGCCGGCAACACCGATCGCAGCGTCATCGACGCCAGCATCAAAGCAGCGCGCGCAAGGCTGTCATGAGCGCGAGCCCTCTCATCGAGATCGAGGGCCTGCGCATCCGTTTCCACGGCGACGACGGCCGCGTCACCCATGCGGTCGACAGCGTCGATCTCAGCGTCGCCAACGGCGCCACGCTCGGCCTCGTCGGCGAATCCGGCTGCGGCAAGAGCGTAACGTCGCTGGCGATCATGGGCTTGCTGCCGAAGCAGAGCGCGGAAATATCAGGCGCAATCCGCTTCGACGGTTTTGACCTGCTGCATACGTCCGACCAGACGCTGCGCGACCTCCGCGGTAACCGGCTCGCGATGATCTTCCAGGAGCCGATGACCTCGCTCAACCCGAGCTTCACCATCGGCGACCAGATCATCGAGACCATTTTGCGCCATCGCGGCGGCTCGCGGAAGAGCGCGCGCCAGCGGGCTGTCGAGCTGCTGCGCCGTGTCCACATCCCCTCGCCCGAGCGACGGATCGACGAATATCCGCACAAGCTCTCCGGCGGCATGCGCCAGCGCGTCATGATCGCGATGGCGCTGGCCTGCGATCCGCAGCTCCTGATCGCAGACGAGCCGACCACTGCGCTCGACGTCACCCTGCAGGCGCAGATTTTGGAGCTGATGCGCGAGCTGAAGGCGGCAAGCGGCGCCGCGATCATCCTGATCACCCACGATCTCGGCGTCGTCGCCGAAGTCTGCGACGAGGTCGCGGTGATGTATGCCGGCGAGATCGTCGAGCGCGCGCCAGTCGATGAACTGTTTTCCGCGCCTCAGCATCCCTACACGGTCGGGCTGCTCGGCTCGATCCCGCGGCTCGATCATCGCGCCGAACAGCTTGCCACGATCGAGGGCATGGTGCCGAACATGGCGCAGCCGCCCGCCGGCTGCCGCTTCGCCGCGCGCTGCCCCTTCGTGCTGGACGCCTGCACCAGGGCGCCGCCGCCGCTGGTGGAAGTCGGCCCCGGTCACCTGTCGCGCTGCATCCGCGCGCCGCTCGAACGCCTGGTGTCGTGATGGCGCTGCTCGAGGTCAGGGGCCTGGTCAAGCATTTCGTCGCCCAGCGCTCGCTGTTTGGCCGCGCGCTGGCGCATGTCAAAGCGGTCGATGGCGTCAGCTTTTCGCTCGAAGCCGGCAAGACGCTGGCGCTGGTCGGCGAATCCGGTTGCGGCAAATCCACCGTTAGCCGCCTGGTGCTGCGGCTGATCGAGCCGGATGCGGGCACGGTGCGCTTCGATGGCCGCGACCTGCTCTCGCTCGACGCCCTCGCCCTCCGCAAGTTCCGCCGCGAGGCGCAGATCATCTTCCAGGACCCCTACGCCTCGCTTAACCCGCGCATGACGGTCGGCCAGATCCTGATCGAGCCGCTGGCGCTGCACGATCTGGTGCCACCGGCACAGCGGCGCGAGCGGGTTGCGGAGCTGCTGCGGCTGGTCGGGCTGGAGCCGCGGCTGGCCCGGCGCTATCCGCACGAATTCTCCGGCGGCCAGCGCCAGCGCATCGCCATTGCCCGTGCGCTTGCGGTCGAACCGAAGCTGATCATCTGCGACGAGCCGGTCTCGGCGCTGGACGTCTCGATCCGCTCGCAGATCCTCAATTTGCTGCGCGAGCTCCAGGACCGGCTTGGCCTTGCCTACATTTTCGTCTCGCACGATCTGGCCGTGGTCAAGCACATCGCCGACCGCGTCGCCGTGATGAATCTCGGCCAGATCGTCGAGATAGCCGATGCGGACGCGCTGTTCGCCCAACCGCGCCATCCCTACAGCCGCGCCTTGTTGTCCGCGATTCCCCTGCCGGAGCCCCACGCCAAGCGAGCGAAGGTCATTCTCCAAGGCGAGATCCCGAGCGCGCTCGATCCGCCGGCTGGCTGCCGCTTTCACACCCGCTGCCCGTTCGTCATCGAGCGCTGCCGCAACGAGGCGCCGGAGCTTCTGGCGGACGCCAGCGGACACGCCACCGCCTGTCACCGCGTCAGCGAGCTGCCGCCCGCCGATGCCATCCTGCCCGCTGCGGCCGGGTTCTCGCCGGCACTGGCAAAATTGGTCGCGGCGTTCAGCCGAAAGACGGAAGGCGCCGGCCCGTCCGGGGTTGGTATACAGGGTGCAAGGCCTACAACGACGTAAGCCGCAGCAATGGGGATTGTCCGATGAAGATATTTCGTCTGGCCGCAACGGCCGCCGCTGTCCTGCTGTCGCTTGGAGCCGCTCAGGCCCAGACCACCCTGCGCGTCGGTCTTGCCGAGGATCCTGACATCCTCGATCCGACCATGGCGCGCACCTATGTCGGCCGCATCGTGTTCTCGGCGTTCTGCGACAAGCTGTTCGACATCGACGAGAAGCTGAACATCGTGCCGCAGCTCGCGCTGTCGAGCGAGACCGTCGATGACGGCAAGGGTCTCGTGATAAAGCTCCGGCCAGGCGTGAAATTCCACGACGGCGAGCCGTTCGATGCGGAGGCCGCCAAATTCTCGCTGGAGCGCCATCTGACCTTCCCCGGCTCGTTCCGCAAGCCGGAGCTGGCCTCGGTCGACCACATCGACATCGTCGATCCCCTCACCATCAAGCTGGTACTGAAGGCGCCGTTCTCGCCCCTGCTTGCCCAGCTCACCGACCGCGCCGGCATGATGATGTCGCCGAAGGCGGCGAAGGAATCCGGCGACAAGTTCGGCCTGCATCCCGTCTGCGCCGGTCCGTACAAATTCATCGAGCGCGTGCAGCAGGACCGCATCGTGTTCGAGAAGTTCGCCGACTACTGGAACAAGGACAACGTCTTCATCGACCGCATCGTGTTCCAGCCGATCGTGGACGCCACGGTGCGGCTGGCGAACCTGAAATCCGGCGGCCTCGATCTGATCGAGCGCGTGCTCGCCACCGACCTCAAGGACGTACGCGCGGATTCACGGCTGAAGGTCGCGACCGCGATCGAGCTCGGCTATCAGGGCATCACGCTCAACATCGGCAAGGACAAGGCCAAGGGACCGCTCAGCCAGTCCGCCAAGGTGCGGCAGGCGCTCGACCTTGCGATCGACCGCGAGGCGATCAACCAGGTCGTGTTCAACGGCGAGTTCCAGCCCGGCAATCAATGGGTCAATCCCGATCATCCCTACTATCAAAAGTCCCTTCCGATCCGGCCCCGCAACGTGGAGAAGGCCAAGGCGCTGCTGAAGGAGGCCGGCGTGACGCCGCCGGTCAGCGTCGATTTCCTTGTGCCGAAGGGCGCGGAGACCGAGACGCCGGCGCAGGTGATCCAGTCGATGGCGGCGGAAGCCGGGTTCGACATGAAGATCCGCCTCACCGAATTCGCGACCGGATTGAAGCAGGCCGAGGCCGGCGACTATCAGGCCTATATGCTCGCCTGGAGCGGCCGCGTCGATCCCGACGGCAACACCTTCGTCTTCCTGCACAGTGGCGCGCCGCAGAACTACGGCGCCTGGAACAATCCGCAGGCCGACAAGGCGCTGGAGGACGCGCGTCTCGTCACCGATCCCGTCAAGCGCAAGGCGAGCTATGAGGTCCTGGCGAAGCTGGTCCAGGATGAGGAGCCGCTGCTCTACCTCTACCACCGCCGCATCATCATCGCGCACACGACCAAGCTCGAAGGCTACCGGCAGATGCCCGACGGTCTCGTGCGCGTCATTGGCCTCAAGCTGAAGTGACGTTGCAAGGATGCTGAACTTCCTCGCCCGCCGCCTTGCGCAGATCGTGCCGACGCTGTTCTTCGTCTCGGTGCTGATCTTCTCGCTGCAGCAATTGCTGCCGGGCGATCCCGCGCTGGTGATGGCGGGCGAAGAGCGCGATCCGGCCGTGATCGAACAGATCCGGCACCAGTACCGGCTCGATCAGCCCGTCCCGGTGCAGTACGCCTATTGGATCAAGGGCGTACTGTCGGGCGATTTCGGCGAGTCCCTGCGCAACAAGATGCCGGTGCGCGAATTGATCGCGCAGAAGCTGCCGGTGACGCTCCAGCTGGGCTCGATGGCGATCATCATCGCCTTCCTGATCGGCATTCCCGCCGGCATCGTCGCCGCCGTCAAGAAGGGCTCCGCCTGGGATTATGGCGCCAATTTGTTCGCGCTGTGGGGCATCTCGACGCCGAACTTCTGGCTCGGCATCATGCTGATCTTCCTGTTCTCGATCGAGCTCGGATGGTTGCCGGCCTCCGGTTACGTTCCGCTCACCGAGAGCTGGCGCGCGAGTCTCGCTGCCACCATCATGCCCGCCTTCGTGCTCGGCAACGCCATCGCTGCGGTCCTGATGCGGCACACGCGTAGCGCCATGCTCCAGGTGCTGGAAAGTGACTATGTCCGCACCGCGCGCGCCAAGGGACTCTTGGAGCGCTCGGTGATCCTCAAGCACGCCATGCGTAACGCGCTGACCCCAGTGATCACCTTGGGCGCACTCGAGCTCGGCACGCTGCTGTCGGGCGCCGTACTGACCGAGCAGATCTTCTCCATCCCCGGCTTCGGCAAGCTGATCGTCGATGCCGTCTTCAACCGCGATTACGCCGTCGTGCAGGGCGTCGTGCTGGTGACGGCGACGATCTACATCACGCTCAACCTGATCGCTGACATCGCCTACATCCTCGTCAATCCCAGGCTGAGGGGCTAGGCCATGACCGACGCTGTGCTCGCAGCCAATCCCGTCGCCGATGCCGGTGAGCTGGACAGCCCGGCGCGCCGGGCGCGGCGCCGGCTGTTCAAGCGCAAGGCGGCGGTTGCGGGCCTCGTGGTGCTCGTCGTGTTCATCCTGCTCGCGCTGCTGGCCCCTCTGATCGTGCCCTACGATCCCATCGCGACGAGCTGGAGCCTGGTCCGCAAGCCACCGACGGCGGCACACTGGTTCGGCACCGACGAGCTCGGCCGCGATATCTTCAGCCGCGTCGTCTACGGCGCGCGCGCCTCGCTGCTCGCCGGCCTGATCTCGGTCGCGATTGCGCTCGGCATCGGCGTGCCACTCGGCCTGCTCGCCGGCTATCGCGGCGGATTCGTCGATGCGCTGATCAGCCGGATCACCGATGCCATGCTGGCCTGCCCGTTCCTGATCCTGGCGATCGCGCTCGCGGCATTTCTCGGCCCGAGCCTCGGCAACGCCATGATCGCGATCGGCATCTCGGCAACCCCGATCTTCATCCGCCTGACCCGCGGCCAGGTGCTGAGCGTCAAGGCCGAGGACTATGTCGAGGCCGCCCGCGCGCTCGGCAACCCGCCGTGGCGGATCGCATTCTCGCACATCCTGCCGAACATCCTGCCGGCGCTGCTGGTGCAGGCTACGCTGTCGATCGCCGCCGCCATCATCGCCGAAGCCGCGCTGTCCTTCCTCGGCCTCGGCCAGCAGCCGCCGGCTCCGTCCTGGGGCAGCATGCTCAATGCGGCACAACGGTTCCTGACCCAGGCGCCCTGGATGGCAATCTGGCCGGGACTTGCCATCTTCCTGGTCGTGCTGTCGCTGAACCTGCTCGGCGACGGGCTGCGCGACGCGCTCGATCCAAGGCAGCGTTAGATTAAACTAGCGGGTCGAGCGATCAGATCACCACCTCCCGCATCACCCGGCGGCAATCCATCTCGTATTCGAGATCGACCACCGGCGGCCGGGCGAAATGCCAGGTCAAGCCGGAGCGCAGCGCGCCGCGGCGGACCAGTTCGTCGACCAGCGCGTGGTGGAAGTCGTGCACCGAATAGGCCTGCACACCGGTCGTGTCCTTCCAACCGAAACCGAACGCGGTCATCCGGTTTTCCATCTGCGAGGTCGTGGTGAACCGCACCTTCTCGCGAAGACCCTCCCGGCTGAGGTCGCGGTATCGTACCGTGCGCTCGACATAGCTGCCGCTGCCTTCGCGCGCCTCGGCGCCGCCGGCGATCACGAAGGACGGCGCCTTCGATGTCGTCGGGCGCGTGAAGGAGAAGGCGTAGAAGCACGGCTCGGACGGCGGATCGATCTCGGGACAGACATTGCTGCGCGCCACCGGATTGGTGGTGCCGTCGAAGATACCCCATTCCGACAGCGTCTTCACATAGTGCAGGTTGAAGGCGCGAAAGCCCTCCTCGCTGAAGGCTGCCGGCGAGCGGAGCTCGCAGGCGCAGAATGCGGTGAGCGGCCGGCCTGCCTCCTGGATGTACTTTGCCGCCAGCGCAAATCCCTCGGCGAGCGGCACCAGGCGGTCGAACCGGACGCGCTCGATCTCATAGCCGTCGTCCGCGGCCGCGCCGGCCGAATACTGGAACACGGACGGGATGAAGCGATAATTGCCGGCGGAGAAATCACTGACCATGTCGAGCTCCTAATCCAGTTGCATGCGGCTACCCTTGGCCCCATTGAGCAGGCGCTTCAGATGGAAGCTGGCCAGCGCATCCTCGGCATGCATCCCCACCAGCGCGGCAAAGGCCGGCATGGCAGCGAGATCGCCAGCCTCCATCTTGGCAAAGGCCTCGGAATAGAGCGCAGTCTCCGGCGCTTCGAATTTGGCTTGCGCCAGCGGCTCGAACGCGCGCAACGGCTCGCTGCGTCCGCGCAGCATCAGCTCGCCGACAGGGCGGCCCTGGAAATTCTCGGCCGCCTTGGCGACGCTGGCACTGACGCAGATGCGCGTGCCCAGATGCTTGTTGGCGGCTTCCAGCCGCGCCGCGATGTTGATGGAGTCGCCATAAGCGGTGTAGTCGAAGAAGCGGTTGCCGCCGAAATTGCCGACCAGCGCCGGCCCGGCATGAATGCCGATGCGGGTGGCGCCGAAACGCACACCCTTGGCACTTTGGCGGACACAGAAATCCTGCGCCCAGGCATCGAGATCGTGGGCGCAGGCGACCGCCCGCGTCGCATAGTCAGGCTGATCGCCCGGCGCATTGAACAGCACCTGGAGCGCATCGCCGATGATCTTCGCGACCGTCCCCTCATGTTCGAACACGATCTCGGTCATTCCGCCGACATATTCGTTGAGGAGCTCGCCCAGCGTCTCCGGCGGCGCAGTCTCGACCAGCGAGGTGAAACCTGTGATGTCGGTGAAGATCGTGGCGACGTCGCGCCACTGCACTTCGATCCCCTCGCCCTCGCCGCTTGCTGCCAGACGCTTGGCAAGCTCGGGCGAAAAATGACGCGACAACGCGGCATGGGCCCGCTCCGCCACCATCTGGCGGCGCCGCACCTCGCGCAGCATCTCGATGTGGCGGATGGTCTTGTCGATCGTGGCTTGCAGGTCGGAAAAGTCGATCGGCTTGGTCAGGAAGTCGAACGCGCCGCGGTTCATCGCGGTGCGGATGTTGCTCATGTCGCCATAGGCCGAGACGATGATGGTCGACTTCTTGTCCTCGGCGTCCTGGAGCTTTTGCAGCAGCGACAGCCCGTCCATGCGCGGCATGTTGATGTCCGAGACCACCATGTCGACATGCGGATTCTCTTCGAGCGATTGCAGCGCCTCGAGGCCATCGCGGGCGAACATGATGGCGAGCAGCCCGTCGCGAATCTGCCTGCGGAATTTCTGCAGGACCAGGGCCTCGAGATCCGGCTCGTCGTCGACGAAGAGGATGGTCGCAGTCATGCGGCTTGCTCGAGCCTCGTGTCGATCTCCTGCCGCAGCAGCGCAAAGTCGATCGGCTTGGTCAGGAGGGCAACGGCGCCGCGCTCGATCGCCTTGCGGCGCGTCTCGGCATCGCCATAGGCCGTGATCATGATGACGGGAACGTCGGGATGCTCGGCACGCACCTTGGGCAACATGTCGAGCCCGCTCATGCCGGGCATGTTGATGTCGGACAGGATCAGGATCAACGAGGGATCTCGAACCTCGGCGGCAAGCTTCAGCGCATCGGGTGCGGACGGCGCGAATTCCATCTGGAAACGGCCGGCGCGCAGGTCGCGCCGGAACTGCTGCCGGAACAGCGCCTCGACGTCGGGCTCGTCATCGACGACCAGGATGTAAACGTTCAACTCTTGCCTCCGGAAGTGCCGCCCGCCGCCATCGTGCGCGGCAGGGTGATGATGAATTCGGTGAATACACCGGGTTCGGTGTTCACGTCGATCGTGCCGCCGTGCTGTTTCACGACGATGTCATGGCTCATGGACAGGCCGAGCCCGGTGCCCTCGCCGGCCGGCTTGGTGGTGAAGAAGGGATTGAACATCTTCTGTTTCACCTCGTCCGGAATTCCAGTGCCGTTGTCGCGGATCCGGATCTCGACCCCGCCGCCGAGATTTTTCGTGACCGCGCTTAAAGTGGGCTCGAAGCCGTCCCGCGCGCTCTCGTTGCGCTTGGCGGACGCATAGAATCCGTTCGAGATCAGATTGAGGAGGACGCGGGTGATCTCCTGCGGATAGACATCGATCATGCCGGCGGCGGGATCGAAATCGCGCTTCAGCGTGATGTTGAAGGCCGGCTTTTCGGCGCGCGCGCCGTGATAGGCGAGATTGAGGCTTTCCTCCACGATCGCATTGATGTCGCTCGGGCGATGCTCGCCGGAGCCCTCGCGCGAATGCAGCAGCATGTTCCTGACGATGGAATCGGCGCGCTTGCCGTGCTGCACCACCTTCTCGAGATTGCTCCTGAGCATGCCGGTCAGCTCGTCGACTTCCTCCCGGGTCTTGCCGTCGAGCGAGGCCGCCTGCAGGGCCTCGTTGAGCTCGTCGATCAGCTCGGTCGACACGGAGGAGAAATTGTTGACGAAGTTGAGTGGGTTCTTGATCTCGTGCGCGATCCCGGCGGTGAGCTGGCCGAGCGAGGCAAGCTTCTCGGTCTGGATCAGGCGATCCTGCGCGGCGCGCAGATCGTCGAGCGACCGCGACAGCTCCCTGGTGCGATCCTGGACTTCTTCGAACAACCGGACATTCTCGATCGCGATAAGGGCCTGGTCTGCAAAGCTGGTGGCGAGCTCGATCTGCTTTGCGCTGAAGGGACGCACGACATGCCGCGTCAGGACGAACACGCCGATGGGCGTCCCCTCCCGAAGCAAAGGCACACCGAGCATCGTACGAACGTTGGAGCCTCTTCGCGCAGACGAAGGCGCGTATTCAGGATCCCCCTGCACGTCAGGGACATGGATCGTCTTCCCCTCCAGCAGGGTCCGGCCGACGACACTTCCACGCTCCGGCACGGTCGTAAATGTGGCGAGGTGGTTTTTCTGAGGCTCTGCAAGTCCGTGGCTTGCAGCCAACCGATAGCCATCATCCATGGGACGAAAAATCGTCCCCTCGTCGGCGTCGCACAGGCGCGCCGCGGATTCCACGAGCGTGTCGAGTACAGCCTGTAAGTCGAACGCCGAACGACTGATCACCTTCAAGACCTCGGCGGTCGCGGTCTGTTGTTGCAGTGATTCGCTGAGATCGTCGGTGCGCCGGCGCAATTCCCTTAGCAACCGCGTATTCTCGATGGCGATCACGGCCTGGTTTGCAAAATTCGTCACCAGCTCGATCTGTTTCTCCGTAAACGGATGGACCTGTTGGTGAAAGATACCGATTGCGCCGATGACCTCTGTCTCCTTGAGCAAGGGCACCGCAAGGATGGTGCGCGCTCCGGCAAGATCGGCATTCGCGCGGCGGACCGGATCGCCTTCGACGTAAGCACGTTCGGCCTTCGAGTCGATGACATGAACCGCCTGCTTGGTGAGGAGCAGCCGGCCCATCGCAGTATCCGGGCCAGGACGAAACAGCGGCTCACGCCGCCGCAGTTCGGCGAACGCCTCCGGTGCATTGTGAAGAGCCACGCATCGGGCGGAATCGCCCTCGACCAACAGCATCATTCCAAATTTTGCCCCACAGATCCGCGTCGCGTTCGCGAGCATCACGTCAAAGACGGGCTGCAGGTCGCCCGAGGAGTTGCTGATCGCCCGCAGCACCTCGGCGGTCGCGGTCTGCTGCTGCAGCGATTCACTCAATTCCGCCGTGCGCTGCTCGACCTTGTTCTCGAGGTCGGCATAGGATTCCTGCAACCGCGCGCCCATGTCGTTGAATTGATTGGCGAGACCTTCGAGCTCGTCGCCAGTCCCGATCGAGATGCGCTGGGAGAAATCGCCGCCGCCGATCCGCTCGGCGCCGCTGCGCAGCGCCTGGATCGGCCCGACCATGCGGCGCGCGAGGAAGATTCCCGCAAGCACCGCGAAGATCGATGCTGCGAGCAGCACGATCGCCAGCCGCTGCAACGCGGCGTAGAGCGCGGCATAAGCCTCCTCGACCGGCAACTCGACGAACATGGTCCAATGCAGCGGTGCGATCGGCGCCGATGCCGTCAGCACTTCCTGCCCCTGGATGTTGCGCGATTCCGATAATGCTTCAGGCATCGCGCCGCCGGCGGCCTGCGCCGCTCGCACTTGCGCGAGCCCCGACATATCGGTGTTGCGCAGCACGAGGCTGATGTCGGGATGCGCGATCAGTCGCCCCTCAGGGCCGACCACATAAGCATGTCCGTGCTCGCCGACCTTGATCTGGGACACGACGTCCCAGATCAGCTTGAGATTGACCTCGGCGATACTGACGCCGGCATCCTTGCGCGCGCCGGCCAGCGCCAGCGTCATATAAGGCTCTGAGTCCCTGCGGAAATAGACCGGCCCATAATAGACCTTGTGCGCCACCGCCTCGGTGAACTTCGGGTCCGCCGACAGGTCGATCCCGCTGTCGATCGCGTCCATCGCGAGCCGGGAGACCCGTAACCGCTCTTTGCCGGTCGCATCGACCTGGGCGAGCTCGGTGATTGCGGGCACTTGACGCAGCAGCCGCAGCGCGTCGAATCGGCGCTGCTCGACCGAAGCCGCCGACCAGGGCAGCTGCGTGGTCCAGCCGAGCTGGCTCTCGATCTCCTTGACGAACTGGCCGATCTTGGCCGCCGCCGCCTCGGCCTGCTCATGCTGGACCCGGATCAGCGCGGCCTTGTGCTCACGATAGTAAAAGAAGACCTCGAACAGCCCGTTGGCCAGCAGCGCGATGGCGACGACGGCCACGAACAGCGCGACATATTTGGTGAACAGACGGGTCCGGATCCCCCGCCCAGCCGTCGCGCCAGAGCCAACGCCGTCCGAGACCGCGCTCGGCAGCGTCCTGGCTTGCGGGGTGTCGGGATGGAGTGAGAGGGTCATATCCGGCCGAACCTAGCAAGAAGGCCCGGCCTTGTCTCTCATGCTCGCCCTAAGCCTTACGGCGGACGCGGGCACCCCGGCACAAAAAAGGCGGCAGCGGATTGGCCGCTGCCGCCCTTCTCTTTTCGTTCGATTGTCCGCCGCCTCAGGTCGGCCGCAGCGCCTTGGCATCGAGGTCGAGCTCGTTGACCTGCTTGTTCCGCTCGGAATCGGCCGCCGCGCGGTGGTCGGTCGCCAGCACCACGTAGACGGCGGGCAGCACGAACAGCGTGAACAGCGTGCCGATCGACATGCCGGCGACGACGACCAGGCCGATCGAGAAGCGGCTGGCCGCGCCCGCACCGGACGCGGTCAGGAGCGGGATCAGGCCCGTCACCATGGCGGCCGTGGTCATCAGGATCGGCCGGAGGCGGATACGGGCCGACATCTCGATCGCGGAGCGGCGGTCGAGCCGCTCCTTGACCTGGAGCTCGTTGGCGAACTCCACCATCAGGATGCCGTGCTTGGTGATCAGGCCGACCAGGGTCAGAAGACCGACCTGGGTGTAGATGTTCATGGTCGCCACGCCGAAGAACAGCGGGATCAGCGCGCCGACGATCGCCATCGGCACCGAGATCATGATCACGAACGGGTCGCGCAGGCTCTCGAACTGCGCCGCCAGCACCAGGAAGATGATGATCAGCGCGAAGCCGAAGGTGATCGCGAGCTGGTTGCCTTCCTGCACGTACTGGCGCGAGTCCGCCAGATAATCATGGCTGAAGCCCTGCGGCAGCTTCTTGGCCTCGCCTTCGAGGAAGTCGACCGCCGCGCCGACCGTCACGCCGGGCATCGGCACGGCCGAGAACGTCGCCGAATTGAGCTGATTGTAGTGTGTCAGCGAATTCGGTTGAGTCGTGGTCTCGATCGAAACCACCGTCGACAGCGGCAATTGCTGGCCGGTATTGGTGGAAACGTAATATCCGCCGAGCGATTCCGGTGAGAGCCGCTTGCCGCGCGGCACCTGCGGAATGACCTGATAGGAGCGTCCCTCCAGATTGAAGCGGTTGATGTAGTTGCCACCGAGCAGCACCGCCAGCGCGCTGCCGACGTTCTGCATGTTAACGCCGAGATCCTGAGCCTTGGTGCGATCGATGTTCACCTTCACGGTCGGCTGGTTGAAGGCGAGATCGCTGTCGGAGACGATGAACATGCCACTCTTGCGCGCGGCGTCCTTCAGCTTCTCCATCTGCTCATAGACGGTCTGGAAGCTCGCGGTCGAATTGATCACCATCTGCACCGGCAGACCGCCGGGGCCGCCGGGCAGCGGCGGCAGATTGAACGCAAAGGCCTGCACGCCCTCGATCTTGGAGAGCTCGGCCTGCACCAGCGGCTTCAGCGCGATCGAGGAACGCTTGCGCTCGTCCCAGGGCTTGAGCAGCATGCCGGCGATACCGCCCTGCGGCCCGTTGATGCCGTTCAGCACGAAGCGCAGGTCGGTCTCGGGGAAGCTTTGGAATTTCTCGTCGAGCTTTTCGCCGTAGAAATCGAGATAGTCGATGTTGGCGTATTTCGGCGCCTTGGTCACCGCGAACACGATGCCCTGATCTTCCTCGGGGGCCAGCTCCTTTGAAGTATGCATGTAGAGGAAGCCGACGAGCCCGAGGATCGTCACCGCGAACAGCCCGGTGATGGCCTTGTAGTCGAGCGAACGGTCGAGCCTGCGGCCATACCAGCGCGTCACCGCACCGAAGACCCTGTTGACGAGCTTGGCGAAGCGGCCCTCTTCGGTGTTCTTGAGCAGCACAGAGCACATCATCGGCGACAGCGTCAGCGCGATCACGCCCGACACGATCACCGAGCCCGCAAGCGTGAAGGCGAATTCGCGGAACAGCGAGCCGGTGAGGCCGCCGAGGAA
Organism: Bradyrhizobium diazoefficiens; assembly: GCF_016616235.1. Classification (NCBI taxonomy): domain Bacteria; kingdom Pseudomonadati; phylum Pseudomonadota; class Alphaproteobacteria; order Hyphomicrobiales; family Nitrobacteraceae; genus Bradyrhizobium; species Bradyrhizobium diazoefficiens. Next base: position 5,686,693 of record NZ_CP067100.1, read on the forward strand.
GCCGATCGGCGCGTACACGGCGGCGAGCGTGATGGTCATCGAGACGACGGGACCGACGATCTCGCGTGCGCCTTGCAGCGAGGCCTGGACCGGTGTCTTGCCCTCCTCCAGATGGCGGTGAATGTTCTCCACCACGACGATGGCGTCGTCGACCACGAGGCCGATCGCGAGCACCATCGCCAGCAGCGTCAGCAGGTTAAAGCTGAAGCCCAGCGCCAGCATCAGGGTGCAGACCCCGATCATCGACAGCGGAATGGTGACGACCGGGATGATGACCGAGCGCAGCGAGGCCAGGAACAGGAAGATGACCACGATCACGATGATCACGGCTTCACCGAGCGTCTTCTCCACCTCGTCGATCGAGGATTGGATGAATTTGGTCGAATCGTAGGCGACCTTCATCTTCATCGATGGTGGCAGGTTGCGTTCCAGTTCGGGGAACAGCGCGCGCACGCCCTTGACCAGCGTCAGCGGGTTACCCTGCGGCGTTGCCTGCACGCCGATGAAGATCGCGTGCTCGCCGTTGAAGGCGACGCTCGCATCCGTGCTCTGGGCGGCAAGCTCGACGGTGGCGATGTCCTCCATCCGCACGAAACCGCCGTCCTTGGCCTTGACGATCATCTTCTTGAACTGGTTGACGTCGGTCAGGCCGGTATTCGTCGAGATGTTCGAGACGATGAGATAGCCCTTGGTCTGGCCCGCAGCGGACTGGAAGTTGTTGGCGGCGATCGCCGCCGAGATGTCCGCGGGCGAAACATTGCGGCCGGCCATCTTCACCGGATCAAGCCAGAGCCGCATCGCAAAGGTCTGGCCGCCGAGGATGTCGGCGGACGCCACGCCGTCGACGGTTGACAGCACCGGCTGCACCACGCGCGTCAAATAGTCTGAAATCGCCGAGCCCGACAGCTCCTCGGACGAGAAACCCAGATACATCACGGCCGTGGTCTGGCCCGTGGTCTTGGTGACGATCGGGTCGTTGGATTCCTTCGGGATCAGGTATTTGACCGAGTTCGTCTTGGCCAGCACCTCGGTGAGCGCCTGGTTTGGGTCGAAGTTCAGCTTGATGTAGACCTGGATCGTCGAGGTGCCGAGCACCGAAGACGAGGTGATGTAGTCGACGCCCTCGGCGGAGGCGACGGCCTGCTCGATCGGCGTCGTGATGAAGCCCTGGATCAGGTCCGCGGACGCGCCGGGATAGACGGTCGTGATGTTGATGACCGTGTTCGACAGCTTCGGATATTGCCGGATCGGCAGCACCATCGCCGCGCGTAGGCCAATCAGCAGGATCAGCAGGCTGACGACAACCGACAGGACCGGGCGCTTGATGAAAATATCAGTAAAGGCCATCGCGGCAATCTCGATTTCTTTTGTCTCAAGAAACGTGATCCGGCGAGGCCGGATCACGTTGGGGATGTTGTCAGTAGCGCGGCGGCTGCGCCGGGATCTGCGGAGCCGGGTCGGTCGAAATCGAGACCGCCGCGCCCGATGGCAGTTTGATCTGGCCGACGGCGACGACCTTGTCCCCCGGCTTCAAACCTTTCAAAATCTCTGCGCGTCCCTCGACGCGGTTGCCGGTCTGCACGAAGGTGCGCACCGCCGAGAGGCTGGTCTTGCCGTCCTCTTCCTTCTTCTCGGTGATCACGAACACCGAGTCGCCATATAGCGTATAGTCGACCGCCGTCTCGGGCACGGTGATCACCGGCGGCTTGTCCGGCAGCACCACCGTGGTGGTCACGAACATGCCGGGCTTGAGGATCCTCTCCGGATTGGCGATCGTCGCCTGCACGCGGATATTGCGGGTGTCGGAGGCAATCTGCGGCTCGATCGTGGTGATCTTGCCCTCGAAGACGCGGCCCGGATAGGCGTCGACCTTGAGTCGGACCGTCTGGCCGACCTTGAGGCTGCCGGAATCCTTTTCCGTCACCGTGAAGTTGGCCCACAGCTCCGACAGATCGGTTAGCGACACGATCGCGGTGCCGGCGGTCAGATACTGGCCGACCTCGACCTTGCGGACGCCGAGATCGCCTGCGAACGGCGCGCGCACCAGCTTCTGCGAGATCAGCGCCTCGGTCTTGGCGATGCCGGCCAACGCCTGGTCATAGGCCGCCTGCGCGGTATCGACGGTTGCCTGCGGACCGAATTGACGCGACGCCAATTGCTTGGCGCGATCGAGCGATAGCTGCGCGACGGTCGCCTGCGCCTTGTAATTGGCGAGGTCACCCTGCTCCGGCGCGTCGAACAGCTGCACCAGCGGCGTGCCAGCTTCGACATGGGCGCCCGGCTCGAACTTGATCTCGGTGACGCGGCCGTTGACGTCGGCGCTGACGTTGACCTGGTGCACGGCGACGAGTTCGCCGACCGCCGTCAACAGGTTCGGGATCACTTCGGATTTCGCCTCGGCCGCGCTGACCGCAGTCGGCGGCGGCTTGTTGTTGGCGAAGAACTGCTTGATCATCTGGCCGCGGAAGTAATTGAACCAGACGAGGCCACCGACGAGCGCGCCGAGAAGCGTGCCGACGATGATGAACCAGAGCACCGGCCGGACCGGACGCTTGGGAGCCTTGTTATCGATCGGTTCGCCCGAAATTTTGTGTTCGGCTACGATGTTCATGTCATGCACTTTCTGCAATCGCCGTCTTGCCGGCATCCGTGGCCTGATCGCGGCCCAGATGCGAAGCAATTGCGGCGTCGTTAAGTCCGATACCCCTCAGGAGAAACTCACAGAGCTGGCGCTCGAGGTCGTCAGCCTTGCCGTAAGCGAGACACGGCGTGACCGGCAGCCTGGTCAGCGCCGCCGTCATCACGGTGTGATGCGCGAACCAGAACAGGTTGAGCGGATCGCCGCCGAATGGCCGCGCGTCCCCGGCGGCCACCGCGCGCCCGAGCGAGGCGACGAAGGCCGGCCCGATCAGCGTCTCGATCTTGGCATATAGCAAACGGGCGAATTCGCCATCATCCAAATGGCTCGTGGCCATCAGTCGCAGGCGCTGCGCCTCTTCCTGGTCGGGCCCGTCGGCGATCTCGAGGAAATGCTCCACCATGCCGCGGATCAGCTCGACCAGGGTGGCCGTCGACGGCTCCCGTTCGAGCAGCTCGACGAAAGCCGGGTCGGCCTCGCATTCGTCGCTGAGGATTTCAGCGTAGAGCGCCGCCTTGGACGGGAAATGCTTGAACAGCAGTGCCTCGGAAATGGCAGCGGCGGCCGCCACGCTCTTGGTTGTGGTGCCCGTATACCCGTGTCGCGCAAAGCAGCGTTTTGCGGCGCCGAGGATCAATTGACGCCTCAGGTCGCTCGTCATTCGCAATGAGCTCATGGGAGTGAGTAAGCACTCACCCACGCAAAAGTCAAGCCAAATGGTGCGATGCAACCTACACGAGGTCTAGATCGGCTGGAAGCCGAGATCGCTACGGATCCGGTTGACGATGTAAGTCCCGTCCCGGCTAGGCAAAATCCGCTCCAGATTGGCGCTGTCGATCTTCACATTGGCAAAACGCGGGCCGCCGGAGAGGTCGTGGACGGCTTTGGCGAAGGCCTCGACCTCGGCCATAGTCGTCACAGCCCGGCTGTCCCGGATGCCGCAGGACCTAGCGACACCGACGAGGTCGGCGGCCGCGGAGGTGTGGCTGGTCTGGCCGCCGGTCTCGCCATAGGCCTCATTGTCGAGGACGACGATCGAGAGGTTGGACGGTTTTTGCAGGCCGATGGTGGCAAGGCTGCCCATGCCCATCAGCATCTCGCCGTCGCCGGTGATCACCAGCACCGGCAGCTTTGGCTGCGCCAGAGCAAGACCCAGCCCGATCATGGCGGCGCCGCCCATGCCGCCCCAGAGATAGAAATTGCGGGCGTGGTCGCCGGCCGCGCAGATGTCATTGGTGGAGGCGCCCAAGCCGCCGATCGCGACGACGTCGTTGCGGTCAGCAAGCAGCGCGGAGACCACCTGACGGCGATCGAGGAGATTGGCTTTGCTCATTTGGTGAAAACCTTGGCGCCGATCAGGCGCTGCGACAGCAGAACGGCAGTGGGCGTGAGCGCATTGTAGGCCTGGGCTGCGGCGGCCTCCAGCACGGCCAGCACCTCCGCCGCGTTGGAGGCGCGCAGCACCTTGACGCCTGACAGTTCTAACACGCCCTGCGTGGTCGATCCCATCGGCACCTGCCACGGATTGAACTCGCCCCACTCGCCGCGCATGGTCACGAGCGTCAGGAAGGGAAAGCGCAGGATCGGGATCAGCGAGAGCATGTTGATGCAATTGCCGACGCCGCTCGACTGCATCAGCAGCACGCCACGCTGGCCGCCGGCCCAGGCGCCGGCGAGCAGCGCCACGCCCTCCTCCTCCGTCGTCAGCGGAATGCCGCGCATCGTCGACGAGCCCAGCACGCGCTGGATCAGTTTTGAATGGCCGGCATCGGGCACGTAGGGCACCTGCCTGACGTCGAAGCGTTGCAGGGTCGCGAATATATCGTCCGGCCAGGTCGGGGCCGTGTCGGCAGCGTCAGCGCGGGCGTGCATTTTCCGGTCCGGTCGTCTTGCAAATCACGGCGCGACTGTAGACGGTGATCGGAGCCGCTCGAAAGAGCGAAAACAGCATAACGGTCTCAACCGGCGAGTATGGCGGATGAACGCAGATGCGAAAGAACTGGCGGCCAGTTTCGATCTGGAGAAGCTGACGCCGGAATTCTACGCCGATCCCTACCCGACCTATCGTGCACTGCGGGAGAACGAGCCGGTCAAGCGGCTGCCGAACGGCACCGTGTTCCTGACCCGCTATGACGATCTCGTCACCACCTATAAGAACACCAAATCGTTCAGTTCGGACAAGAAGCGCGAGTTCGCGCCGAAATACGGCGACACCCCGCTCTACGAGCACCACACCACCAGCCTCGTCTTCAACGATCCCCCGGCGCATACCCGTGTGCGGCGCCTGATCATGGGCGCGCTGTCGCCGCGCGCGATCGCGGGAATGGAGAGCGATCTGGTCAAGCTCGTCGACCGCCTGCTCGATGCGATCGCCGCCAAAGGTCATTGCGAGCTGATCGAGGATTTCGCGGCCTCCATTCCCATCGAGGTCATCGGCAATCTGCTCGACGTGCCCCATCACGAACGCGCGCCGCTGCGCGACTGGTCGCTGGCGATCCTCGGCGCGCTCGAACCCGTGGTGTCGCCTGACGTGGCCGCACGCGGCAACAAGGCGGTGACGGATTTTCTCGATTACCTCCGGACGCTGGTCGCGCGGCGGCGCGAGAAGCCGGGTAATCCGGAGCGCGACGTGCTGACGCGTCTCATCCAGGGCGAGGACAGCGGCGAGCGGCTGACCGAGAAGGAGCTGCTGCACAATTGCATCTTCCTGCTCAATGCCGGCCACGAGACCACGACCAACCTGATCGGCAACGGCCTGGTCGCCCTCGACCGCAATCCGGATCAGAAGCAGCGGCTGATCGACAATCCCGATCTCATCAAGACGGCCGTCGAGGAGATGCTGCGCTACGAGAGCTCCAACCAGCTCGGCAACCGCATGACGACGGAGCGGGTCGAGCTTGGCGGCATCATGCTCGAAGCCGGCACATCGGTGACGCTGTGCATTGGCGCTGCCAACCGCGACCCTGCGCAGTTTCCCGACCCCGAACGCTTCGACATCGCGCGGACGCCGAACCGGCATCTCGCCTTCGCCACTGGCGCACATCAATGCGCCGGCATGGCGCTGGCGCGGCTCGAAGGCGCGATTGCGGTCTCACGCTTTCTGGCGCGCTTCCCGAACTATGCCCTGAGCGGCCAACCGGTGCGGGGTGGACGGGTGCGGTTTCGCGGCTTCCTGAGCGTGCCCTGCGCGATCGGCTGAGGCCTCAAAACAAAAATGGCGAAAACAACCCCATGCACAGTAGCGGGTCGGTCGGCGAAGGATGCCCTGTGGTCGCGCAGAACCATCTGACATTTCGGGCAAATCAGGTCGCGCCATGCGATCGGGCGCGTCAAGGCTTCCGAGCGGGCAGGCTGCTACCCACATCAGCTTGAGCGCGGCCGGCGCAGTCGGTTGACGCCGGCGCGCAGCAATGGAGTGACGACAGATGAGCTCGTCGGTCATCGATTTCATCGCAGCGGAAGCACGCTTTGGGGCTCGTAATTACGAGCCGATCGGGGTCGTCCTGTCGCGCGGCGAAGGCGTCTGGGTCTGGGATACCGCAGGCAACCGCTATCTCGACTGCCTCTCGGCCTATTCGGCGGTCAGCCAGGGCCACTGCCACCCCAAGATCCTGGCAGCGATGGTCGAACAGGCGCACAGGCTGACGCTGACTTCGCGGGCCTTCCACAACGACCAGCTCGCCTTGTTCTACGAAGAGATCGCGGCGCTCACCGGTTCCCACAAGGTGCTGCCGATGAACAGCGGCGCGGAGGCGGTCGAAAGCGCGATCAAGTCGGTGCGCAAATGGGGCTATGAGGTGAAGGGCGTGCCGGACGGCCAGGCCGAGGTCATCGTCTGCGCCAACAATTTCCACGGACGCACGCTGGGCATCGTCGGCTTTTCAACCGACCCCGAGACACGCACACATTTCGGACCGTTCGCGCCGGGCTTCAGGATCATCCCGTTCGGCGACACTGCTGCGCTGGAGGAGGCAATCACCCCAAACACGGTCGCCTTTCTTGTCGAGCCTATCCAGGGCGAAGCCGGTGTCGTCATTCCTCCAGCCGGCTATTTCACGAAGGTGCGGGAGCTCTGCACCGCCAACAACGTGATGCTGGTGCTCGACGAGATCCAGACCGGGCTCGGCCGCACCGGCAAGCTGCTCGCGGAGCAGCACGAGGGAATCGAGGCGGACGTGACCCTGCTCGGCAAGGCCCTGTCCGGCGGCTTCTATCCGGTCTCGGCCGTGCTCTCGAACAACGACGTGCTCGGGACGCTGAGGCCCGGGCAGCATGGTTCGACCTTCGGCGGCAACCCACTCGCCTGCGCGGTGGCGCGCGCGGCGATGCGCGTGCTGGTCGAGGAAGGCATGATCGAGAACGCGGCCAGGCAGGGCGTGCGCTTTCTGGAAGGCTTGAAGGACATTCGTGCCAATACGATCCGCGAGGTGCGCGGGCGCGGCTTGATGCTGGCAGTCGAGTTGCATCCCGAGGCGGGCCGCGCTCGCCGCTACTGCGAGGCGCTTCAGGGCAAGGGCATCCTCGCCAAGGATACCCATGAGCAAACGATCCGCATCGCCCCGCCGCTGGTGATCACCAGTGACCAGGTCGACTGGGCGCTGGAGCGGCTCGCCACCACTCTGACGCAGGATTTCTCCTGAGACTGCCTGCGTCGGAAGATCGCAATGCCGGCCATGGCCAAACAACGAACGATTCCGCCAGCTGCGCGTTGAATGTCGTGGGCGATTATGAGCTGGCGGCTACGATCATGCTTCCGCGTGGCGTTTGCCTTACTAGTTTAGTGGTTGTCTCGATGCTGGCGGCGAGCGCCGGCGCGTTGGCTCAAGGACCTGGCCAGGGACATGGCAGGGGCGGGCCACCCGGCCCAGCCGCAGCGCCGGCAGCACCACCGGCCATGGCCCGTCCGGCGGCGCCGCCAGCCATGGCACGTCCGGCCGCGCCGGCATTCCATCCCCCGGCCATGCCGCAGCGACCGGCCATGGCGCCACATTCTGCGCCGCACATTGCCTCACCGCCACCGCGCCCGACCCCGCATTTCGCTGCACCGCCGCCGCGGGCGGCCCCGCACGTGGCGGCGCCGCGGCCTGAATTCCATCGGGCGCCGGGCCCACCGCAGCGCCCGGCCATGGCACCCCGGCCGACGCCACACATCGCCGCCCCCTCGCGGCCCAGCGGACCGCCGGCCGCGAGCGAGCGGCTGTCGCGGCGGGATCAGATCGAACAGCGCGCGCAACAGCGCCAACAGCAGATCCAGCAGCGCCAGCAGATGGTGCAGCAGCGCCAGCGCGAGATGCTGTCGCGCCAGACGACGGAACGCCAGACCCGCATCGATCGCCTGCAGCAGCGCGTGCAACAACTCCAGTCGCAGAAGCCGGAAGGCGCGCGCGCGTTGCGCGAGCAGCAACGAACGCTCCAGACGCAGAACCGTTTGCTTCAGCGTGAGCAGCGCGCGCAGCAAAGCGACCTGGCGCGCCAACAGCGGCTTGGACTACAAGCTCCGGCCGCGCGGGCCCCAGCTGCTGCCGCCACGGCCCAGGCCGCCGAGCGCGGGCGGTTTGCGGAGCGCTTCCGCGAGCAGGTCCCTGCGCAAGCGCAGGCGGCGCTCACCATCCGCCAGAGCGGCTGGGCTCCCCGGCAGGCCTGGCGCCACCGCCATCCCGCGGTATTCGTGGCTTGGCTTGGTCCCGTGTTCTGGCCTTATGCCTATTCCGACATTTTCGACTATACGTTCTGGTCCTATGCCTACGAGCCCGGCTATTGGGCGTACGCGTATGACGACTTCGTCGACACCGTGTTCTGGGGTGGTGACGGCCCCTATTCCGCCTATGCCAGCATCAGCCCGTATGATTACCCACAAGCCGGCGGCGGCGGCCGCGTTCGCCAGCGCGCCAGCGTGAGGCCGCGAACGCTACAGCAATTGTGCGGCACACCGGACAAGGGCCTGACGGCCTGGCCGCTTGGCGATATCGCCCGGGCGGTGCGGCCCACGCCCGAGCAGCGCGCGCTGCTCGACGAGTTGAAGGCTGCGGCCGCAAGAGCTGCCGATGTATTCAAGGATTCCTGTTCGGAGACCTATGCCCTGACTCCCCCTGGCCGATTGCGGGCGATGATGAACCGCATCAGCGCGACGCTTGAAGCCGTCAAGATCGTGCGACCGGCACTGGAGAATTTCTACAACTCGCTCAGTGACGAGCAGCAGGCCAGCTTCAACGCGCTCGGTCCGAATGTCGGCGAGCGCTCGCCGCAACAGCAAGCCAGTGCCGAGGGCTGTGGCGATCCGAAATCCGGCCTGACGCAGTTGCCGATCCAAAGGATCGAGGCTGTGCTCCACCCCGCCGGCAAGCAGAAGGAGGCACTCGACCGCCTCAGTGAGGCGACAGCCAAGGGCGTTGAAGGCCTGCAGGCGGCCTGCCCGAACGATGTGCCGCTGACGCCGGTCGGACGGCTGGAAGCGATGCAGCACCGGCTCGAGGCCATGCTGGCCGCCGCCAAGCTGGTCGAGCCTGCCCTGGAGGAGTTCTATGCCATGCTGAGCAGCGAGCAGAAGGCGCGCTTCAACACGCTGCAACAGGTCGCAGGCCAATGAGGGCGGCGGCGCGTTCTCGCGTTGCAATTTGCGCAGCGTCCAAACAACGCGGGGCGACGTAATCATCCTGCTTCAAAGCGCGACGACACTAAGAATGGCACCGCTGCAGCCTCTGTGAGAGCGCAGTGGCACGGAACGCAAACGACAGCCTCGTTCTGACCTCACGCGGAGATGGTCTTCCGCCAGCATCATTCGTGTTGGCGATCGCTTGAGGCCGCTCTATCTCATTCGAGCCAATGGGGTTGCGTTGTCGTAAGTGAGTTGCATTGCTGGAAGTGAGAAGACAATTCGAGCTCGGCCAGATGGTCCCAGTATTCTGCTTCTGCAAGCAGCTTCCATTTGTTCATGCTGTTGTACGCGGCCTGTTGCCGGCACAATGAGCTCATCGCACGCAAACGCTGCACTCTCTCCACTGCGAACCTCCCTCCGCGCTTGCTTGCCTGCAAGCGCTTTTGTGTTGTCACAGCTTTGCAGATTGAATTGGTGAGCGATAGCCCGGTGTTTGACGGTGAAAATCGATGATAGCGCAATCGTTTGACTTTTCAGTCAGCTCCCATGCTGACGGCGCCCGGCCGGTCGACCGCCCTGGAGGAGGTCTACGCCACGCCGACCAGCGAGCAGAAGGGGCGCTTCAACACGCTGCAACAGGTCGCAAAGGCCGTCGGGCCGCACTCTCTACACCACCGTCTTGTGCCGCGCGATGCAGGTACGTAGCACCTCATCTATCGGCTTGCCCCACCAGTCATTCGAGAAGATTTCGATCTCCGAATAACTGGCAAAGCCCTGCGCCTCAACCGCTTCGCGCACCGATTTGATGTCGATGACGCCATCGCCCATCATGCCGCGATCGTTGAGGATGTCCCTGGTCGGCACCAGCCAGTCGCAGACATGGAAGGCAAGCAGGCGGTCCTTGCCGGCGCGGGCGATCTGGCCCATCAGCTCCGGGTCCCACCAGATGTGATAGACGTCGAGCGCGACGCCCAGCATGCCGCTGCGGCCGGGGTCGAGCCGGTCGCAGATGTCGAGCGCCTGCTTTGTGGTGTTCACGCAGGCGCGGTCGGCCGCGTAAGCCGGATGCAGCGGCTCGATCGCCAGCGGCAAATTTGCCTGTCTGGCGTAGTCGAGCATATCGGCAAGGGCTTCCTCGACCTGCCCGCGCGCGGCCACGATGTCCTTCGAAGGCTCGCTGCCCGGCCGCGAATATTGCGGCAGGCCGCCGACGACGAGGACGATGCAGGGCGCGCCCAGCGTCTTGGCTTCGTCCACGCAGCGCCGATTGTCGTCACGCACCTCGCCCCGGCGCAAGGTATCAGAGGTGAACATGCCGCCGCGGCAATAGCCTGACAGATCGAGACCGGCGTCGCGCACGGCGCGCGCGGCGCGATCGAGCCCGACGGCCGCAACCTGGTCGCGCCAGGGATCGATGGCGCGGATGTCGTGTCTGGCGCAGGCATCAACGATCTGAACAAGATCACCCTGCTTGCGGACGGTCGCCGTGTTCAGCGACAGCCAGCGATGGTCGGACGAAAAATCGCGCATCAGGATTCGATACCGTGGGTGGCGAGCACGGTCTTCATCCGCTGCGTCGCGAGTTCAGGATTGGCGAGCAAGCCGGCCTGATCGGCCAGACGGAACAGCTCGGCCAGATGCAGCGTGGAGCGCGTGCTCTCCTGGCCGCCGACCATGGTGAAATGATCCTGGTGACCATTGAGATAGGCCATGAACACCACGCCGGTCTTGTAGAAACGTGTCGGCGCCTTGAAGATGTGACGCGACAGCGGCACCGTCGGCCCGAGCACGTCGTGGAAGCCGGCCTCATCGCCTGCCGCGAGCCGCGACAGCGCGTAGGACGCCGCCGGCGCAATCGCATCGAAGATGCCGAGCAGCGCGTGCGAAAAGCCTTCGCCGTCGCCGGCGATCAGTTCGGCATAGTTGAAATCGTCGCCGGTATACATCTTGATGCGCTTGTCGAGGCGGCGGCGCATGTCGATCTCGCGCTGCTTGTCGAGCAGCGAGACTTTCACGCCGTCGACCTTGGCGGCGTTGCCGTTGATGATCGCGACAGCCGTGTCCATCGCCTGGTCGAGATCTCTGCTGCCCCAATAGCCCGCCAGCGCCGGATCGAACATATCGCCGAGCCAGTGGATGATCACGGGCTGCGCTACCCCCGACAGCACGCGGTCATAGACCTTGGCGTAATCGTCCGCGTTGCGGCCGAGCTTTGCGAGTGCGCGCGAGGCCATCAGGATGATGCGGCCGCCGACCTTCTCGACTGCCGAGATCTGCTCCTCGTAAGCGCGGATCACATCGTCGAGGCTCCTGGCGTCTTCCACCGCGAGATGGTCGGTGCCCGCACCGGAGAACACCAGCGCATTGCGGCGCTTGGCGGCCGACACCGAACGCTTGATCAGCTCCAGCGAAGTCGGCCAGTCCAGCCCCATGCCGCGCTGCGCGGTGTCCATCGCTTCGGCAACGCCGAGGCCGAGGTCCCAGACGTGCTCGCGGAAGGCGATGGTCTTGTCCCAGTCGACGGCCACCGACAACCAGGGATCGTTGTCCGCGAAGGGATCGGCGACCGTATGGACCGCAGAGAACGCGATGCGGTTCAGCGGCCCCTCGAGCTTTGCGGGGAACGAGCGCGAGGCCGCGAGCCGATAGGTCTCGATCGAGCGGTCGGCCTTCGGCAGCTTCAGCGACAATGACGATATGGGCTGGACGGGTTTGTTCATGATTTCGAACCTCTCCCCGTCATTGCGAGCGAAGCGAAGCAATCCAGAATGCCTCCGCGGCAACGGTCTGGATTGCTTCGTTGCTTCGCTCCTCGCAATGACGGCTTGGCAAACATCAGGGCTTATCCAATCAACTTCAGGCCTTGATCGGGGCGACGTCGATCCAGCGCCGCTCCTTCCAGCTCTTCAGCGCGCATTCGGCGAGCTGCACGCCCTTTGCGCCTTCGAGCAGCGTGAACTTGTAGGGCGCATCCTCGTAGACGTGGCGGATGAACATCTCCCACTGCTCCTTGAAGCCGTTATCGTAGCTGACGTTGTCGGGCATCTTCTGCCAGTCGCCGTAGAAGTCGTGCAGCCGCTTCTCGTCAGGATTCCACACCGGACGAGGCGTTGCCTGCCGCGCCTGGATCATGCAGTCGGTGAGGCCCGCGACCGCCGAGCCGAGCGTGCCGTCGACCTGGAAAGTGACGAGGTCGTCGCGATAGACGCGCGTCACCCAGGACATGTTGATGTGGGCGATGACGCCACCTTCGAGCTGGAACGTTGCGTAAGCCGAGTCGTCCGCGGTCGCCTTGTACTTCTTGCCCTGCTCGTCAAAACGCTCGGGGATGTCGGTGTTGCCGATGCAGACCACGCTCTGGACGTTGCCGAACAGGTTGTCGAGCACGTAGCGCCAGTGGCAGACCATGTCCAGAATGATGCCGCCGCCGTCCTCTTCGCGGTAATTCCAGGACGGCCGCTGCGCTTCCTGCCAGCCGCCTTCGAACACCCAATAGCCGAACTCGCCGCGCACCGAGAGGATGCGGCCAAAGAAGCCGGAATCGCGCAGGAAGGCGATCTTCTTCAGGCCGGGCAGGAACAGCTTGTCCTGCACCGTGCCGTGCTTGACGCCCTTGGCGTTGGCGAGCTTGACGACCTCCAGCGCCTCTTCAAAGCTGGTCGCGATCGGCTTCTCGCAATAGACGTGCTTGCCGGCATTGATAGCCTGGGTCAGAAGGCCCGGCCGCGCCTGCGTTGTGGCGGCGTCGAAGAACATGGTGTCGTTCTGGTCGGCGAGCGCTGCGTCGAGATCGGTGGTCCAGCGCGTGATGTTGTAGCGCTTCGCGAGCGCCTCGACCTTGTCGGCGCTGCGGCCGACCAGGATCGGATCGGGCATGATGCGGTCGCCGTTGTTCAGGCGGACGCCACCCTGGTCGCGGATCGCGACGATCGAGCGGATCAGATGCTGGTTGAGCCCCATGCGGCCGGTGACGCCGTTCATGATGAGGCCGAGGCGTTGGGTGGTCATGTCAACTGCTCCTGAAGTGATGTTGGCTGTTCGAGCGGGCGGAGCGCCGACCAGTCCGGATGGACCGACGTCGCAAAGCCCCCTGTGTGAAGCGATCCCGTCAGGAGATCGCCGTCGTGAATGCTAAGACGGACGCCCTGCCCGGCATCGGTATAGAGATCGGGATGCGCGGCGGCGAAGGCCTGAGCTTCCCCGGCGGGCGTGTCGCCGAAACCGTCGACATAATGGTGGCCGTTGCGCTCGGCATGGATGACGCCGATGAAGGCGCCGAGCGCGAGATCCTGCTGCACGCCGAGACCCGCCTGGCAGGTCAGGTCCTCGCCGGTGACGAAGAACTTCTCGCCGCCCGCGCTCCATTTCGCAGCGCGCGTCGCGTTGACGATGGACTTGTAGAGCCCCTTGCACGATTTCGAGGAAATACCGCGATAGCCCAGCGCCCGCGCCGCGGGGAAAGCGTCGTAGGACTCGTCGGCCTCATCGATGATGAAGCCGCGCGCGGCCAGCGAGCCGAGCGGCGATTGCCTGGTGATATCGCGCGGCATCGGCTGCTCGACATAGAGCAGGCGCGAGGCGATCGTGCGCAGGGCGGAATCGCGATCGAGCCGGTCCATCAGCTCCTGCAGTGCGGCCAGATCGGCGTATTGCTCGTTCGCGTCGAGCGTCACCTTGTACTGGCGCCCCAGCGTATCGAGCTCCTTGCCGATGCGGGCCAGCCGTGACGCATCGGACGCGGGATCGCCCGACAGTTTCAGCTTGAAATAGTTCGCACCGGCATTCTCGCGTGTATCGGCAACACCGCCCTTGCCTTCGACGGTATCGTCGAGGCCCACGGTATGCCTGATGGCGACGCGCGGCAGCGGCTTGCGGCCGCTGAGAAAAGCGGTGATGTCCGCGTCCTTCAGATCAGGCGAAAGCCGCGCGTCGATGCCGGCGATGTTGCCGGCCATCCCGTCGAAGAAGCTGGCCGCAACGCCGCGCAGCAGCGCATCGAGGATAGCCTTGTCGATCTCGGCCGGACCATAGGCCGCAGCAAGCGCCGGAATGTTCTTTGTCGCACAGGTCGCAACCTGCGCGCCGATGCAGGAGGCATGCAGATCGAACGCCGTCAAAAATCCGGTCCGCGCCAGATAAAGTCCGCGCGCGATCTCCAGCGAGCGGCGCAAGCCGTCGATCGTCTGCACCGGCGACAGCTCCGGCCGCTTGTCGAACCATTTTGGCACCAGCAGCTCGGCGCTGGCGCCGACCGCGGTGCCCTTGCCCTCGACCTCGATCTCGACGCGCACGAACAGCTGCGGCGTCGCGTTGATGGTGATTGCGCCGAAGCGGAACGGCCGTGCGAAATGCACGGGACGTTCGAAGAAGGCGATGTCTCGCAGCTTCAGGCGCGGGGACATGATCTTGCAACGAAACGAGGTACACTTGATGGGACCGGTGTGGCCGCGGGCGACTCACCTCTCCCGCTTGCGGGAGAGGTCGGCACGTTCCGGGCGATGCGAAGCATCGTCCCGTGCCGGGTGAGGGTTCTCTCCTGTTGGGGGGTCTCGCAAGTGGAGGCACCCTCTCCCCAGCCCTCCCCCGCAAGCGGGGGAGGGAGCGCACTGTCCGTGCGGTTGCCAGAGGTGACTCTCATCAACACTAATCCAATGCACCCTGCGAGAAGAAATGCTTGCGGATGCGCTGCACGAGTTCCGTAAACACCGGGTCGGCCATCACGTCGAGCGAGCGCGGACGCGGCAGCGGCACGTCGTAGATCGCGGCGACCGCACCGGGGCGCTCGGTCATGACCAGCACGCGGTCCGCGAGGAACACGGCTTCCGGAATCGAATGCGTGATCAGCAGCACCGTCTTCCTGGTCTCGCGCTGGATCCGCATCAGCTCGACATTCATGCGCTCGCGCGTCAGCGCATCGAGCGCGCCGAACGGCTCGTCCATCAGCATGATTTTGGGGTCGTGCACCAGGGCGCGGCAGATCGAGGCGCGCTGCTGCATGCCGCCGGAAAGTTGCCAGGGCAGCTTCTTCTCGAACCCTTCGAGCCCGACCAGCTTCAACAGCGCCTTGGCACGCTCGAGATATTGCTGCCGCGGCAGCCGCTTCATGTCGATCGGCAGCATCACGTTGTTGAGGATATTGCGCCACGGCAGCAGCAGCGCGTTTTGGAAAACGATGCCGACATTGCCGTGCGGCGTCGTCACCTTCTCGCCTTCGACCAGGATCTCGCCCGATGTCGGCGGCAGCAATCCCGAGATCAGCTTGAGCAGCGTGGACTTGCCGCAGCCCGATGGGCCGACCACGACGAAGAACTCGCCGTCATTGATGTGGAAATCGAGCGGCCGCAGCGACGGCACGTCGCCGTCGCGCGTCCGATAGGTCTTCGACACGCCTGACAGCTTGATGCCCGACGTATCGCCGGCAGCCCGGTCACTCACCAGCCTCAGATGCGCGGCCGGCTGGACATCGATTGGTTTGGTCGCAGGGTTCATCGCAGCCCTCTACTCGTCGTCCCTGCGAACGCAGGGACCCATACGCCGTGCCGATGCGTTCGGGCACGCGGGTAGAGACCTTCCGTAACCATCAAGGCCGGTAGTGATGGGTCCCTGCTTTCGCAGGGGCGACAGGGGATATGTGTGGTTCACGAGCCGCTCTTCGGCAGGTAGTCGTTGGTGTAGAAGGCCTTCGGGTTCTCCTTGGCCTTGGCGTCGAGTCCGCCATATTCGACCATCAGATTGACGGAGTCCGTCATGTTCTGGTCGGTGACCTGGAACGGCCGCTTGCTCTTGGTCTCCGCGGTCCGGTAGAGCGGAATGGTCAGCTCAAAGCCCTGCGTCAGCGTGTCGATCTTGCCGCCCTTCGGGTTGGCATCGAGGATCGACTGCGCCGCCGCCTTCGGCTCCTTCTCGGCGGCTTCGACCGCCTTTGTCGTCGCCGACATGAAGCGGCGGACGAGGTCGGCATTGGCCTTCACGTAGTCGGAGTTGGCGATGATGCCCGAGGAAACCATGTTGATGCCGTAGTCGGCGAACTTGATCGGATAGACGTCCTTGCCGGTGGCGTCCTTGATCTTCATGGACTGGTCCATGACATAGCCGAGCAAGAGATCAGCCTGGCCGTTGATGACGGCATTGAGCTTGGTCTGGCCGTCGCCGGCGACGGTGTGAAAATCGCTCTCCTTCAGACCGGTCTTCTTCAGGAACAGCGGCCAGATCTGGGTCATGGAATCGGCCGGCGTGATCGCGACCGTCTTGCCCTTGATGTCCTCGGGCTTCCTGATGTTCTTGTCGACGAAGCCCATGGCGGACATCGGTGAGGTCTGCAGCAGCACGCCGGTCGCGATCACGGGCGCGCCCTTGATCGCGGCGCGCATCATGGTGGGAACGTCGACATAGCCGAAATCGGCGGTCTTGGCGGCGACGGCCTGCGTGGTCGCAGCCGAGCCGCGGCCTTCCTGGATCTCGAGGTCGATGCCTTCGGCGGCATAGATGCCCTTGGCCTTGCCGTAATAGAACGGCGCGTGCTCGCCATAGACGTACCAGTTCAGCATCAGCACGACCTTGTCGGCTGCCTGCGCCGGCATGGCCGCAAACACCATCAGCGCTGCCGCTGCAGCCCCAATCCACTGCTTCATCGTCACTCTCCCTTGTCTTTGTTGTTTCGGCCGTTGGTGGCCGTTGTTTGCTTCACTTAAGATGCGAAAATCACGTCCTCGCGCTGGCTGACATGCCAGGGAATGACCAGCTTCTCGATCCGGTCGACGATCCAGAACAGGATCACGCCGAGCAGCGCCAGGATCACGAGCGCTGCGAACATGGTTGGCAGGTCGAACGTGCCGATCGAGCGCTGCATGACATAGCCGATGCCGGAATTGGAGCCGACGAACTCGCCGACGACGGCGCCGACCACGGCCAGCGTCACCGAGACCTTGAGGCCGGAGAAGATCGCCGGCAGCGCATGCGGCAGGTTCACCGCGCAAAACACCTGGAAGCGGCTGCCCTGCATGGCGCGGGCGAGATCGACCATATCAGGGTCGACCGACTTGAAGCCCTGCACCGCGGAGACGACCACCGGGAAGAAGCCGAGCAAGAAGGCCGAGATCACCTTCGGGAGGATGCCGAAACCGAACCAGACCACGAACAGCGGCGCGATCGCGATCTTCGGCACGGACTGCGAGAACACCAGCAGCGGATAGACATAGCTCTCCACCGTCTTCGATCCCGCGATCAGCATCGCGACGGGAATGCCGAACAGCGCCGAGAGCACGAAGCCCCATATGGTCGCGTAAGTGGTGGGCCAGGACTGGCGCAGCAGTTCCGGCCAGTCGCTGCGCAGCACCGCTACCACGTCGGCCGGCGCCGGGATCTGGTAAGCCGGGATCTTGAACAGCCGGATCGAGAGATCCCAGGCGACCACGATGAACACCAGGAACAATAGCGGCCGCACCCAGGCCGCGTTCAGCATTTTGGACAGCGCACTCTGCGGCTTCAATTCAGCCACGTCTCACTCCCGGACTTCTTGTTCGTTCGGGGAGAAATTAACCCGTTGGATAAATACTGTCCAGAGCTTTCCCTGTGACGTTTTGCGGCGGGTTCCTGCGAGTCGGGGTATGAGCGATCGCCCACCCACGGTGTCATTCCCCGCGAAGGCGGGGAATCCAGTACGCCGCGGCTTCTCCGTACCGACCGGCGTCTCTGGAATACTGGATTGCCCGCCTTCGCGGGCAATGACTGCGGAAAGTTTGGAAACAGCGGTCGACAACGACCAATGAACGCTACACCGTCTGCGCTACGGCCGCGCGCGACTTCGGTGCCTTCGCAGTCTCGAACAACGCTGCCGACCGTCCCGTCAGCGCGGCGAGGACGAGGCCGGCCATGTGCGCGAGGCGCTCGTCCTTGGCGTCCTTGGCGAGCAGGTCGCGGCCGAAGATGACGCTGAGCGTCGCCGAGTTGGAGAGATAGAAGAAGCTGAGCGCCGCGATCGAGATGTAGAGCTGGACCGGATCGACCGCGACCTGGAAGTCGCCGCTCTCGACGCCGCGCCGCACCACGGTGCGGATCATCTCGACGAAGGGCGAGTGCATCGATTTGACCTTGGTCGATTTCTTAAGGTGTTTGGCGCGCGCGAGGTTCTCGGTCTGGAGCAGCGACAGGAATTCGGGATTGCGCAGGAAGTAATTCCAGGTGAACTCGATCAGGCGGCGGATCGCTTCGGGCGGATCGAGATGCTCGAGATCGAGCCCGCGCTCCTCGCTGCGGATCTTGTCATAGGCGCCTTCGAGCACGGCGAGATAGAGCTCGTCCTTGTTGCCGACGTGGTAGTAGAGCATGCGCTTGTTGGCGCCGGCTTTCGCCGCGATGCGGTCGACGCGCGCGCCAGCCAGCCCGTGGGCGGAAAACTCCTGCTTGGCGGCTTCGAGAATGCGCAGCCGCATCCCTTCGGGATCGCGCTGCCATTTCGGAGTTCGCTTTGCCTTTGCCAAACCGGGTGCTCGCTGGGTGGTCACATGAGGCGTGTAACATGCGCGCGGGCGTTTGAGAACGATCTCGTGCCCCGGACGCAGCGCTCCTGGCGATGCGGAGCATCGTCCAGTGCGGTGCGCTGCAGAGCCGGGGCCCATTATCCAAAAGAGAGGTTGCCGTCTTCTGGGTCCCGGCTCTGCGCAGCAACGCAAGAGCGTTGCAGCGCGTCCGGGACACGAGAGTGGGTCGGAAGACGGCTTCACTCCACCGGCTTCGGCGAGCGCTCCAGCAGCACGGTTTGGATGCCGCAGGTGCCGCTGCGCACCGTCATCACCTTCGTGCCCGGCTTGCGGCCGCTGCGGACTTCGCTGACGTCGAGGCCCGCGGCGAGCAGGCGGGCACGGGTGGCGTCGATGTCGGCGACCCGCCAGCTCAGGCCCCAGAGACGGTCATGCGCGAGGTCGCCGCCCGCCACGGGACGGCGCACCACCTCGACGATGAGATCGCCGCACCGGAAGAACATCAGCTGGCCCCAATCCTGGTGCGAGCGGTCGAGCGCGAGATCAAGCCCGAGCCGCGCGCCATAGAGCGCGGCGGCGCGATCGGAATCCTCGGTGGTGATCACGACATGGTCGAGTGCGTCGATCGGGGCGACATCGGTCGCGACCGACTTCGGCCGCTCCTCGGCGAGTTCAAGGAAGAACATGCGCACGCCGCGCGTGAACTCGGTGGCGGCGCGGGTGCGCTTCCAGTGCAGGACGGCGCCTGACGCCTCGTCGCCGCTTTCGACCTCGGCGACGGGATCAGGCGTCAAGGCCACCCGCTCCAGGCGCCGGTGCATCTTGCTCATGTCTGCGACACGAAAGCACAGGCTGGCGAGCACGCCTTCATGGTCTTCGAGCAGCGCGCGCATGCGGTCGGCGGTCGCGGTGAAGCCGCTCGGCGCCATCAATTCGATGGTCATGTTGTCGAGGGTGAACAGCACCCGGTCGGCGCCCTCGCCGGAATTCTGCCAGGCCGGCGCGCGCCCCAGCAGCATCTGATAGGCCGCCCTGGCCGCACCGATATCCCTGACCAGCGCGACGACGTGATCGAGGCCGGTGATCATGTATTCCCCTTCGATCGACCCGGAACCATGGGCCGAAAAGCGGCATTTGTCCGGGCTTGGCATGGGCCTGACATGGTCGTATTCCGGCATGATGCCGACCTCAAGCGCTTCGGGGCGGTTTTGCGAATAATTTCAGCGTCCCAGGCGCGGAACCGATGCTAGAGTAAGCGCGCCGGACGGGACCACCAAGCGCATCACGGACAAGCAATGCAGGCTCTCTTCATCGGACAGACCTATATCGACGTCGTCTTCATCACGGACCACATGCCGACCGGCGACGAGAAGCACGTGGCTTCGGACTACGCGGTGTCCTTCGGCGGCAATGCGGTGACGGCGGCGTTCTGCTGCGCCAAGCTCGGCATCGTGCCCGACCTGATCGCGACCGCGGCCAATGACTGGCTGGGGCGCATGTTCCAGGACATGTGCGCGAAATACGCGATCTCGCTGCACGGGCGAAAGGTGAACCAGTCCTCGCTGTCCTTCATCATGCCCAAGGACGGCAAGCGTGCCATCGTGCGCTGCCGCGACGACGAGCACATCCACCCCTTTCCGATGCTCAATCTCGGCGGCTGCCGCGCGCTGCATGTCGACGGCCATCAGCCGGATGCGGCGATCCACTACGCAAAGGTCTGCCGCGAGGCCGGCATCCTGACCTCACTCGACGGCGGCGGGCTGCGCACCAACACGCATGAGCTCTTGGAATTCATCGATGTTGCCATCGTCGCCGAGCGCCTGTGCGAGCAGATGGATTTGACGCCGGAGAAGATGCTCGACTATCTCAAGAGCCGCGGCTGCAAGATCGGCGGCGTCACCATGGGCGAGAAGGGCCTGTTCTGGTATGACGAAACGGGGACGGTCCAGGTGATGCCGGCGATGCCGATCCCGCGCGAGCGCGTGATCGACACCAACGGCGCCGGCGACGTGTTCCACGGCGCCTATGTCTATTCCTACCTCGCCCATCCCGGCAAAAGCTGGCGCGAGCACTTTGACTTTGCCCGGGCCGCCTCGGCCTTCAAGATCCAGCGCCTCGGCAACGAGGCCGGCTTGCCGACGCTGGTGGACATCGCCAAGGTCCGGCACGAGTTCGAGGTCAGGGTCTAGATTCACATGGGGCGCGTCTTCGTTGCAGGCAGCATCAACATGGATGTGGTGGCGACCGCCGATCGCCATCCCAAAGTCGGCGAAACCGTCGCGGGCAAGCAGGTGCTGTATTTTCCGGGCGGCAAGGGCGCGAACCAGGCTGTGGCGGCGGCACGGCTCGGCGCGGGGACGACGCTGATCGGCCGGCTGGGACAGGATTCGTTCGGGGCCGAGTTGAGGACGTTCCTCCGTGCGCAGGGCATCGATCTCGGCTATCTCCAGAAGACGGCCGACGTCCACACCGGCACCGCCATCATCACGGTGGCGGAGGCCGACAACACCATCGTCGTCATTCCCGGCAGCAATGCGCTGGTCAGCGCGGATGACGTCGCGGTCGTGCCGCTGCTGAAGGGCGACGTCGCCGTCAGCCAGTTCGAGATTCCGCTGCCGAGCATTGTCGCATTCTTTCATCGGGCGCGCGAGGCTGACGCCGTGACTGTGCTCAACCCGGCACCGGCGCAGAAGATGCCGGGCGAGTTGCTGGCGCTGGTCGACGTTCTCGTGCTGAACGAGACCGAGCTCGGCTTTCTCGCCGGCGTGGAGCTGTCCGACAGTGACGAAGCGGCGCGGATCATCGAGGTCGCGCGAAACCTTCAGGCGCGCGCCGACCAGACCATCTGCGTCACGCTTGGCAAGCGCGGCGTGCTCGCGCTCGCTGCCAGCGAGGAGATTGCGGTACCCGGCCGCGCGGTGAACGCTGTCGATACCACAGGCGCCGGCGATTGTTTTGTCGGCGCGCTCGCGGCGCAGCTGGCCGACGGCATCGCTTTGCGCGCCGCCCTCGCCTTCGCCAACGTCGCCGCCTCGATCAGCGTGCAGCGCATGGGCGCCGGGCCGTCGATGCCGACGGCGGCGGAGGTGGCCGCGGTGTTGTAGCTAAGCACTCACGCCAGCGCGCTCTTCAGATCAAAGCTCTCGTCCGCGGCCTGCTCCGGCGTGATCGAGCGGTCCATGGCCTGCAATCTGCGGCCGAACATGTGATCGCCGGCGCGATTGACCGATTCGATCCCGAGCAGCTTGTCGCCCTTGTAGCAGAACGCCGAGAACGCCTTCTTGGCGGGATCGCCGCGCAGGACGACGCGATCGTAGCCGGTGGTCAGCCCTGCGATCTGGAGCTTGTCGTCGCCCTGATCGCTCCAGAACCAGGGATGGCTGTCATAGGCCTTCTTGTCGCCGGTGAGCCGCGCCGCCACGCAGCGGGCGTGATCGGTGGCGTTCTGCACCGACTCCAGCCGCCACGATCCGCCGAAGCGCGGACTTGCGAACAGCGCGCAGTCGCCGATCGCGGAAATATTGGGATCAGCCGTCGAAAGATATTCGTCGACGATGATGCCGGCGGCGACCGGCAGCCCCGCCTCGGCCGCAAGCTCGATGTTCGGCAGCACGCCGACGCCGACCACGACGAGGTCGGCCGGCAGATGCCGGCCGTCGCTCAAGGAAACGCCGGTGACCTTGCCGCCTTCCGCTTCGATGCTGGTGGCCTGCACACCGAGATGAATGCGAACGCCGGCTTCGCGATGGCGTTCCTGAAAATACTCCGAGACCTCCGCCGTCACCGCCCGCGCCATCACACGCGGGGCGAGCTCGAGCACGTCGACCTCGAGCCCCTTGATGCGCGCGGTGGCCGCGAACTCGAGGCCGATGAAGCCGGCGCCGATCACCACGACGCGCGTCTTCGATGGCATGATCTGGCGCAGCGCCTCGCTGTCGTCGAGCATGCGCAGATATTTCACGTCGGGCAGATTCGCATTCGGCAA
Organism: Bradyrhizobium diazoefficiens; assembly: GCF_016616235.1. Classification (NCBI taxonomy): domain Bacteria; kingdom Pseudomonadati; phylum Pseudomonadota; class Alphaproteobacteria; order Hyphomicrobiales; family Nitrobacteraceae; genus Bradyrhizobium; species Bradyrhizobium diazoefficiens. The sequence continues at coordinate 5,709,390 of NZ_CP067100.1, forward strand.
ATCAAGCAGCCGGTTGCGCGCGCCGGTCGCCAGCACGAGATGACCGTAAGACAGCGTCTCGCCCGATGCGAGCAGCACCTTGCGCCCCGCGCGGTCGATCGACACGGCGCGGCCGGCGATCAGCTCGATAATCTGGTCGTGATAGAATTTTTCGGGGCGGAACATCAGGCTCTCCGGCCCGGCCGAACCCTTGATGTAGGCCTTCGACAGCGGCGGCCGCTGATAGGGCAGATGCGCCTCGTCGTTGATCAGGCAGATGCGCTCGGCAAAGCCCGCCTGGCGCAGCGATGCCGCGACCTGATAGCCGCCATGGCCGGCACCAATGATGATCACTGGACCGCTCATTGGAACAGCCCACATCTGGAGACACGAGCGTCACCCATGTCGTCTCCTCTCTGATTCTGGCTTGCGCCTGATTTTGGCTTGCTCGCCCAAGAGGAGCCGGCGCTCGTGTCCGTCCCTAAACGAAGGCGGCCCCATTTGAGCCGATCATTCCGGCTTTCGCAAGGGCCGTACGCGGGGATTGTCACCCCTGCCCTTCTGCGATTTAGTTGCAGCAACGAACCTCCTGCCGGAGATATTCCAGATGCCAGCTCCCGTCTCCCAACCCGACGATCCCGCGCTGCTGCGGATCGACGGCCCGATCGCGACCATCACGCTGAACCGCCCCGCCGCGTTCAATTCGATCAACCTTGCAATCGCGCAAAAGCTCGAACAGCTCGCGGCCGCTATCGAAGCCGACGACGCCATCCGCGTCGTGGTGATCGAGGGCGAAGGCCGCGCCTTCTCGGCCGGAGGCGATCTCCAGACGATCGGCGCCGCCGCCGAAGCGGGCACGGTGACGCCGGTGGTCGGCGAGCTCCTGAAGCACTATCATGCCTTCATCGAGATCATCCGGCGCATGCCGAAGATCTCGCTGTCGAGCGTGCACGGCTCGGCTGCCGGCGCCGGCATGGGCCTCGCCTTCGTCACCGACCTCTGCATCGCCGCCGAGGACGCCAAATTCACGCCGGCCTATGCCAAGATCGGCGTGTCGCCGGACGGCGGCTCCACAGTCGGCGTCGTCGGCACGGTCGGCGCCCGGCGCGCGCTGCAGATTTTCCTGTCCGAGGACAATTTTACCGCGCAGCAGGCCTATGAATGGGGGCTCGTCGCCAGGGCCGTTCCCGCTGCGGAGCTGAAGACGGCGACGCGGACCCTCGCCGAGCGATTGGCGCAGAACCCGCCGGCGGCGATCGCTGGCACCAAGCAGCTGGTGCATCAGGCCGCCACCACGCCGGTGAAACAGCAGCTCGACGCCGAGGAGCACAAGATCATCATGGCGATGAACACGGAGGAGTTTCGTGTTGCCGTGAAGAAGTTCACGAGCAAGGCCAAGTAGCGCTCACAAGCAGGTTCACTGCGGACAGATATAGCCCGTCCCCGCCGGCGACTTGAAGCAGCCGACCGACTCGGGAAGCACGTGGCGCGGCAGCCACAGCACGACGCTTGGGAAGTAGATCGCGAACGCGATGGTGGCGAAGAACACGAGGTAGATCGGCAATGCGGCGCGTAGCGCTTTAGCGAAACTTATGCCGACGAATTTCGACGCCATCAGCAGCACGAGTCCGTAAGGCGGCGTGATCAGGCCGAAGGCGAGCGTCGCGATCAGCACCACGCCCATGTGCACACCATTGATCTCGCCGGCCTCGGTGAGCGCATTCACCAGCGGCATGAAGATGATGATGGTCGGCACCGGCTCGATGAAATCGCCCACCACCGTGAACAGCAGCACCATCAAGAGCATGATCAAATGCGGATCGTTGCCGGCGATCGAGGTGATCATCTCGGCGATGTAGTTCGCGCCGCGCAAATAGGCGAGCATCCAGCCGAACGCATTGGCGGCGCCGATGGTGATCAGCGGCAGCGAGAAGATCAGCCCGGCGAGGCAGAAATCATACGGGATCTTCCTGATGTGCCCGCGGTTGAGCGCGGGGATCACGACCAACACGATCCAGACCACGGCGACGACGCCGGCCTCGGTCGGCGTGAACCAGCCGGTGAGGATGCCGCCGAGCAGGATGACCGGAATCATCAGCGGCAGCGCCGCATCGCCCGCCGCGAACACCACCTGCCGCAGCGGCGCGCGCGGCTTGCGCAGGCCGGAGGGGCCGAAGAAATAGCAGTAGATCATCAGCCCGAACCCGATCATCAAGCCGGGCACGACACCCGCCATGAACAGCCCGGCGATCGAGACGTTGCCGACCGCGCCGTAGACAACGGCGGTGATGCTGGGCGGCACCAGCGCGGCGATGGTCGAGGCCGACGCGATGATGGCAGCGATGAAAGCGGGCTCATAGCCCTCGCGCCTCATCGGGCCGCCGAGTGCGCGGCTCATCACCGCGACGTCGGCGGTGGTCGAGCCCGACATTTCCGAGAAGAACATGCTGAAAACGACCACGACCTGCGATAGCCCGCCCCTGATATGCCCGACCAGCGACACCGACAGATTCGCGATCCGCACCACCACATTGGCCGAGCTCATGAGCTCGCCGACCAGCAGGAAGAACGGGATCGCCAGCAGCGCCTCGGAATCGACGCCGTCAAAGATCTTCTGGATGATCGCGGCCAGCGAGACATCCGACAGGATCGCCCCGATGAAAACGCCGGCCATCAGCGAGAACGGCACGGGCACGCCGAGATAGCCGAACGACAGGAAGCAGATCGACATCAACGCCAGGACGACAGGTGCGCTCACGGCTGCGCCCTCGTCTGGGCCTCGGTGACGACGGCGGCCCCATCTTCCTCGGGGGGCTCAGGATGGTCAAAACCATTGCGCAGGCCGTTGACCAGCTGCTCGATCGTGAACAGGCCGATCAGCACGCCCGAGAGCGGGATGATCGCATAGAGCGAGGCGATCGGCGTCCCCGAGGGCAGACGGAAGCTGCCGAAGCCGCGGAGATAATTCTCATAGCCGTACCAGATCAGGCAGAAGGCGACGCCGAGCACGATGAGGCGGATGATGACTTCCACGATCAGCCGCGGCGTGCCGTGCATCGCTTCGGAGATCGCGGTGAGATAGAGGTGGTCGTTGCGCCGGGTCGCCGCGGCGGTGCCGATGAAGATCGCGTAAATGAACAGCGTCGAGGTCACCTCCTGGAGCCACAGCCAGGGATGGCCGATGGTGCGCGTCACGATGTCGGCGGTCACCGACAGCGAGAAGCCGAAGCAGAGCACGCCGCAGAGGACCATCAGCGCCAGCTCGAGCCAGTCGAGCCAGCGCCATTTCAGGTGGCGCTGGCGTTGGACAAGCAGTTTGTCGGCGATGGCCATTCAACGTCCTCGTCGTCAGCGCTTAGGCGGAACGAATTTTCGGCGCAATCGACGCCGGTCGATGGTCCACCTCTCCCGCAGGGAGATTGGATCGCATCGAAAGATGCGATCCAAGTGAGGGGTTCTGGTCTCACGAGTGCCGCGGCCCCTCACCCGGATTGCACCGGACGATGCTCCGCATCGCCGGGAGCAATCCGACCTCTCCCTGCTGGGGAGAGGAACCCGGGCGCTCCAGCGAGCGAAACTTCATCATCGGATGACGCCGCCCAGCGTGGGTATCGGCGCCCTAATTGATCGACCGGATCAGATCCTTGATCTTCTCGGCATGCGGGCCGAGCTCCTTGGCGAGCTTGTCGAGATAGGGATCGGCGATCGTCGTAAAACTCTTCTTGTCGACGTTGTCGACGACCTTGACGCCCATCTTCTTCAGCTTCTCCGCCGCGGTGCGTTCCAGCTCGAACGCCTTCTGCGGCTCCTTGGTGCTGATCTCGTTGGCCGCGGTCTGCACCCAGCCTTTCTGCTCGGCCGACAGGCTCTGCCAGAGCTTGTCGGAGACGAACACCAGCGCGTTGTTGGCCTCATGCTCCGTGATATTGAGGACCGGCGCGACCTCGTAGTGCTTGTTGACGAGGTAGACGTTGATGCTGTTCTCGGCGACGTCGACCACGCCGGTTTGCAAAGAGGTGTAGACGCTGCCGAACGGCATGTGCACGGTTTGGGCGCCATAGGCGGGGAACATGGTGTCCTCGGTCGCGGTCGCCTGCACGCGGACCTTCAGCCCCTTGATATCAGCCACATTGTGGATCTCCTTCTTGGAGTACATGTGGCGTACGCCCTGCGAGCCCGTGCCGATGAGATGCAGACCCTGCGTGGTCTCGTCGATCATGATCTTGAGGGCCTCGAACACGCGGGGGTCGGCCAGCCCCTTGATCACGTGGTTCTCGTCGCGGAACAAATAGTGCAGCGACATCACGCCGGCCTGCGGCGAGATTGTCGCGGTATTGGCCGACGAGACGATGGAGAATTCAACGTCGCCCGCCTTCACGAGCTGCAGCACCTGCGGCTCCTGGCCGAGCTGTGCGCCGGGATACTGGTCGATGATCATGGTGCCCTTGCTCAATTCCTTGAGCTTGTCGGCAAACAGGTCACCCGCGATGGAATAGCCGGTGTTGCGCGGCTGGTCATAGGCGAAGCGATAATGCTTCACCTCCTGCGCCCCGGCCCCGGTGACGAAAAGCATGGCGGCGACAGCCGCGAGCCCACACATGGATCGTGCAATCATCGTTTCCCCCTGTTTTATCGCCCGCCGCTTGTGCGGTCTGGGCGCGCGTTCGGTTAGTTAATCCGTCTTTGGTCCAGTCCTCTGCATGAAGTCGAAATCGCAGCCCTCATCGGCCTGCAGGATGGTCTTGTCGAATAGCCAGGCGTAACCTCGCTTGGTCCCCTCGGGCGCAGCCGCCGGCTTCAAGGCGGCGCGCCGCCGCTCGAGCTCGGCGGCATCGACCAGCAGCTCGATGCTGCGCCTGGCCACGTCGAGGCTGATCATGTCGCCGTTCCTCACCAGCGCCAGCGGCCCGCCGACGGCGGCTTCGGGCGTGATGTGCAGCACGATGGTGCCGAACGCGGTGCCGCTCATGCGCGCGTCGGAAATGCGCACCATGTCCTTGGTGCCGCCGCGTGCGAGCTTCTTCGGGATCGGCAGATAGCCCGCCTCGGGCATGCCGGGCGCGCCCTTGGGGCCGGCATTGCGCAGCACCAAGACGTCATCGGCGTTCACGTCGAGTTCGGGATCATCGACCCGCAACGTCATGTCCTCGACGGATTCGAACACCACCGCGCGGCCCGTATGCTGCAACAGTTTCGGGCTTGCCGCCGATTGCTTGATGACGGCACCGCGCGGCGCGAGGTTGCCGCGCAAGACGGCAAGACCGCCTTCCGTCTTGATCGGATTGTCGCGCGAGCGGATCGCGTCCTGTCCGGGCACGTCCTCCGCATTGGCGACGACATCGCGCAGCGTCTGGCCCGCGATCGTCTTTGCATCGAGATCGATGAGATCGCCGAGCTGCGCCAGCAGTTTTGGTACGCCGCCGGCGTGATGGAAATGCTCCATGTAGTGCTCGCCCGACGGTTTGAGGTCGATCAGCACCGGCACCTTGCGGCCGATCTGATCGAACTCTTCGAGATCGAGCCGGTGCGGTGAGCGATGCGCCATCGCGGTCAGGTGAATGAGGCCATTGGTCGAGCCGCCGATCGCCTGCAGCACGACCTGCGCATTCCTGAAGGAGGCCGGGGTGAGGAGCTCGCTCGGCTTTGGCCCCTTGGTCTTGGCCATCCCGGCGGCAACCCGGCCGCTCGCTTCAGCCAGACGGAAACGCTCGGCATGCGGCGCCGGGATCGTCGCGCTCATCGGCAGCGACAGGCCCATGGCTTCGATCACGCAGGCCATGGTCGAAGCTGTGCCCATCACCATGCAGGTGCCCACCGACGGTGCGAGACGACCGTTCACCGCTTCGATCTCGGCATCGTCCATCTCGCCGGCGCGGTACTTGCCCCAGAGGCGGCGGCAATCGGTGCAGGCGCCCAGCACCTCGCCCTTGTGATGGCCGACCACCATAGGACCGACGGGGATGACCACGGTCGGCAAATCGGCGCTGATCGCAGCCATCACCTGCGCGGGAAGCGTCTTGTCGCAGCCGCCGATCACGATCACCGCATCCATCGGCTGGGCCCGGATCATCTCCTCGGTGTCCATCGCCATCAGATTGCGCAGATACATCGAGGTCGGATGCGCAAAGCTTTCGGCGATCGAGATGGTCGGGAACACGAACGGCATCGCGCCCGACAGCATCACGCCGCGCTTCGCGGCCTCGATGATTTGGGGGACGTTGCCGTGGCAGGGATTGTAGTCGCTATAGGTATTGGTGATGCCGACGATCGGGCGCTCCAGCGCGTCGTCGGAATAGCCCATGGCCTTGATGAACGCCTTGCGCAGGAACAGCGAGAAGCCGGCATCGCCGTAGCTGGTCAGACCCTTGCGCAAACCACTCGTCATCATGCCACTCCTTAACGCTGCCATTGTGGTACAGGCTGCCCCTCGATTGTCAATAAGATTGGTCCATATTGTCGCGGTTTCCGGCGTACGGCGCCGCACGTGATGCAAATTATTGACAATCCCGCCCTTCCCTGCTCCACAAGGCGAGAGGCCGAGACTGAGGGCATGTCCGACATTCGCACCGCAGACAGCATGCCGGTCCGGCGCGACGATCCGGACGACGTCGTTGCGCGGCTGGAGGAGGACATCATCTTCGGCCGCCTGCCGCCGGGCGCGCGCCTCACCGAAGACGCGCTGATGTCGCGCTACGGCACCTCCAGGCACTTTGTGCGGCAAGCGCTGGTGGATGCCGAGCGCCGCGGCATCGTTCGCCGCGAGAAGAATGTCGGCGCCACCGTGCGGTTCTACTCGGCCGAGGAGGTCCGGCAGATCTACGAGGTCCGGGAAATGCTGACCCGGCAGGCCGCGCTGATGATCCCCCTGCCCGCGCCGCAAACCCTGATCGACGAGCTGACTGCGCTGCAACGGCGATATTGTGCGAGAGCCGAGGTGCAGGACTTACGCGGCCTCCACGAGGCCAACGACGCCTTCCACCTCGCGCTGTTCTCGGCTTGCGGCAATCCCTATCTGGTGCGCTCACTCGAGCACTACATGAACCTGACGCTGCCGATGCGCGCGAAGAATCTCGCCGACCGCGAGGGGCTGGCGCAATCGCGGCGTCAGCATGAATTGATGATCGAACTGCTGAAGGGCCGCGACAGCTGGGCGTTGGCGCAGCTGTGTGTGGATCACATGCAGTTCAGCAAGGAGGATTATCTGGCGAGGATCGCCGGCGAGCAAACGAAACCCTAGCGCCGGCTTCCGGTCTAACCCGCGCGCGCCTTTGCAAAGGCCTTGCGACCGCCCCAGAACGCGAAAGCAGCCATCGCACCAATACCGATAAAACTCGGAAGGCTGCCCGCAAGGCCCGACACAATCGCGGCAAAGCCCCAGAGCGCCGCAGAGCCGTACAAGATCAATCCGACGATGGCCGTGCCGCCGCGTTGTGCCAGGCTGTAGCTGGTCTCGGCGGCCGCGGACGCCGTGCGGACGGTCCGGACGACTCGATCGTCGTCCGGCTGGCCCCATGTTGCGGCCGGTTTGCGGATCATCAGGCAGCCTGCCCGGCTTTCAGCGCGGCAAGCCGCTCGGCCACGCTGGCGCTCTTCTGCATGCCGTCGATCTCTGCAACGCGGTTGATCGTGGAGGCGTCGGTGCGCGTGAAGCCAACGCCGCCGGCTCCGGTCATTGCGCGATCGAACGCCTTTTCGGCTGCGTCCACCTTCTTCTCCGCCGAGCGGCTCGGCTGCGCCGGGCCGTGGCCGCCAAACGCCGCCTGCTGCTGCGACATCGTGAAGGCCTGGAGCGTATCCTCCATCTGGCGCTTGCGCGCCTGAAGCGCGGTGAGGCTGTCTTCCAGACGCTTCTCCAGCTCGTGCGTCTGCTCCTGAACGGCGTCCAGCTTCTTCGCCTGATCCTCGAAGTCGATCTGGCGGCTCAGCGCGGCCTCGGCGAGATCATCGCGCTGCTGGTCCACGGCGAATTTGGCTTTGGCGGTCAACTCCTCGGCGCGCTCGGCGAGCATCTTCTGCTGACGCGCAGCCTGCAGCCGGCGCGCCATCGTGGCTTCATGCTCCGCCTTCACCTCGTCGATTGCACGATCCGCCTCGCGGATTGCCTCGCGCATGACGGCATCGCTGCCGGCCTTTTCCATCCGATCAACAGTGTCCTCGACTTTTGCCGAGAGCAGACGGGACACACGCGCGAAAATCGATTCAGCCATGAAGAACCCCTTTGTGAAATCTGCACGGAGTAGGCGCAGAATTCATTTAAGGTAGTGTTATTCCAAACGACAACTTTAGCAGCTGTTTGCAAGGATTCCGCAACCGGCACGCGGTACCCTGGAGGCAAGGCACCCCAGGGAGAGAGTGTGTCATGTTATTGTCATTGGTCATTGTTTGCCTAGCGACGCTGCTGCTGTTCATTGCCGTGCCTTCCTATGTCGCCTACGCGACGCACAATCGTCTCGTCGCGCTCGACCAGCGCTGCGACACCGCGTTTGGCGACATCGACGTCCATCTGAAGCACCGTCACAACCTGATTCCGCCGCTGGTGGAGACGGTGCGCGGTTTCGTTGAGCATGAGAACGACATTCTCCTGGGCATCACCCAGGCGCGCACCGCGGCGCTGCAAGCCGCCACCCCCGAGCTGCGGCTCAGCGCCGAGAAAGATTTGACTCAAAACATCAACGCATTGATCGGAATGGCGGAGCGCTATCCCGAACTCAAGGCGTCCGGCCATTTTTCCGAGCTCAGGCGCGAACTCATCGATGCGGAAAATCGCATCACCGCTTCGCGGCGCTTCTACAATCTGGCCGTCGAGGAATATGCGACGACGCTGCGGCAGTTTCCCGGAAGCTATATCGGCCGCGTGTTCAGGATGGGCGCGCGCAAGCCATACGATCTCGGCATCGAACGCGTTCTGATCGACGAACCCCTCGCAGTCAAATTCTGATCGAAGACGAGGACCTCGCCATGCGGGTGAACGGGCTCTACGGCCACGTCCGTAACAATGATACGCGCTCGCTCGCGCTATTTGCGGGCTTCGTTCTGGCATTTCACCTGCTCGCCATGCTGGCGCTGCTGGTGCCCCTTGCGATGGTCGATCCCGAGCACGCGCCGTTATACGGCTGGATTGGATATCTGGTCCGCTGGGTGCCCATCATTACCATCGCCGGCGCCCTGTTGTTTGCCGTGCAGATGGCCTGGCACGTCCGCACGGTGCGCCGACGAACGAATTTTCGCTTCGTTGACGATCTCGACGAGCCGCGCCTCTGCCGCATCGTCGAGCCGCTGGCGATCGCGGCCGGCCTGCCGACGCCCTATGTCGGCGTCGTCGACAGCTCCGCGCTCAACGCATTTGCCTGCGGCATCCGGCGCAAGGACGCCGTCCTGGTCTTCACGCGCGGCCTGATCGACGCCCTGGACGATGACGAGCTCGCGGCCGTGGCCGCGCACGAGATCGTCCATGTGGTCAACGGCGACATCCGGCTGATTGCGGCAACCAACATCTGCCTCGATACGCTCAGGTTCCTCCAGCCGCGGCGCGACACGAAGCGGGTGAACAAGATCCAGCAGGCCGTCGCGATGCCGATCGTGGCGATCGCGATGCCGATGATGGTGGTGCTGGTCCTCGTCGTCGCGTTCCTGCGCCGCCTCGCGCTCGATGGCACTCATCTCGTGCGCCTGTTGATCGCTTCGGCGCGCGAGTTCATCGCCGATGCTGAAGCGGTCCGACTGACCCAGAACCCGTCCGCGCTGGTGTCGGCATTGCAGCGTATCGAGGGGCGCAGCGCCATCCCGGGGCTTGCCGCCGGCCAGGACGCCATGATGATCGATGGACCGCATCAGGGAGCACTTGCCACCCATCCCACGATCGCCGAGCGCGTGGCCGCGATCGTTTCCGTCACGGGGTCGATGGCACTGATCGCGCCCGCGCGGCGGGACACGCGGCCAATTGAACTCCGTTCCGCAAATGGCCTTGGCCTCCGCCCGCCCGCGATCCGCGATGCGCGAAACGGATTTCGGGGCGCGCTTGCGCCCGCCACGTTTGAGAGCGACCTCAACAGGCTCGGTCTGACGTGGGAGGAGACCTTAGGAGCCGTTGCCGCGATCGGCCTGTTTCTGTGGTTCCATAGCGCCGACCTCACCAGCCCAGCGGCGCTCGCCCGGGCGCTCGATCCGGCGCCGCTGCGGACGTTCTTCGCGATGGGCGGCGAGGGCTTGCGCTGCATGATGCAAGGCTATGGCCGGGCCGCAGGTCTGGGGACAAACCCGGTCGACTGCGATACGACGATGGACAAACTGCTGGCCGCTCATCGTGGCGAGTCCAACATCCTCGGGATCATGGCCCCCGGCCGGGCGTCAACCTTCACCCATATCCAGAGCCGGAAGCCCAACTGACAGAGGTCCAGCGCACGGGCTGCTTTCAGACCGATTACTATTCGGTTGGCCACAGCGGGCTCTACAAGGTCACGGACGTGCCGAAGGCCGGCGAGACGGTATCGCTCGCCAGGTATCTGAGGCTCAGCGCGCAAGCTTCTGGGCAGCGTCATTCATCGCTTCTTCGGCGATCCCCGGCCTTGAAGTCGAGGCCAAGGCCAACGAAGCCCCGGAGCACCGGGCCACCATTGCCCTCCTGCGCGCACGTCTGGCCGATCCAGACTTTGTGCCATCGCTATCCGCTCTGGAGCCGGCCGAGCTCGAGCTCCTCGCGAGAACGCCGTTCGACTTCATTTCGTGCACGGCGCGCCGCGGTCAAGCAGGCAAGACCGGTTGATCAGCCCTTGCGCGTCAGGCCCGGGACGATCTCGCCGGCCGCATTGACCTTCATCATAGCGGACCTCACCGGCGGCCGGATAGGCGCCACCGAGTCGCGCGGCTAGCGCTTGCTCCAGTCAACAATCCGGCTCGCATCGCCATCGAATTCGTTGCTGCAGAACGCGCCGCCCTGAAAATAGTCGCCGATCGGATCGGGCTTGAGCTTGGCCTGCTCGGCCATCGCGTGCTCGCGGAAATCCTCGGCGCGTCCCGTGGGGCGATAGCCGAATTCGTATGCGCGATGGTTGTCCCACCAGGCGCGCTCGTTCAGGGAGGCGCCGTAGAAGATTTCGAAATGGATGTCGGGATGTTCAAGCCCGATGCGGCAGAGCTGCACGAGGTCGTCGGGCTTGAGCCAGATCGCAAGCCGGCGCTGGTCGAGTGGCATGTCGCCGAAATTGCCGATGCGCAGGCAGGTCACCCTCATCCCGTGCTTGTCGGCGTAGAGCGCACCGACCGCCTCGCCGAACACCTTGCTGACGCCGTAGCGCCCGTCGGGACGCGGGGTGACGTCGGTGCCGATCTTGTGGTGGCGCGGATAGAAGCCGACGGCATGGTTCGAGGAGGCGAACACCACGCGCTTGACGCCCCGGCGGTACGCCGCTTCGAACAAATTGTAGCCGCCGATAATGTTGGCCTGAAGGATCTGATCCCAGGTGCCTTCGACCGAGTAGCCGCCAAAATGGATGATGCCGTCGATGCCCTCGCAGATCGCCTCGCATTGCGCGAGATCGGCAAGGTCCGCCGCCTTGAACTTCTCGTTCGCGCCGAGATCAGCGGGCGGCTTGATGTCGGAGAGCAGGAGATCCGGATAGATCGGCGGCAACAGTCTTCGCAGGCTCGTGCCGATTCCGCCCGAAGCTCCCGTCATCAAGATACGCATGTGATCCCTCGTTTTTTGGTGACCGATTTGCCGTCACGTGTCTCTAATGATAGCTGGATTGTCCAGAGGGAACGAAACGAGAGAACTGACATGAATGAGGCATCGTCCCACATCCAGGAGCGGCCAGGCTGGCGGCCGGCGACCTATTATCCCGATCCGGCGATCCGTGCGCTCGATCCCCGCTTCGAGAAATACTGGCTGAAACTATCCGCGGTGGAGCGGATTGCGACCGGCCTGCGCTGGGCCGAGGGCCCGGTCTGGTTCGGCGACGGGCGCTACCTCCTGTGCAGCGACATCCCGAACCAGCGCATCATCAAATGGGAGGAGGAGACCGGCGCGCTCTCGGTGTTCCGCAAGCCCTCGAATTTCGCCAACGGCAACACGCGCGACCGCCAGGGCCGGCTCGTCACCTGCGAGCACGGCGGGCGCCGTGTGGTGCGCACCGAATATGACGGCAGCATCACCGTGCTGATGGATTCATTTGGCGGCAAACGGCTGAACTCGCCGAACGACATCGTGGTGAAGTCCGACGGCTCGATCTGGTTCACCGATCCGACCTTCGGCCTGCTCGGCAATTACGAGGGCTATAAGGCCGAGAGCGAGATCGAGCCGAACGTCTACCGGCTCGACCCCGCGACCGGCAAGGCGACCGTTGTCGCCGAAGGCGTGCTCGGCCCGAACGGGCTGTGCTTCTCGCCGGACGAGACGATCCTCTACGTCGTGGAATCGCGCGGCGTGCCGTACCGCAAGATCCTCGCCTATGACGTTTCGGCTGATGGCACCACGATTTCCAACAAGCGCGTCCACATCGATGCCGGCCCGGGCACGCCCGACGGCATGCGCTGCGACATCGATGGCAATCTCTGGTGCGGCTGGGGCATGGGCGATCCCGAGCTCGACGGCGTCGTGGTGTTCGCGCCCGACGGCGTCATGATCGGGCGTATCGCATTGCCTGAACGATGTGCCAATCTCTGCTTCGGCGGCCTCAAGCGCAACCGCCTGTTCATGGCCGCGAGCCAGTCGATCTACGCGCTGTATGTCAACACGCAGGGTGCGGTGGGGGGATAGGCTCTCGGCCGTCATTCCGGGGCGCGCCTCTTCGGCGCGAGCCCGGAATCCATCGCGCGACGCGGTCCGTAGACGAATGGATTCCGGGCTCGTCGCTGCGCGAGGCCCCGGAATGACGAAACAAAAACGCCGGAGCGGTTGCCCGCTCCGGCGTTCTGTTCATTCGGCGGCTAAAACTTACGCCGCGTTGTAGCCGGCGACGGCCTTCGCCTCGAGATATTCCTCCAGGCCGAACTTGCCCCATTCGCGGCCGTTGCCGGATTGCTTGTAGCCGCCGAACGGCGCGGTGCGGTCGTTCGGCACGCCCTGGAGGTTGACGTTGCCGGCGCGGATCTGGCGGCCGACGCGCTTGGCGTCCTCGACCGACGGGCCATAGACATAACCGGCGAGTCCGTAAGGCGTGTCGTTGGCGATCTGCACGGCGTCGGCTTCGTCCTTGGCGCCGATGATGGTCAGCACCGGTCCGAAGATCTCTTCGCGGGCGATCGTCATATCGGGGGTGACGTCGGCGAAGATGGTCGGGCGGACATAGAAGCCCTTGTTGACGCCTTCAGGCAGGCCCGGGCCGCCGGCGACGAGGGTTGCGCCCTCGTCGATGCCTTTCTTGATCAGGCCCTGGATCTTGTCCCACTGGCCGCGGTTGACGACGGGGCCGATCGTGGTGCCTTCAGCGCGGGGATCGCCGGCTTTGGTCTTGTCGGCGACCGCCTTCGCGATCGCGGCGACCTCCTTCATCTTCGAGAGCGGCACGATCATGCGCGAGGGCGCGTTACAGGACTGGCCGGAGTTGTTGAACATGTGCATCACGCCGCCGGTCACCGCCTTCTGCAGGTCGGCGCCTTCGAGGATGACGTTCGGCGACTTGCCGCCGAGCTCCTGGCTGACGCGCTTCACCGTCGGCGCTGCGCGCTTGGCGACGTCGATGCCGGCGCGGGTCGAGCCGGTGAAGGAGATCATGTCGATATCAGGGTGCTCGCTCATGGCGGCGCCGACCTCGGGCCCGAGGCCGTTGACAAGGTTGAACACGCCTTTCGGCACGCCGGCCTCGTGGAGGATCTCCGCAAAAATCAAAGCCGAGGTCGGGGTGAACTCGCTGGGCTTCAGGATCATGGTGCAGCCGGCGGCAAGCGCGGGCGCAACCTTGCAAGCGATCTGGTTCAGCGGCCAGTTCCAGGGCGTGATCATGCCAACCACGCCGATCGGCTCGCGCAGCACCATGGCGGTGCCGACCGGCTCCTCGAAATGATAGTTCTTGAGCACGTCGAGCGTGGTCATGAGATGGCCGAGGCCGGCGCCGGCCTGGAGCTTCTCCGCCATCGGCAACGGCGCGCCCATCTCGTCGGAGACCGCGGCGCCGATCTCCTTGAGGCGGCCCTTGTAGATCTCGATGATCTTCGACAGCAGCGCGACGCGCTCGTCACGGCTGGTTTGGGAGAAGGTTGCAAAGGCGCGCTTGGCGGCGGCGACCGCCTTGTCGACGTCGGCCTTGGAGCCCAGCGCAACCTCGTACATCGTCTCTTCCGTCGCGGGATTGACCACGGCGGTGGACTTCTTGACGGCGGGATCGACCCAGGCGCCGTCGATGTAGAATTGCATGCGATTGACCATCTGTGACCTCTTCTTGGGGGCTTGGAGGGGGCGTTTCGGCAGACATCCTTGCACGAAAGCGCCAGCAATTGAACCCGCCATATGCGGGGCCAGCGTTGCGGCGGACGCGCGGAATATGCGACGCGTTTTGAAGTGAGGCAAGCGGCCATCAATCGCAAGAACCTAGGTCCCGGCTCTGCACCGCGACATTTCATGTCGCGCCTTGTCCGGGACACGAGATTAGAACGAGTGCAACCACTTTCGTGCCCCGGACACAGCGCAGCACTTCCCCGGCGATGCGAAGCATCGTCCGGTTCAGTGATGCGCTGCAGAGCCGGGGCCCAATGGCCCCGGTTGTCTCCCCTACACCGCCATCTTCCGATGCAGCACCGGCGCGCCCGTGGTGAGGCTTTCGGCCGCATCGATGATCGCATTCGCATCGATGCCGTAGTGGCGGTAGAGGTCGGCGATGCTGCCGGTCTGGCCGAACTGCTCGACGCCGAGCGCCTCGACGCGATGGCCGCGGACGCTGCCGAGCCAGCCGAGCGCAGACGGATGGCCGTCGATCACGGTCACGATGCCGCAGTCGCGCGGCAGCGGCGCCAGCAGCTTTTCGATGTGGCTGAGGTGCTGCACGCCGCGCCGGTCGCGCCGCAATTTTCGCGCGGCGGTCCAGCCCGCATGCAAGCGGTCAGCCGAGGTGATCGCGAGCAGGCCGATGTCGCGGCGGCTCTCGCCGATGAAGCCGGTCGCCTCGATCGCTTCCGGCGCAATCGCGCCGGTATAGGCGATCACGACTTCGGCATTCGGGCCCGGCTTGCGCAGCCAATAGGCGCCGTCGGTGATGCCCTGCTGCAGGTCCGGTGTCACGATGCGCTGCGCCTGCTCGATGCTGCGCGTCGAGAGTCTTAAGTAAACCGAACCGCCCTCGCCCGGCTCGCGCTGCATGTGCTGGAATCCCCAACCCATGATCACGGCGAGCTCGTCGACGAAGGCCGGCTCGAACGAGGCGAGCCCGTCCTGCGCCATGCCGATCAGCGGCGTTGCGATCGACTGGTGCGCGCCGCCTTCCGGCGCGAGCGAGATGCCGGACGGTGTCGCCGCCACCATGAAGCGCGCATCCTGGTAGCAGGCATAGTTCAGTGCATCGAGACCGCGCTCGATAAAGGGATCGTAGAGCGTGCCGACCGGCAGCAGCCGCTCGCCGTTGATCTGGTGCGACAGGCCGAGTGCCGAGAGCATGATGAACAGGTTCATCTCGGCGATGCCGAGCTCGAGGTGCTGTCCCTTGGGCGAGGCGTCCCAGTTGTAAGTCGAGGGAATTTTCTCGCTGCGGAATAGGTCCGCCTTCTCGGCACGCGCGAACAGGCCGCGGCGGTTCACCCAGGGGCCGAGATTGGTCGAGACGGTGACGTCGGGCGAGGTCGTGACGATGCGTTTTGCGAGTTCGCTGTCGCTGCGCGCGATCTCGTTCAGCACGAGACCGAAACCTTGTTGGGTCGACATCTGCGCCGACGGCTTGAATGCGAGCTGCTGCGGCACCTCGACGACGGGCGCGGTGAACCGGCGGCCGTCCTGATTGAACGGCACGCGCGCGAG
Organism: Bradyrhizobium diazoefficiens; assembly: GCF_016616235.1. NCBI lineage: Bacteria > Pseudomonadati > Pseudomonadota > Alphaproteobacteria > Hyphomicrobiales > Nitrobacteraceae > Bradyrhizobium > Bradyrhizobium diazoefficiens. Next base: position 5,725,309 of record NZ_CP067100.1, read on the forward strand.
GAATGCGTCGAGTTCTGCAGCGCTTTGCGTCAGGCCTTCGTACTTGTCCCATTCGTGGCCCGGGCGGATGTTCTGGCTCTCGCGATATTTCTCCATCTGCGCGACGGTCATTAGGCCGGCATGATTGTCCTTGTGACCCTGGAACGGCAGGCCGACGCCCTTGATGGTGTAGGCGATGAAGCAGACCGGGCGATCGTGATCGATGGATTCGAACGCCTCGAGCATGCTGGCCATGTCGTGGCCGCCGAGGTTTGACATCAGTGCGAGCAGTTCCTCGTCGCTGCGGCGATCGATCAGCTTGGTGATCGGCCCCTGGTCGCCGATCTCGTCATGCAGATGTTTTCTGAAGGCGGCGCCGCCCTGGAAGCACAGCGCGGCGTAGAGCGCGTTCGGGCAATTGTCGATCCACTCTTTCAGCGCCTCGCCGCCGGGTTCGGCAAAGGCCTCGCGCATCAGCCGGCCGTATTTCACGATCACCACGTCCCAGCCGAAATTGCGGAACATGGTCTCGAACTTTTCCCAGAGCCCTTCACGGACGACGGCGTCGAGCGACTGCCTGTTGTAGTCGACCACCCACCAGGTGTTGCGCAGCCCGTGCTTCCAGCCCTCGGCGAGCGCTTCGAAAATGTTGCCCTCATCCATCTCGGCATCGCCGACGAGGGCAATCATCCGCCCTTCACGCCGGTCCTTCATCCAGCCATGCGCCTTGACGTAGTCCTGCACCAGCGAGGCGAACAGCGTCTGCGCGACGCCGAGGCCAACGGAGCCGGTCGAGAAATCGACGTCGTCGACGTCCTTGGTGCGCGAGGGATAGGACTGCGCGCCCTTGAAGCCGCGAAAGTTCTCCAGCTTGTCGCGACTCTGCCGGCCGAACAGATACTGGATGGCGTGGAACACCGGGCTCGCATGCGGCTTCACCGCGACGCGATCCTCAGGTCTCAGCACGCTAAAATACAGCGCCGACATGATAGTCGCCAGCGAGGCGGACGAGGCCTGATGGCCGCCGACCTTGAGGCCGTCCGCGTTGGGGCGGATGTGGTTGGCGTGATGGATGGTCCACGACGACAGCCACAGCGCCTTGCGGCTCAGGGCTGTCAACATGTCGAGACGCGTGGAATCAACGGGCATGGGCAATGCTCCCGGAAAATCAGTTCCTCATGATACGCCTGCGCTTGGCGCCAAACTTCTCAATTTTTCGCGCCAGATCCGCCGATATTGGGATATTTTCCCAACCGACCCCTCCCAGACCAGGCTCCATCCCAATGCCCGAGCTCGACGCCATTGACCGCAAAATCCTCAGCTCTCTCCAGACCGACAGCCGGCTGACCATGCAGGAGCTCGCCGACAAGGTCGGGCTCTCGGTCTCGCCCTGCCACCGCCGGGTCAAGCTGCTGGAAGAGCGCGGCGTCATCAGCCGCTACATCGCCACCGTGGACCAGAAGGCGCTCGGTCTGCATGTCAGCGTCTTCATCTCGATCAAGCTGGCACGGCAGAAGGAGGAGGACCTCAACCGCTTCGCCCGCGCCATCTCGAAATGGGACGAGGTGCTGGAGTGCTATCTGATGACCGGCAACCGCGACTATCTGTTGCGCGTCGTCGCGGCGGACCTCGCTTCCTACGAAACCTTTCTCAAGACCAAGCTGACCCGGCTCGACGGCATCGCCTCGATCGAGTCGAGCTTTGCCCTGAGCCAGGTGAAGTATTCGATCGCGCTGCCGGTGTAGGCCTCATCTCCACGGCTGCACGATGATCTTGGTGTGGGTTTCAGGGTTGGCGAGATCGGCAAACGCCTTTGCTACCCCATCGATGCCCACTGCCGCCGTCATCATCGCGGCTGCATCGACCTGTCCCTCCGCGATCAGGCGCAGCGAGGCCGCAAACTCGTCCGGCGTATAGCCGAGCACGTACTGAACGTTGAGCTCCTTCACGATGCCGAGCATAGGCTCGTATCCGTCGCTCTCCATGCAGACGCCGACCACGACGATGCGCGCATCGCGCGGGGCGCCCTCGAACACCTGCTGGAGCAGGCCGGGCACGCCGACGCATTCGAAGATGATGGCGGGCTTCAGCGCGGGGAGCATCGCCTGGAGCGGCGGGCGCGCGGCCTTCTCAGCCTCCGACATCTGCGCGTGCTCGGCCCAGGTCGCATAGGGCTGCGAGACCCTGGGATCGACGACGATATCGGCACCAAACTTTCCGGCAAGCGCGCGCCGCGCCGGCGAATAGTCCGCAGCGACGATCGGATGCAAGCCTTTGAGCTTCAGCGCCGCGATCACCGCGAGCCCGACCGGGCCGCAGCCGATCACGAGCGGCACCTCACCGCCCTGGATATTGGCCTTTGCGACAGCATGCACGCCCACCGCGAGCGGCTCGGTCAGCGCGGCATGTTCCGGCGCGAGACCATTGGGCACTTCGAGCAGCAGCGGCTCGCTCAAAATCATCTGCTCCGCATAGCCGCCGACAAAGTCGTTGGAATAGCCAATGCCCTTGATGCCCTCCGGCATCAGCAGCGCGGGCAGCGAACAGACATGCGTCCCCGGTTTGAGCTTGCGTTCAGTGCCGGGGCCGTAGTCGACGATCTCGCAACAGAATTCGTGACCGAACACGACGTCGCGCGACAGATCCATCGGCGTGCGCCCGGTCTTCCTTGCCATCTCCGCCATGTGGGGAGCGTGCTGGCGCGCATGCAGGTCGGAGCCGCAGATGCCGCAGGCGAGCGTCCTGACCAGCACCTGGCCGTTGCCCGGCTTCGGCTCGGCCATCTGGCCAGCGACAATCTCGCCGTTTCTGAAAATGGCAGCGCGCATCCGGCTCCTCCCCTGTTGCTGGAGCCGTTGATACCACGAAGCGGAAGCTGCCGACTTGCGTCAGGGGTTCGGAGAACGCTCTTCCAGCACCAGCAGCTGGGCGCGGCGGATGCGCTCGCGATGGGCGATGTACAGACCGCTGGCAACGATGAAGGCCGCACCGGTGACGGTCCAGACGTCAGGGACCTCGCCGAACAGGAAGAAGCCCAAAATGCTGACCCAGAGCAGCTGGGTGTAGGAGAACGGCGCCAGCACCGAGGCATCGCCGTAGCGATAAGCCAGCACGATGATCCACTGGCCGACGGTGGAGGCAACGCCGATCACGATGCCGAGCCCGATTCCCGTCCAGCTCGGTGTCACCCAGACGAACGGCACCATCAGGCTGAGGATCGCAACGCCGGTGAGCGCGGAATAGGCCATAGTGGTGAGTACGGCTTCGCGCCCGCTCATCATCCGCGTCAGGATCAGCGCGGCGGCCCAGCAGAATGCCGAGACGATCGGGAAGAACGCGGCGGCGTGAAACGCGTTCGAGCCCGGACGCAGGATGATCATCACGCCGATCAGGCCGATCGCGGTGGCGATCCAGCGGCGCATGCCGACCTTTTCGCTCAGGAAGATGATCGAGAGCGCGGTGACAAACAACGGCGAGACGAACCCGGTGGCGGAGGCTTCCGCGATCGGAAGGAAGCGCAGGCCGGAGATGAAGAACAGCGAGGAGCCGAGCAGCGCCGCGCCGCGCATCAATTGCAGGCCGAGCCGCTCGGTGTGCATCGCATGCAGCGGCGAGCCCGGCAGCATCACCGGCGTGAACATCAGCGCGAAGGTGACGAAGCGGATCCAGGTGATCTCGATCGAGGGCAGGCTCGACGACAGATATTTCGCGGTAACGTCGGAGCAGCCGAGAAACACCGTCGACAGCAGCACCAGCGCGATGCCCTTGAAGGGATGATCGACGCGCGCAGGCGCGCGGCGAGCCTGCTGCTTCTTCTCCGGCATGGCAGGCATGGGAATACTGTCGAGCCTTGCGGCTGCGGCGGGCGGCGGTGTCACTGTCGGAACCCGGGAAAATGCGAATCGAGAACACTCGTAAAAAACGACAAATGCGCCGCGCTCGCAACTTCCGAAAACAGGATGCCGATATGCGCTCACGTCCGCGCGCGTCAATGCTCCATTAATAATAGACGTTTGTGCGTTACAGCATGGGCAGGCTACGCGGCTTCGGACCGCGCGGAAACGCCGCATCGAGCGCGGAAATCTCCTCTTTCGTCAGCGCGAGATCGCCGGCGGCCGCATTTTCGCCGGCATGTTCCGCCGACGACGCCTTAGGGATCGCGAACACCGTAGTCGCACGGGTGAGGAAGCTCAGCGCGACCTGACGCGGCGTCGCACGACGCGCTTCCGCGATCCGCGCCAGCACCGCACCGCCCTTGCTGCGCGCGTCCGGAAAATCGTCGTGGCCGAACGGCGAATAGGCGACGACTGCGAGGCCATGCTGCTCGCACCACGGGATCACCGCATGCTCGATCGCGCGCTGCTTGAGGTGATAGAGCACCTGATTGCAGGCAATGCTGCCTTCGCCGGCGACGTCGAGAATGTCGTCGAGATCGTCGGCGTCGAAATTGGAGACGCCCCAGGATTTGATCTTGCCCGCCTTCACCAGTTCCTCGAACGCGGCAACGGTGTCTTCCAGCGGATAGGACCCGCGCCAATGCAGAAGATAGCAGTCGAGGCGATCGGTCTTCAGCCGCTTCAACGAGCGCTCGCAGGCGGTGACGGTGCCGCGGCGCGAGGCGTTGCTCGGCAGCACTTTTGACACGAGGAACACGTCGTCGCGGCGACCCGCGATCGCATCGGCGATGACGAGCTCGGCATCGCCATACATCTCGGCGGTGTCGATATGGGTCATGCCGAGATCGAGCCCGCGCTGAAGCGCTGCGATCGCGCGCGTACGGTCGCCGTGGTCGAGATACCAGGTGCCCTGCCCGATGACGGAGACGCTGGCGCCGGTTCTACTGAAGGGTTTTGTGGTCATGTTGTCCTGCCGATGTGTTTGCCCCGAACTCCGCTGCCTCGTCTCCCCGTTCTTACGGGGAGAGGGTTGGGGTGAGGGGCTGCGTCCGCAACCTCGCTGACAGCTGGACTCGCGGAGAGTCCCCCTCACCCGGAATTTGCTGCGCAAATTCCGGCCCCTCCCCGCAAGCGGGGAGAGGCGAAGAACCGCTACAGTTCACTTATATCCGCGACCAGCACGCTGCCGGTCGCCGACTCCGTGATATAGAGCCGATCCTTGTTCGCGCCACCGATCGCGACATTGGTGCAGTTCGGTCCCGCGCAAGACTTGATTCGCGCGAGCAGCTCACCGTTCGGCGCGAACACGAAAACATGGCCGAGCGAGGCGTGGCCGACGAACAGACGCCCCCTGGCATCCATGGTCATGCCGTCAGGACCGCTGGTGCCGAACAGCGAGCAGAAGCGGCCGACCTTGGACACGCTGCCGTCCTTCATGAACGGCAGCCGCCACACCGCATTGTCGCGTGTCATGGCGACGAACAGCACGGTCTCGCTGGGGTCGAGCACCAGCCCGTTCGGGCTGATGCCGGTGTCAACAAGGCAATCGAGCCGGCCATTTGACGCCAGGCGATAAACGCGGCCGCTTGCGTCATGCAGGCCGGTCTGGCCCTGATCGGTAAAATAGATGTCGCCGTTGGAGGCGAGATGCAGATCGTTGCAACCGCGGAACGATTCCGAATTGCGTGCGGTGAGAACAGGCTTGATGCGGCCAGCCTTGGTATCGAGCTCCATGATGCCGTGCATGTAATCGGCAATCAGGATGCGGCCGTCCGCCGCGATCTTCAGGCCGTTCGGCCAGCCCTCATACTCGATCGCGAGCGACCATTCGCCATCAGGCGCGATGCGGAAGATACGGCCGAAGGGAATGTCGACGATGTAGAGATGGCCGTCACGGTCGAACGACGGCCCTTCGATGAAGCTGTCGGTCGGCACGCCCGGCCGGTTGGCATCGGCCCAATCGGTCCGCACGCCCTTGCGGCGGAATTTGTCGGGCATGGCGGAGAAGATCTTTGTCTCGATCAGGCGCGGCGGCGTTTCCAGGTACATCATGGTTGTTGGTATTGTTTAGAGAGAGAGCGCGGCAACATAAGGCACAATCGCGTGCGCGTCGATTGGCCAACGAGCATGGCTGCGTTCGGAGCGGTGCCGGCTCGCGCGACTCTCGTGTCCCGGACGCGCTGCAACGCGTCAGCGTTGCTGCGCAGAGCCGGGACCACAAGACCGAACACTCGGCTGTTAGATGGGCCCCGGCTCTGCAGCGCACCACTTCGTGCTGCGCAGCGTCCGGGGCACGAGACTTATAGCCCGTAGTCCGCCTCAAGCCGCGCGGACGGTGGCCAGGAACTGCTCGACCTCGCTGCCCAGGCGCTTGCTTTCGTCGAGCAGCGCGAGCGCCGCGCCATGGACCTGGCCGGCGGCGGCCCCCGTTTCCGATGCGCCGCGCCGGACATCGTCGACGCTGGTCGATACTTCGGACGCGCCTAGCGCTGCCTGCTGGACGTTGCGCGCGATCTCCTGCGCGGCGACGCCTTGCACCTCGACCGAGCTCGCGATCGACGATGCGATCTCCGCCATGGATTCGATCGTGCCGCCGATCTCCTTGATGGCGTCGACCGATTGCTTCGTGGCGGACTGGATCTGTGCGACCTGACGACTGATCTCATCCGTCGCCTTCGCAGTCTGACTGGCGAGCGCCTTGACTTCGGAGGCGACGACGGCAAAGCCTCTGCCGGCCTCGCCGGCCCGCGCCGCCTCGATCGTGGCGTTGAGCGCCAGCAGATTGGTCTGCCCGGCCACCTCCGAGATCATCCGGACGACCTCGCCGATCCGGTCGGCGGTCTGCGAGAGCGCTTCGATCTGGAGATTGGTCCGGTTCGCCTGCTCGACCGCAGCAAGCGCAACCTGATGCGATTGCGTGACCCGCCGGCCGACGTCGCCGACGGACGAGACCATTTCATCGCACGCGGCCGCCGCCGTCTGAACGCTCGCCGAGGACTGCCCTGAAGCTGCGGCAACGTTCGCCGACAATGCGTTCGTCCCCTCCGCCGTGCGGGTCAATCCGTCAGCGGCGAGTTCGATCTCCGAGGAAGCCGCGGTGACGGCATTCACGATGCTGCCGACCGCCGCCTCGAAACGGTCGGCGATCTCGAGCATGGCCTGCTTGCGCTGAGCCTCCGCATCGTGCTTGGCCTGCTCGCGGGCGTCGGTCAATTGCCGGTTCTCGAGCAGCTTGTGGTGGAACACGGAGAGCGAGGCCGAGATCTTACCGATCTCGTCGCGGCGGTCGATCTGCTCGATCGGACGGTCGAGGTCGCCGCTCGCCAGATGCTCCATGGCCTGCACCATGCGGGTCAGCGGCGCCGTGAGCCTGCGTCCGAACCAGAACGCGACTGCGATCATGATGACGACAGTGATGCCGATGGACCACACCACGTAGCGCTGCACGACCAGAAGCTCGTCCCTGACGGCATCGAGGCGCTTGCCGGCCGCGTTCCTGACAGCTTCGAGATTGGGGCGCAGCCGGTCATAGATCTGCGCCAGATCCTCGGCCTCCTCGGCCAGCGTGCTCTGGCCCGCCATGAAGGTGAGGAAGCTGGTCTTGTAGCTGTCGATCAGCTTCTTGATTTCCGCCTTGGCGTCATCAGGCAGGTCGGCTTTGGCAAGCTCGATAAGGAATTCTCCGACCCGCTTGGTCAGCTCGTCTCCGTATTTCTCGTCGCCACGCAGCATGAAGTCCTTTTCATGCCGCCGCATCATCAGCATCAGGACGGAAAGCCTCGGCTGGTCGAACGTCCTAAGCTTGCTCTCGACCGAGTGCACCGCCGCGCGCAATTTGTCCTGGAGCCCGTCATTCTCGTTGAAGCCGACGAGCTTCTGCGCTGCGACGACGTTGGAGAAGCGGGTGGCATAGCTGCTGATCACCGGACGGAACGACAGCGCCTGGCGCAGCGGATCGCCGTCGGGAAGAGCGCCGGCGATGTCCTCGACGGCGGTCAGATGGGAGGTCGCAGCACGCAGGGTTTCCTCATGCGCGGCGACCTTCTTCTCGGTTGGCTTCTGCAGGAAGCCGGTGGCGATCTCGCGCCCCTGCAGCAGGCTCTCGGACAGGCGTGCCGTCTGGGATTCGAGCTGCGTGAAGCGATCAGCGACAGCGCGGCTCCGGTCCTCGATCTGCCGTCCGGCGAGATAGATCACGCCCACCATAAGGACGCCAGTCGCGCCCAACAATAGCACCTGCGTGCGTAGGCCAAGGTGAAACCCGTGCAATTGAAAACGGCGCGCCGACCGAAGTCTGCTCAACATGTGTTCCCAGCCCCAAGAATTATCAATTCGCAAAATTGATTCATTCTGGCCGGAATTGCTTAATATTCCCGCAACTCCGGGGTCGGCACGCCGGCGGCCTACCCCGCCGCGCCCGCGAGCCTCGCTTGCTTCGGCACCGCCTCGGTCGTCGCAATCAACCGCTTCAACTCGGGGATGCACGAGCCGCAATTGGTGCCGGCCTGGAGCTTGGCACCGATCTCGGCGGCGGTGCGGGCGCCGCCAGCGATGGTGTCGCAGATGGTGCCACGGCCGACGCCGAAGCAGGCGCAGACGATCGGGCCGGTCGAGCCCGCACCCTCGCTGGACTTGCCCGACAGCAGCATGCGTCGCTGCTCGTCGGTGACGTGGTCGGCGACGAACAGGCTCTTCACCACCTCCCAATCGCCGGCGTCATGGGCGGGACCGACGAACAGACAGGTCTCGATGCGGTCGCCTGCAAACGACGCGGCGCGGTACACGCCGCCGCCCAAATCGCGGTACTCGGCGACATCCGCGCCGGCGACGCCATCGAGCCAGGCCGGCCAGCGCGACAGATCGGCGTTGTCGGCGAAGAGATAGCCGAAGCCGCCGATGACCGTGACGCGGGTCCACAACAGGCCTGGCGGCAAGCCGAGCTGCTTTCGCGACAGTGCAAAGCCGCGGAAGACGTATTCGTAAGGCGCGATCGCAGCGGGCGTCGCCTTGGACTCCGGCTGGCCCGAGAACGGATCGGTGAACGGTGCGACCAGCGCGCCGACGCGGCCGTGCGAGGCGTTCATCGCGCTCCAGTGGATCGGCGCGAACAGCGCGCCGCGCTGCTGGTGCTCGCTGACGACCATTTTAAGGATGCACTGGCCGTAATCGGTGGTGATGCGGGCATAGCCATCATGGGCGATGCCGTATTTGCCGGCGTCGTCGGGATGAACCTCCACGAACGGCTCGGGCAGATGCGCGCCGAGCCGCTGGCTGAGGCCGGTGCGCGTCATGGTGTGCCACTGGTCGCGGATGCGTCCGGTGTTGAGCCTGAGGGGGCGAGAGGCGCCGGTCTCGCTGCGCAGCGCCGGCACCTCGGGTGCGACGAAGCGGCCCTTGCCGTCATTGGTGAAGAAGCCGCCCTGCGCGAAGAAACGTTCGCTGGACGCGCCATCTTCGCGCACCGGCCACTGCACCGGCTTCAACGCGTCGAAGGTCTCATCCGACAGCGCGGCGAGCGCGCCAATGTCGAAATCACGGCTGCCATTGTTCTCGAACGCCGAGAGCGCCGCGTGCTCGCGAAAGATGTCGGCGGCGGATTTGTAATTGAAGCTGTCGCCGAAGCCGAGGCGCTTTGCGGTCTCGCTGAGAATCCACCAATCCGGCCGCGCCTCGCCCGGCGCGGGCAGGAACGCGCGCTGGCGCGAGATCCGGCGTTCGGAATTGGTCACGGTGCCCGACTTCTCACCCCATGCCAGCGCGGGCAGCAGCACGTGCGGGCCGGCCTCGACCGTGTCATTGGAGAGCACGTTCTCGGACAGGACGAACAGCTCGAGCTTCTTCAGCGCCTCGCGCACGACATCCGCATCGGGCAGCGATACTGCTGGGTTCGTGCCCATCACCCACAGCGCCTTGACCTCGCCGCGCTCGATGGCTTCGAACAGCTGCACCGCCTTCAACCCCTCACGGGTGGCGATGCGCGGCGCGTTCCAGAACCGCCTGACACGGTCGATGTCCGGCGGCGTGAAGCTCATGTGCGCGGCGAGCATATTGGCGAGCCCGCCGACCTCGCGGCCGCCCATCGCGTTGGGCTGGCCGGTGAGTGAGAACGGCGAGGCGCCCGGCTTGCCGATACGCCCCGTGGCGAGATGGCAGTTCAGGATGGCGTTGACCTTGTCAGTGCCCTGCGCCGACTGGTTGACGCCCTGCGAATAGAGCGTGACGACACGCGGCGTGTCGCGGAACATCTTGAAGAAGGCCGCAACATCCTGCTCGGAGAGCCCCGTGGCCAGTGCGGTCGCGATGATATTGCCGGCGATGTTACGCGCGCGTGCCAGCGCCTCGTCGAAGCCGGACGTGTTCTGCGCGATGTAATCCTGGTCCAGCGCGCCGTTGTCGGCGAGATGAACGAACAGGCCGGAGAACAGCGCGGTGTCGGTGCCGGGCTTGAGGCCCAGGAACAGGTCGACGTCATCAGCAGTGTCGGTGCGGCGCGGGTCGATCACGATCATGCGCGCGCCGCGCTCCTGCCGGTTCTTCAGCATGCGCTGGAACAGCACGGGGTGGCACCAGGCCGCGTTCGAGCCGACCAATACCAGCAGATCGGCCTGCTCGAGATCTTCGTAGCAGCCGGGCACGGTGTCGGCGCCGAAGGCGCGGCGATGGCCGGCGACCGAGGACGACATGCAGAGCCGCGAATTGGTGTCGACATTGGCGGTGCCGACAAAGCCCTTCATCAGCTTGTTGGCGACGTAATAGTCCTCGGTGAGGAGCTGGCCGGACAAATAGAACGCGACCGCATCAGCGCCGTCGCGCGCCACGATGTGCTGCATGCGGTGGGCGACATGGTCGAGCGCATCGCTCCAGGCGACGCGCTCCAGCACGCCCTTGCAGCGGATCATCGGGTAGAGCAACCGGCTTTCCAGCCCGACGGTCTCGCCGAGCGCGGAGCCCTTCGAGCACAGCCGGCCGAAATTGGCGGGATGATCGGGGTCGCCTGCGATCGCCGCGCCGCCCTTGCCATCGGGTGTCGCCAGCACGCCGCAGCCGACGCCGCAATAGGGACAGGTCGTCCGGGTGGCGCGCAGCGCCGGATCGATCGCCGTCATGTCAGGCTGCCTTGGAGGGGCGCGCAAGCGTGCGGCCGAACATCATGTCGGCGCGGAACGCGGCGACCTTCTCGTGATTGCGGATCAGCTCGAGATACCAGAGCGCATCGACGGTATCGCCGATCAGCACCGCGCCGGTGAGCCGGCCCTCAGTGATGACGAGCTTCTTGTAGGTGCCGCGCCTGAAATCTGACAGCACGAGCGTCTCGCTGCCGTCGGCGCCCATGAAGTCGCCGGCCGAGAACACGCTGACGCCGGACACCTTCAGATTGGTCGAGACCACGCTGCCCTGATAGGCGGCTGGACGGCCGGCGAGATGCCGCGCCAGCACGCGCGCCTGCTCGTAGGCCGGCTCGACCAGACCGTAGCAGGTGCCGCGATGCTCGGCGCATTCGCCGAGCGCGTAGATGTCGGGCGAAGCCGTCTGCATCTCGTCGTTGACGACGATGCCGCGATTGACGGCGATGCCGGCGTCCCTCGCCAGCGCGACGTTGGGCCTGATGCCGGCTGCGAAGATCACGGCATCGGCCTCGATGCGGCTGCCGTCGGCAAGCTCGACCGCCTCGACATGGCCATCGCCGTGGATGCGGGCCGTGGATGCATTGAGCAGGATGCGGATGCCCTTGCGCTCGACCAGCGTCTTGAGCAGGTCGGCGGCCGGGCCGTCGAGCTGGCGCTCCATCAGCCGGTCCATGAGATGCAGCAGCGTCACCGGCGCGCCGGCCTTGGCAAGGCCATACGCTGCTTCGAGACCGAGCAGACCGCCGCCGACCACGACAACGCGCTTCTTTGCAGCCGCCAGCGTCAGCAGCAAGTCGACGTCGCGGCTGTCGCGAAACGTGTGCACACCGGCGAGATCAGCGCCTGGCACATTCAGCCGCAGCGGCGTCGATCCGGTGGCGAGCACGAGCTTGGAATATTCCATGCTCTCCTCGCCTTCGATCTTGAGCTCGCGGCGGCCGGTGTCGATCTCGGTGACACGATAGCCGTAGCGGACCGTGACGCCGCGATCGCGCCACCAGTCGGCCGGGCGGAGCTCGATCTCGTGCGAGCCGGTCTCGCCGGCGAGCACGGAGGAGAGCAGCACGCGATTATAAGCGAGCCGCGGCTCCTCGCCGATCACGGCAACGGCGTAGCGGCCGAGCGCGGTCTTGGCGAGCTCGTCGACCAGACGCGCGGCCGCCATACCGTTACCGACGATGACCAGCGGTTCACTCATGGACGTTCCCTATTCCATAGCCTGCGGTGAGGCTTCCCCCCGCGTACGGAGAGAAGCGGATTCATACCAGGTGTCACACCCTTGCTTCGGCGAGGCTTGAAGCGCCTTCACTCTGTGGGCTGCGACGCAGATAGAACCACCAGGTCAAGCCAAGACAGGAGGCATAAAAGGCGAGATAGATCGCCAGCGCGAGCGACGGTCCGCCGGTCATCGCGATCGACTTGCCGAAACCGCTCGGGATCAGATAGCCGCCGACGGCGCCGACCGCGCCGATGAATCCGACCGCCGCGCCGCTCTCGATGCTCGCCGTCTTCAAAGCGCCGGCGCGCGCCGCATCGCCCTTGCCGCGCACCTTGAACAGGTTCTGCTCGCGGAAGATCGAGGGGATCATCCGGTAGGTCGAACCGTTGCCGATGCCGGTGGTGACGAACAGGATCAGGAACATCGACAGGAAGCCGATGAAGTCCTTTTGCCCGACGAAATAGAGCACGCCGACCGTGGCGCCCGCCATCACGATGAAATTCCAGAAGGTGATGACCGAGCCGCCGATCCTGTCGGCAAGCCAGCCGCCGAACGGGCGCGACAGCGAACCAACGAGAGGCCCGAGGAACGCGATCGCAATCGTGACTTGCGGAAACTGCGTCTTGATCAGCAGCGGAAACGCGGCGGAATAGCCGATGAAGGATCCGAACGTGCCGATATAGAGATAAGCCATGATCCAGGTGTGCTTGCGCTTGACGATCGCGAGCTGGTTCTTCACCGACGATTTCGCCGAGGTGAGGTTATTCATGAAGAACACCGCGCCGAACACCGCGATTGCGATCGGCAGCACCCACATCAGGCCTGCGTTCTGGAGGAAGATGCCGTCGACGGGGCTGGCCTGGAACAGGTTGATGACCGCGAGCGTCATCAGGATCGGGGTCAGGAGCTGCACGCTGGAGACGCCGATATTTCCGCCGGCGGCATTGAGGCCGAGCGCCCATCCCTTCATCCGGTCGGGGAAGAAGAAGGAGATGTTGGTCATGCTGGAGGCGAAATTGCCGCCGCCGAGGCCGGCGGTCGAGGCGACCAGCAGCATCAGCCAGAACGGCGTATCGGGCTGGCCAACGAAATAGGCCAGCGACAGCGTCGGGATGAACAGCACCGCCGCGCTGAAAATGGTCCAGTTGCGGCCGCCGAAGGTCGTCACCGCAAATGTATAGGGAAAGCGCATTAGTGCGCCGATCAGGCCCGGCACCGCGACAAGCTGGAACAGCTGGTCGGTGGTGTAGTGAAAACCTGCCTGCGGCAGCTTGGTGGTGACGATGCTCCAGATCAGCCACACCGAGAAGCCGATATGCTCGGCCAGGATCGACCAGATCAGGTTGCGTCGCGCGATGGTCTTACCCGTCGCATTCCAGAACGCCTCATCTTCGGGGCGCCAGTCTGAAATCCAGGTCGGATTGTCTTCCTTCATTGGAAAAGTCCCTTTCGTTAGGAGGCGCGACACCGACGGGTTGCGGACGCAAAGATGCACGGTCGGGGAAGCCCCCGTTTCGGCGGTGTCACGATTTGAATGATTGACGGCGTCGCTGGCGTCAGAACCCCTAATTCAAGCCCTGTGCCAAATCGCGAGGCGCGATAAAAATCATCATTTTCAAAGGCTTGCGATGAATGATGAAATATTGATCACGCCTACAATTGCATCAAAAATTTGCGGGACGCTCATTTCTTGAATAGCGATTCGCCCGTTGATTGTGCGGCGCACAAGGCTTGGGCATGCGCCCGTTTTTTCGCCATCGCGCGATCGGCCCAAGGTCGATCAGGCCTGCACGAAGGGGCCCATCTCCTGTCCAACAAGCAAAATTCCGGACCGCGTCGCCCTGCCCGCCGTCTGGCACGTCGATTGCTTCATGATGCCTGGTCAACGATGACTGACAGTGAGCCGGAGCGTTGAGCCACCGAGGGTCACTGGGATAGCGAAGCCTGTTCGCTGGTCCGCCGAGGCGCGGTCATCGTGACGCTATCCCTTGCCATATCGATGTCCTTGCTCTGGCACGCGCTCCCGACCATCGGGCGCGTCGCTCACTGGTCTGACAGAGGCGCCGGTCCAGTACGGGCCGCGTCGATCGTTCACATGAGCAAAAGGAACAATTGATGTCGTATCTCGCGCCTTCGGAATTCGTCACCAAGATGGTGGATGCGGGCGAGTCCAAGATCTTCATGTCCACCCGGGATACCATCATCCGCGCCTACATGGCCGGCGCGATCCTCACGCTCGGCGCATGGTTCGCCATCACGATCAACGTCAACACGGGCCAGCCGCTGATCGGCGCGATGCTGTTTCCCGTCGGCTTCATCATGTTGTACCTGCTCGGCTTCGATCTGCTCACCGGCGTGTTCGTGCTCTCGCCGCTCGCCTTGATCGACAAGCGTCCCGGCGTCACGCTTGGCGGCGTCCTGCGCAACTGGGGCCTGGTCTTCGTCGGCAACTTCGCTGGCGCCATCACCGTCGCCTTCATGATGGCCTTCGTCACGACGTTCGGTTTCACGCAAGAGCCCGACAAGGTCGGCGCCGCCATCGGCAACATCGGTGAAGGCCGAACGCTCGGCTATGCCGCGCATGGCGCCGCCGGCATGGCAACGCTGTTCATGCGCGGCATGCTCTGCAACTGGATGGTCTCGACCGGGGTCGTCGGCGCCATGGTCTCGACCTCGGTCCCCGGCAAGGTCATCGCGATGTGGATGCCCATCATGCTGTTCTTCTACATGGTGTTCGAGCATTCGGTCGTGAACATGTTCCTGTTCCCGTCGGGCCTGATGCTGCACGCAAAATTCTCGATCCTGGACTATCTGATCTGGAACGAGATCCCGACCGTGCTCGGCAACCTCGTCGGCGGCCTCGCCTTCACCGGGATGACGCTCTACGCCACGCACGTCATGACCAAGCCGAAGCGCCAGGCCGGCAAGGCCACGCCGCCCCGCGTTGCGGCCTGATCTCACGCACCTCAACAAGGGAGCCTCGCCCGGTCAGGGTGAAGCTCCCTTTGCCTCGGTGATGACGATGTCCCGCGGACTCCATATCTCGGTCGGCCAGCACTCAGACAAGGGCCGCAAGCCCGTCAACCAGGATTTTCACGGCATCCTGATTCCGGACGAGCCGCTGCTCAGCTTGAAGGGCATCGCGGCCGTCCTCGCCGACGGCATCTCCAGCAGCACGGTGAGCCAGATCGCCAGCGAGTCGGCGGTCAAGAGCTTCCTGATGGACTATTACTGCACGTCGCAATCCTGGACGGTGAAGACGTCCGCCCGCCGCGTGCTGGACGCCACCAATTCCTGGCTGCACGCACAGACGCGCAAGAGCCAATATGCCTATGACCGCGACAAGGGCTATGTCTGCACGCTGAGCGCCATGGTCATCAAGGCGACAACCGCTCACATCTTCCACGTCGGCGACTGCCGCGTCTACCGCGTCGCCGGCAAGGCGCTCGAGCAGCTGACCGACGATCACCGCATCATCGTGTCCTCGGAGCAGACCTATCTCGGCCGCGCGCTCGGCATTAATCCGCAGCTCGAAATCGACTACCAGGCCGTCGAGGTCCAGGCCGGTGACACCTTCCTGCTGGCAACCGACGGCGCCTACGAATTCGTCGATGCTCGTTTCGTCACGAGCGCCATCAACGAGCATGCAGCCGAGCTCGACGGGGCGGCGAAGGCGATCGTCGAGGAGGCCTACCGGCGCGGCAGCGACGACAACATCACCGTCCAGATTCTCCGCATCGACGCGGTGCCGCAGCGCGAGCCCTCAGGCATCTTCAACCAGAGCTCGGAACTGCCGCTTCCGCCGCTGCCGGAGCCGCGCGCGATCTTCGACGGCTACAGGATCATCCGGGAAATCCACGGCAGCAGCCGCAGTCACATCTATCTCGCCGTCGACACCGAAACCGAGCAGCCGGTCGCGCTCAAACTGCCGTCGATCGACCTGCGCGACAACGCTGCTTACCTGAAGCGCTTCCTGATGGAGGAATGGATCGCGCGCCGGATCGACAGCCCGCACGTGCTCAAACCGCTGTCACAGTCGCGGCGGCGCGGCTATCTCTACGTCGCCACCGAATTCGTCGAAGGGCAGACCCTGAAGCAGTGGATGACCGACAATCCACGCCCCGATCTCGAAACCGTGCGTGGCCTGATCGAGCAGATCGCGGCGGGCCTGCGCGCCTTCCACCGCATGGAGATGCTGCATCAGGATCTCAGGCCGGACAACATCCTGATCGACAAGACCGGCACCGCGAAGATCATCGACTTCGGTTCGGCCAGGGTCGCCGGCGTCGCCGAGGCCGCGCCGCCGGATGAGACCGACGACATCCTGGGAACGGTGCAGTACACCGCGCCGGAATATTTTCTCGGGCAAGGCGGCTCGCCGCGCTCCGACATGTTTTCGCTGGCCGTGATCTGCTACCAGATGCTGACCGGCAAGCTCCCCTACGGCACCCAGGTCGCCAGGATCCGGCGCAAGGCGGACGTACGGCGGCTCAAATATCGCCCGGCCGACGACGACCGCAACGTGCCCGCCTGGATCGACGGCGCGCTGCGCCGCGCGCTGCATCCTGATCCCTACAAGCGCCACGAGGACCTGTCCGAATTCGTCTTCGAGCTGCGCACGCCCAATCCGGCCTATCTCGACACGCGGATCACGCCCCTCTTGGAGCGCAGCCCGCTGATGTTCTGGAAACTGACCTCGGCGGCGCTCGCCTGCGCCGTCGTCGTGCTGCTGGCATTGCTGCACGCGCGCTGATCGGGAGCGTCGCACAGGCCCCGGCGATCACCACGTGATTAGCGGAGAGCGATGCAGCCACGCATCGGCGCGCACCTGATCCAGGACAAATCTCGCAACGTCTTCCCGCGATATGGATCCGCCATGGAAGCCGGACAGATCGGTGAGCGCCCTGACGGCGCCGCTGCCGGGCTTGTTGTTCAGAATGGAAGGCCGAACGAGAATCCAATCGAGTCCGCTGTCTCTGACGATCGCCTCCTGCCGGTTCTTGTCGGCATACACTTTGCGCAAAAGCAGCGGGAAGATCAGCTTATCGAAAACAAACCCGCCATGGCTGGCACTGTCGCCGGCGCCGATGCCTGTGATGCAGATCAGACGCGAGACCTCCTCCGCTTTCATCGCGTTCACAAGCGCGCGCGTCCCGGTCGAGAGCAGCGTCACCTCGCGGAACGGACTGGCCGGCGTGCCGAGTGCGCTGACCACGGCATCCCGGCCTTTGAGCGCCTCGCGCAGGGCGGACTCGTCGCGGGCATCACCGATGACGAGGTTCGCGCCCTTCAGATCGCCCGCCTTTTCGGCGGACCGCACGAGCACGGTGACGTCGTGGCCTCGCGCGGCGGCCTGGCTGACGATCAGGCGACCGGTGGCTCCGGTCGCGCCAAGGACCAGGAGCTTCGGCGGATCAGGGGCAGTCGAATGAGTCATGACGGAATTCCCTCTTGTTGGATTGCGGATTGTGATCAGGCCGAAGCCGCGATCTCGGAAACGAAGTCGCGATAGGTGCGCAGCGGACGGCCCAAGAGCGCGGTCAGACGCGCGACGTCGCCCGCCTCCGGGATCATTCCTTCGGTGAGGAAACGCTCGCTCATCAGCCGCATGTCGAAGGCCATCCAGCTCGGCATAAATTGCCTGAGGTTCTTCTCGAAGCCGGCGGTATCGTCGCCGGGATAGGTGATCGTGCGACCGAGCACCTCCGACCAGACCGCAGCGGCTTTCGCGCCGGTCAGCGTGTCGGGACCGACGAGGTTGATGCGCTCGACCGGAAGCGACGTTGCGGATCGCTCGCGGCGGACGAGCTCGATGGCGGCGACCTCGCCGATGTCGCGCGCGTCGATCATGGCGAGGCCCTTGCTGCCGATCGGCATGGGGTAGACGCCGTAGCCGGTCACCACGTCCTTGACCGTGAGATCGTTGTTCATGAAGTAGGCGGGACGCAGGATGGTGGCGTTGAAGCCCATCTGCTCGATCATCCGCTCGACGCCGAATTTACCCGCGAAATGCGGCACGTTCACGTAGCGGTCACTGTGGATCACCGAGAGGTAGACGACCCGCTCGACGCCCGCCTCGCGGGCCAGATTGAGCGCGATCAGCGCCTGCGTGAATTCGTCTGTGACCACTGCGTTAAGCAGGAACAGGGTGGAGACTCCACGAAAAGCGCCGCGGAGCGCGTCGATGTCGAGCAGGTCGCCCTGCACGACGGTGACATCAGCCGGAAGGTTTGCCTTGGCGGGATCGCGGACGAGAGCGCGCACCGCAGCGCCGCGCTTGACGAGCTGTTCGACAACTTGGCGGCCGATGGTGCCGGTGGCGCCGGTAACGAGAATGGTCATGGGAATCACTCCGGGTTGGGGTCAGAAGACACCCGGCAAAATAGTGATCCACATTTGGACCGATAGACGATATATCTAGACAGACCGTCTCGCTGGTGGAACCATGGACCTGCTCGCACTCGCCGATTTCAATCTCGTCGCCCGGCACGGCGGGTTCGGTCGGGCTGCGCGGGCCGCTGGGCGCCCGAAAGCCACCCTGTCCCGAAGGGTCGCCGAGCTCGAGGCCGCGCTCGACCTGCGGCTGTTCGAGCGTGGCGCGCGCGCCCTGAAACTCACCCAGGAAGGACGCGCCCTTTACGAGCGGACGGCGTCCTTGCTCACCGAGCTCGATGAGACGGCAGCAGCAATTGCTTCGGGCGGGGACAGGCCGCACGGCAGGCTGCGGATCAGCGCGCCGCTGCTGTTCTCGCAGACCGCGATGGGCAAGCTCGCGGCCGGCTTCGCGCTCAAATGTCCGCAGGTCCGGCTAGAGGTCACGACGGAAGATCGCGCCGTCGACATGGTGGAGGAAGGCTACGACCTGGTGATCCGGGTTAATCCCGATCCGGACGAAAGCCTTGTCGGACGAATCTTTCTGCGCGATCGGCTGGTGGCGGTGGCGAGCCCCGAGCTGAAACGACCGAGGGACAATCTCGCTGTGCCGGCTGTCATGCGCGGAGCGGGCGACCAGATAACAACCTGGGAAGTGACAGGGCCAAGCGGAAGAGCGCACATCGCGGTTGATCCGGTCCTTCGCCTGTCATCGCTCATCATGGTCCGCGATGCGGTCCGGGCGGGCGTCGGCGCCGGACGGCTCCCGGTGTCCCTGGTCAGTCACGACCTCGCCGCCGGCACGCTAGTGCATTGGGGCGACATCGACGGACCAGAGATCGCGTTGTGGACACTCTATCCATCTCGCCGGTTTTTGAGCGCGCGCGTATCTGCCTTCCTCGACTATATGAAGGAGGCCTTCCCCATGGGGACGCCTGACGAGCTGGCGGCCTTTATCGGGAGCTGAGAGGCGACGCGCGCTGGTCGGCCTTTCGTCACGCCGGCTCCGCCGCCTTCACGCCGAGCGGTTTCGGCGCCATGCCGCCGCCGGGCTTGAGGTGGAATTCGTAAGTCATCAGGTGCCACTGCCCGTTTGCCTTGGTGCCGTCGGGCATCGTCGCATCGTTGCGCGGCTCGACCTTGGCGACGAGGTCGTCCTTGACCCCGAACACCACGTCGGAATCCAGATATTTGTCGCCGTCCATGAAGACGTGGGTGATCAGCGGCTCATAGCCCTTGGCGTTCACCAGGAAATGCACATGCGCCGGGCGCATCGGATGGCGCCTGGTCTGCACGATCATCTCGCCAACCGGACCATCGGTCGGGATCGGATAGCTGCACGGCAAAATGGTGCGGAAGAAGAAGCGGCCGTCATCATCGGTGATGAAGCGCGCCCGCGCCGAGGCGCCGACCTCGTCATAGTTCGGCTTCTGTGAATCGTAAAAGCCGTCGTCGTCGGCGTGCCAGACGTCGACAGGGACATTCGCGAGCGGCTTGCCCTGCAGGTCGGTGACGCGGCTCTGCACGAACATCCGTTCGCCGGTCTGGTTGTTCGGCGAGATGTCGGTGCCGTGCGCCGTCACCTTGTGCTCGCCGACATAGAACGGGCCGAGCACCGTGGTCTGGGTGGCGCCGTCGCGGTCCCTGTGGTTGACCGCGTCGACCAGCATGGAGACGCCGAGTACGTCGGACAGCAGGATGAACTCCTGGCGGGTGTCGGTGCATTTCTGCCCCGTGCGGGTCAGGAAGTCGATGGCGTATTCCCATTCCTCGAAGGTGAGACCGGTCCTGCTCACGTAATCGTGCAGCGACTTCACCAATTCCTGGAGCAGGAATTTTGCGCGCGGATTCGGTGTCTGGTCAAAGCTCCGGACGACGGCTTCGGTGAGTTCGGTCTCGTTGAATTGGGTCATGATGGGTTTGCCCTGCGCTTTCTCGTTGGCCCCTGACGGGCTCTCTGGAGGCGTTCCAAGGTGCAGCCTACACCAGTGAGCGGGCTGGCGTTAAGCGCAACCAGCTTGGAAAGGGACCACCACTTCGGCTATCAACGCTAACAAAACTGCCCGGAGGAACTGATGCTCGCCCCCACCCCCGCCTCGCCCGAATCCGTCGGCATGTCCAAGGCCGCGCTCGACCGTGTCGATGCACACCTGAAGAGCCGCTACATCGACCCCGGCCGCTTCCCGGGCGCGCATCTTCTGGTCTACCGCCGCGGCAAGGTCGCGCACAGCTCGGTCCAGGGCCTTGCCGATGTCGAGCGCAAGGTGCCGGTCAAGGACGACACCATCTACCGCATCTATTCCATGACCAAGCCGCTCACCAGCGTCGCCTTCATGATGCTGGTCGAGCAGGGCCTCGTCGCGATCGACGAGCCTGTCGCAAAGTACATTCCGGAATGGAAGGATCTCGGCGTGTTCGTCGCCGGCACCGCGCCCGCGTTCCTGACCCGGCCGCCGACCCGGCCGATGCTGATCGTCGACCTCTTGCGTCACACCTCCGGACTGACTTACGGCTTCCAGCAGCGCTCCAATGTCGATGCCGCCTATCGCGGCGAGAAGATCGGCGAGGTCGAGAAGTCAGGCACGCTCCAGACCATGATCGAGGGCCTGGCAAAGATCCCGCTCGAGTTCTCGCCGGGCGAAGCCTGGAACTACTCGGTCTCGACCGACGTGCTCGGCTACCTCGTTGGCAAGATCTCGGGCGTTCCGTTCGAGCAGTTCCTTAAAGCACGCATCCTCGATCCGCTCGGCATGACCGACACCGACTTCCATGTCCCGGCGTCCAAGGCGCACCGTTTCGCCGCCTGCTACTCGGCCGATCCCGGCGGCGGCATGACCTTCCATGCCGGCCAGCGCCGCGAGGGCCTGACGCTCCAGGACGACCCGACGACGAGCTCGTTTCTCACCCCGCCCTCCTTCATCTCCGGCGGCGGCGGGCTGTGCTCGACGGTAGCCGACTATCTCACCTTCTGCCGTGCGCTGCTCAATGGCGGCGAGCTCGGCGGCGTCAGGCTAATCGGCCCGAAGACGCTGGCGCTGATGACGAGCAATCACATTCCCGGCGGACGTTCGCTTCCGGAGGTGTCGCGCTCGCTGTTCTCCGAAGCCGCCTATAACGGCATCGGCTTTGGCCTCGGCTTCGCCGTGACCATGCGCCCGGCGGAGACGCTAATCGCCGGCAGCCCCGGCGAATACAATTGGGGCGGCGCGGCAACGACCTCGTTCTGGATCGATCCGGCCGAGGAGCTGATCGCGATCTTCATGACGCAGGTGCTGCCGTCGAGCGCCTATCCGATCCGGCGCGAGCTGCGCAGCATGGTCTATGCCGCGATCACCCAGAGCAACCTCTGAGATCGCGCACGTGTCGGGCAGCGGGGCTCCGCGAGCGATCGCGAAGCCCCGCTGCTTTTTCGTTCAGTGAAAATGGCCAATCAGATAGATGCCGCCGCCGATCACCAGCACGGCGGGCACGGCCCACAGAATTAGAACTGGCATTTGTCATCCTCCTCAGTTTGACGTGCAGACCTTGACGGTCTTCATGCCGCTTTCGGCTTCGGTGCGCGATTTGTAGATCGTGCCCGACGGGCTGACGACGGTCATGGACGCGTCCGTCGGCTTCTTGTCGACGACGGTGCACTTCTTGGTCTTGACGTCCTGGACGACATAGAACTCGTCGGCCGCGAACGCCGGCAGGGACATTGCAGCTACCATCAACGCTGCGGTCGCAATTCTCAGTTTCATTTTCTCCTCCTCCATGCACCGGGCATTCGGCCCGGCCGATTTGCAAACGGGAAAAAGAGGCAAATTGTTCCTCCGGCTGGGAACACTGTGCACGGCGGGATGTTGTTGCGGTGCCTATTCCCGATGAGGAGAACAAGATGAAGAAGCTGTTCCTGCTATCCACAGCAGTGGTTCTGATCTCGACCGGCGCGTTCGCGCAATCCACCGTTGTGACCACCACCGGAACCAGTCACGGCGCCGCGGTGCAGATCGAGCCGCAATACCGCACCAAGATCAAATCCTACGTCACCGAGCATCGCATCCGCCCCGTAACGACGAAGGAGAAGATCGTGGTCGGCGCGACGGTTCCGAGCGATGTCGAGCTCGAGGCCGTTCCGGCGGACTGGGGTCCGTCGCTGACCAAGTATCGCTACGTCTACTCCGGCGATCGCGTGATGCTGGTGGATCCCAGCTCGCGCACGGTCGTCCAGGAAATCGACTGAGGCATGATGGACGAGCGGCCGCCGCGACGGCGGCCGCTCTGGCCGGAGTTGATCACATGAGATCGCATCAAGAGGCCCGGATCGCCGGACTCAGCTTGGCGGCCGTCTACGCCATGTGTCTACTCCTGACCGCAATCAGCATGAGCTGACGCGCAGGCCTGCTGGACTGCGCTGCAAAATCCCTTTTCGGGACTGCCCACGCGATGCGAAAATCGTGGCGCAGCGCAAGTCCCGCCCCTATGGTTCTTTCAAAACCATAATCCGGCGCCGCCTGCGCTGGAACGGGACGCCCGCGTTTGTCAAAGCTCTCCCTGCCGGTCCGGCTCGCCCTTTTGGTCACGGGAACAATGTTGCCGCTGATTGTCTTCGCGGTCGGCCTCGCCTACTCCAACTACCGCCAGGACCGCAGCGACGCCATGCGCCGCGTGCTCGAGACGGTGCGGAGCATGCGCCTCGTGCTCGACTCCGAGGTGCAGCGGATGACGGGCGGCCTGCAGGTGCTCGCGCTGAGCGACTCCTTGCGCAGCGGCGATTTCGATGACTTCCGCCGCCTCGCCGCCGGGTTCATCAACCAGTATGGCGAGGACAGCGTCCTGCTGCTGGCCGACCGCTCCGGGCACCAGCTGTTCTCGACGCTCACGACCGACACGGCGAGCCTGCCGCCGCGCAACAACCGGGAGATCGTCGAGCGGGTCTTCACGAGCAAGTCACCGCAATTCTCCGATCTGTTCACCGGATCGACCAAGAAGCACCCGATCGTCACGGTCGAAATCCCCGTGCTGCGCGACGGCCAGGTCGTCTACGCGCTCTCCTTCAGCCCGCCGATCGGCTTCTTCCAGCATCTGGTCGAGCGGCAGCGTCCCGACGCGCAATGGACGGTGTCGCTGCTGGACAGCAAGGGCATGGTATTCGCGCGTGTCCCCAATCCGAACGAGACGTTCGGCAAGCAGGCTTCGCCCTCGCTCTACCATGCGATGTTCGAGGCGCCCGAGGCGGTGCTGTCGAGCGTCTCGCTCGACGGCGTTGCGCTGGCCTCGGCCTATACGCGATCCCGCCTGACCGGCTGGACCGTCGCCGCCGGCGTCACCGAGCGCTCGCTGATCGCCCCGCTCTGGCGCAACATCGCGGTCACCAGCCTGATCGGTGGCATATTGCTGCTGATCGGCCTCACTTTTGCGGTCAGAATGGCGACCACGATTGCGCGCGGCGAGATGCTGCACGATCTCCTGATCGACGAGCTCAACCATCGCGTCAAGAACACGCTGGCCCTGATGCAGGCGATCGCGGTGCAGACCTTCCGCAGCGCCAGCCGCGACGAGCGCGCCAAGTTCGAGGGACGGCTCGGCGCGCTCGCCGAAGCGCATAATCTGCTGAGCCAGGAGAAATGGGCGGGCTCGGAGCTGCGCGACGTGATCGCCCGCGCGCTCAAGCCGTTCCTGCTGAGCAATCCCGACCGCATCCGCATGGCCGGTCCCGCCGTGCCGCTGTCGCCGCGGCTGGCCGTGGTGCTGTCGATGATCGTGCACGAGATCGCCACCAATGCCGCGAAATACGGTGCGCTCTCCAATGAGACCGGCCGGGTGACGCTGGACTGGGAGGTCATCGTCGATGCGAAGGCGCGGCTGCGGCTGATCTGGACCGAGATCGGCGGACCGCCGGTGACGGCGCCGGTGCGGCGCGGCTTCGGCTCGCGCCTGATCGAGCGCAGCGCGCGCGACCAGCTCGGCGGCGAGGCCACCGTCGACTTCCTGCCGCACGGCGTCGTCTGCACGGTGACTTGCGCGCTGGACGAGGCGCGGTGAACGGGGATATCGGTAATGAAGATCACAGCTGTCCGCACCCATATCCTTCAGGCAAAGCTCTCGCAGCCCTTCGCCTATTCCCGGGCCTGGTACGACACCCGCACCGCGATGCTGGTCGAGATCGAGACCGATTCAGGGCTGACCGGCTGGGGCGAATGCTACGGGCCGGCGCGGATGACGGCGGCGGTGGTCGCGAGCGTCGCGCCCTGGCTGATCGGCGAGGACCCGCTGCGCACCGACGTGCTGTGGCAGGCCATCTATGCGCGGCTGCGTGATCACGGCCAGAAGGGCGTCGTGATCCAGGGCCTGAGCGGCATCGACATCGCGCTCTGGGACATCAAGGGAAAGCACTTTGGCGTGCCCGCCTATGTGCTTCTCGGAGGCGCGGCGCGCAAGGAGGTGCAGGCCTATGCGACCGGACTCTACCGGCGCAAGTCGGGCGATCCGCTAAAATATCTGCCGAAGGAAGCCGCCGCCTATGCCGCGGCAGGGTTTCGCGCGGTGAAGCTGAAGGTCGGCTTCGGCATCGCGGAGGATGCCGCGGTGACGCGCGCGGTGCGCGAGGCGATCAGCGGCGACGTCGCGCTGATGGTCGATGCGAACCACGCCTATGACGCGGTCGCCGCGATCCGGCTCGGCCGCATGATCGAGCCTTACGACATCGGATGGTTCGAGGAGCCGGTGCCGCCAGAGGACGTCGCGGGCTATCGTGCGGTGAAGTCGTCGCTGACGATCCCGATCGCCGGCGGCGAGTGCGAGTTCACCCGCTTCGGCTTCCGCGAGCTGTTCGCCTCCCATGCGCTCGACATCGCCCAGCCCGACACCTGCGCCGCCGGCGGCCTCACCGAATGCAAGAAGATCGCCGACATGAGCGAAGCCTTCGGCATCCGCTACAATCCGCATGTGTGGGGCACCGGAATTGCGATCGCGGCCTCGCTCCAGCTTCTCGCCGTGCTGCCCTCGCACACGCCGACCTCGCTGGCCCCGCTCGAGCCTCTGCTCGAACTCGACTGCACCGAACATCCGATCCGGCAGGCGATCCTGAAAGAGCCGATCGAGCACGCGAACGGCGTCGTGCGGGTGCCCGACGGTGCGGGGCTCGGCATCGAGATCGACCGCGAGGCGCTGTCGCGTTTCGCGGTCAATTAGGCGTGCACTCAAAAATCGTCGCGTCTGCTTTGCTCTCGCAACGTGATGTTGATCCTGACATGACTGCGCGTCGGCCTTGGCCAGAACCGGAAGTTGCCGCAATAGGTCCCCGTACTGTTTGCACCTAGTCACACTTGGTTTGCACCTAGATGTCGAAGTCACCTATGAGGTGGAGACATGGGGCTGGTCTCTCATAGGCGCCATTGAACTGAGCCCGGAGGACTAGCCTATCATGGGAGTAATGGCGGACAGGTTACCAATCGGTGGCTTTGCTCGGCTCGTACCCGAGCTCGACGTATATGATCTTGCACACAGCAAGACTTTTTGGTGCGATATTCTCGGTTTCCAGATTGCCTATCAACGACCTGAGAATCTCTTCATGTACATCGAGCTACAAGGGGCGCAGGTCATGCTGAACCAAAGAAATGGTAATTGGGAAACCGGGGCTTTGGAGCGGCCATTGGGGCGCGGCATTAATTTTCAAGTATTCGTCGACTCCGTGTCGCCCCTTCTCGACGCATTGAACCGGCACAACTGGGCTCTCTTTAGAGAATGTCACGACGCATGGTATCGGATCGCTGGTGAGGAGCGCGGCAACAGGCAGTTCCTGGTGCAAGATCCAGATGGCTATCTTATCCGCTTTGCGCAGGATCTGGGGGCCAGGGCTCGTTGATCGGGGTATCGGTCTCTTCCCGTCCCGGCGGAGTTCGCCGGGCTTGCCTCAATGGGCTTCATGGGGCATCGGCAATGGGTCAAAGGCCGAAGATGGCGACCGAACAAACGCACTTCCGCATTAGTCCTGAAAGCCGCCAATACGAGCCGCGCGACCTACCCGATCGTCTGCAACGCCGGGAACGTCTCCAGCAGCCAGATGCTCACATTGGAGACCGCACCGGTGAGAAAACCGATGCCGGTGATCACCATCAGCACGCCCATGGCGCGCTCGACATTGACGAGCTGGCCCTTCATGCGTGCGAACAGTTTTGAGAACTGCTCGATCATCAGCGCGGCGATCAGGAAGGGAATGCCAAGGCCGGCGGAGTAGACCGCGAGCAGGCCCGCGCCCTTCGTCACCGTCGCTTCGGCCGCGGCGATCGAGAGGATCGCGGCGAGGATCGGGCCGATGCAGGGCGTCCAGCCGAAGGCGAAGGCGAGGCCCATGACATAGGCACCCCAAGGCCCGACGGGCTTGGGCGCGGTCAAGCGTCCCTCGCGCATCAACAGGCCGATCCGCGTCAGCCCGAGGAAGTGCAGGCCCATGACGATGATGACGATGCCGGCGACGATCGAGAGCTCCGCCGACCAGGCGCGGATCAAGCCACCGATCAGCGAGGCGCTGGCGCCGAGCGCCACGAACACGGTGGAGAAGCCGAGCACGAACAGCAGCGCCGCCATCATGATCGCGCGCTTGGAGGCCGAGACCGGCTCGTCGCTCTCGACATGCTCGATTGTGGCGCCCGTCAGATAGATCAGATAGGGCGGGACCAGGGGCAGTACGCAAGGGGAGAGGAAGCTGACGAGGCCGGCAATCAGCGCCGCCGGGATCGAAACATGTTGCATGATGCAGTCGGGGCCATCTCAGGCTCTTTGGCCACGCGCGGGGGATGCGCGCGCCGGAGCCGAACGGCTCTGGTGTAGCCGATAGCTACGAATCCGCAACAGAGGCGCGATCAAACCAGGGCTCCCGCCGACGCCATCTGCGATCACAGATGCGGCATCGGGACGCGCGCAAATCTCGCCAAAAAGCGAGATTCGGCGGCGCGGCTACTTCACCACGCGGAGCAGCGGACGCCGGGGCTGGTCCTGCGTCTGCTTGGAAGGAGGCTGCGGTTCGCTCTCGGCGTTCCGCAGCATTTCGTCGCACAGCGCCTTGAGATCGGCGCTGTCAATTCCTTTGAGCTTCATCCGCACGTCGAGGATGACGATGGACAGCAGTTCGGCCGACTCACGGCTGTTGATCTCGTTGAGGACCTTGCGGCACTCCTCAAGGGTCTCCAGCACCGACTGCAACTGTTCGTCTGAATGCGACACCGGCGTTCTTCCGTTAATTCGGCCTGCGAGACGTGTTGGCAACCAACCCTTCGGCCCCCATGGGTTGCCGAAGATAGCATGAGGCCGCTGCGCCTCCGAAGATGATTTCAATCTGTTTCTGAGTTGAAACCGCGGTTCCGGCGATCAGCGCCGCTCCGCCATTGCCGCGGCGGCCCGGGAGCAAACGCGCGGCACGCTGTGATCGATCCATCCCGAACGGCGGTGCCTGCTTGCGCGCAAGCACAGCTATTGCGGACAACGCCGACAATCCCGCAGCCATTTCCCGGCTCGCAACGGAACTCACGCTATACCCCTATTCGGGCGATGGTCTGCCCGATTCCAGCCTTTGTCCCAGCCCTCGGCTGCACCCCAATACCACTCGCCCAGATAGTAAGGATGGCGTTCAAAACTCGCCGGTCCCCAACCCGTCATAGTTGTGGTTTGCGCCAGATTCTGCCAGTTTAGCAACCCGAAGGGACTTGTATGCACTCCTTGGCGGAAAGGGGCGTTCCGTTGGAAGAACGCTCAAAGACAAATCTCAGCGGCCTCTCCGATTGGGACGCGGCCCGCATCTTCCTGGAAGTCGTCCGATGCGGCAGTTTCCGCTCGGCGGCAGAACGCCTGTCCTTGTCCATCAACGCCGTCCGCCGCCGCATCGATGATTTCGAGCGCCAGACCGGCACCACCCTGTTCACCCGCGACGTCCATGGCACGCATCTCACCGACGAAGGCGCGATGGTGGTCTCCGCCGTGGAACGCATGGAGGCGGCGGCGTTCGACGTGTTGCGCACCAGCGATTCGACCGCCAACGTCCTGTCCGGCGAGGTGCGCGTCGCCGTCACCGAGGGATTGGGCACGTTCTGGCTCGCGCCCCGGCTGGTCGAATTCCAGCAAGCCTATCCGAACATCCTGGTCGACCTGCACTGTGCAATGCGCTCGGCCGACGTCTCCCGCCACGAGGCCGACGTCGCCATCCATTTGTCGCGTCCCTCCGCGCTCGACGTCAAGCTGGTGCGGCTCGGCTGCATGCATCTGATGTTCTGGGCTTCGGAAAAATACCTTGAGAAATACGGCACGCCGCGCTCGGCCCTGGAATTGATCAAGCACCGCCTGGTGCTGCAATTCGCCGACCAGCTCGCGGCCAAGGAAACTTTCGAGAGCTTCTTCCCGGGCGTTCCGGAGCGTGACCTCCTGGTCATGAAAACCAACGTCTCAAGCGCCAACTACTGGGCGGTCGCGAATGGCGCCGGAATCGGCGTATTCCCAAGCTACGCCATTGCGCTTGGCGGGAAGTTGATTCCACTGGAGGTCGAGTTGAACCGACCGCTGGATATCTGGTTGTCCTACCATCCCGGTAGCGGCCGGATCCCACGCGTGCGGCACATGATTGACTGGCTGATCGAGGCTTTCAATCCGGCTCGCTTCCCGTGGTTTAAGGAAGAGTTCGTGCATCCGCATGAATTCAAGGACTCGTATATGGGCGAACCCCTGACCCAGCTCTTCGGGGGATTTTCAACCGAAGAACAAAGGTGAAAACAGAGATGAAAGCAGCGGCGAAGAGAATGAAGCAGCGCAGTGCCGGCAAGCCGGACATTGAGCTTGGTAAACGGATCCGTCTGCGGCGCGTCGAGATGAAGATCTCGCAGGCCGAGCTGGGCGAAAAGCTCGGCGTCAGCTTCCAGCAGGTCCAGAAATACGAGAAGGGCGTCAATCGCGTCGGCGCAGCTCGGCTTCAGCAGATCGCCTCCGCCCTCGACGTGCCCGTGACCTTCTTCTATGACGGCGACAACAAGGCCCGCGAAGTGGAGAGCCTGCTCTTCCTCGACAGCGCCTTCAGCCTCCGGCTGCTGCGCGCCTACAGCAAGATCAAGGACCAGACGGTCCAGCGTCAGCTCGTCTCGCTGATGGAATCGATCGCAGCGAACGAAAGCTGAGATCGGGTCTGGCCGCTACGGCCGATCTTCAATCCGCCGCGTCGCGGGGGCGCGGCCGGATTGAATGAGACCGACTGAATCAGATTGGGGCGCGCGCCTGCGCGCGGCCTTTCTCAGGGCGGCTTGGCCGCCCTTTTTTCTTGTCCGCTTGGCGGCCATCCGCCGCGAATTTCGCGAACCCATCCCGCCCGTGCTGCGACCCAATCGAGAGCCTCCGCAGCGGAAGCGCGAGGCTTTCGCCTGCCGTACTTAATGGGACCTCAACATTGGTGCCGTAATTTTTCGCCGAGTTTTGCGAATCGGCGCGCGCAGCGCGGCAGCCGGAATTGCCAATGCGAGGGCCCTGCGGGCCTCGTTCTCATGGGGAAGATGGGACAGATGTCGAAACGCCATGCGATGATGATCATTGCCGTCGGTGTGCTCACGAGCGCCTCCGCGCTGGCGCAGGCGGAGACCATTGGACAGGCCGGTCCTAAGCCGGCGACGGCAGGCACGGTGCCGGCGGCGGCGAACCCGGCTCATGCGGCCGCGCCGAGGGTGGCCACCATGGCCGCCTCGACGCCGGAGAGCCGTTCGGCCGCGGCACTCGCGATGACCCACGAGCCGACCTATGACGAAGGCAGCGCGCAAAGGATCAAGGACGCGGCCCTGAGCTATTCCGACCTTGCAGTACGCGGCGGCTGGCCGATGATCCCGGCCGACGCCAAATTCGCGTCCGGTGTCCAGGGCGCCCACGACGAGCTCCTGCGCAAGCGGCTGATCGTCTCCGGCGATCTCGCCGCCGAGAAGGCGACCGGCGCGTTCGACCAGGATCTCGCGGATGCCGTGAGACGCTTCCAGGCCCGTCACGGCCTCGCGCCGACCGGCCTGATGACGCCGCGCACGGTGGCGGCGATGAACGTTCCGGTCCAGAAGCGCATCCGGCAGCTGGAGGCTTCGCTGCAGCGGCTCGAGAACATGAATTTCGGCTTCGGCCAGCGCTATGTCGTGGTCAACATCCCCGCCGCCTTTGCCGAGGCCGTCGAGAACGATGTCGTCGTGCGGCGCTATCGCATCATCGTCGGCAAGACCGAAAAGCCCTCGCCGACGCTGACGGCGCAGATCACTAGTGTCGTCCTCAACCCGACCTGGACGGTGCCGTCGTCTATCGCCAAGACCGAGATATCCGCGCATATGCGCAAAGATCCGACCTATCTGGCGCGCATGCACATGGAGGTGCTCGACGCCCACGACAATCCGATCGATCCGCATTCGGTCGACTGGTCGGGCACGCACACGCCGAACTTCACCGTGCGCCAGCAGAACGGCACCTTCAACGCACTCGGCGCAGTCAAGATCGACATGCCGAACGCCTATTCGGTCTACATGCACGACACCAACCAGCGCAATCTGTTCAGCGACGACTACCGTTTCGATTCCCACGGCTGCTCGCGCGTCGACAATGTGCGCGACCTCGCCGCCTGGCTGCTCAAGGACCAGCCGAAATGGAGTCGCGCCGCGATCGATGCAGAGATCGCCAGCGGCCAGCATCTCGACATCGCCATGGCGAAGAAGGTGCCGGTGGCCTGGGTCTATCTCACGGCGTGGATGACCAGGGACCAGACCGTCCAGTTCCGCAACGACGTCTATAACCAGGACGAGCAGCTGCTGGAGGCGACCGCCGAAGAGGCGGCGTTCTTCAGCAACGCCGGCAGCCATCCGCTTACCGCGCATATGGCGCAGTAGGCATGCAATCGCGCTACGGGCGGATGCAAAGCCGACTTCCTCGCCGCGGTTGACCGGGGCCTTCGCCGGGCCGCACATTGGACCTGGCCTAAGACAAGCGAGCGCGCGATGCCCGACCTCTCCAATGAAACCTCCTATGCCGACGGCAGGATCCTCAAGCACACGGCCGGCGGCGTCGGCGTCGTCACCTTCAACAATCCCGGCAAGCGCAATGCGATGTCGCTGGAGATGTGGGAGGGATTTGGCGAGGCGCTGATCGCCTTGCGCGACGACGATGCGGTCCGCGTCGTCATCCTGCGCGGCGCCGGCGGCAAGGCGTTCGTATCGGGCGCCGACATCAGCCAGTTCGAGAAGGTCCGGCACAACGCCGCTGCGTCCGAGGCATATGCGAAACGCAGCGCCGCCCAGCGCGCGCTGCTCGCCGACTATCCCAAGCCGACCATCGCCTGCATCCAGGGCTTTTGCCTCGGCGGCGGCATGCAGGTCGCGATGCTCGCCGACATCCGCATCGCCGCGCATGACAGCCAGTTCGGCATTCCCGCCGCAAAGCTCGGCATCGCCTATGGCTATGACGGCTTGAAGCATCTGGTCTCGCTGGTCGGCCCGTCCTGGGCGCGGCTTCTCATGTATACCGGCATGCGGATCGATTCCGCCGAGGCGCTGCGCATCGGGCTCGTTGAGCGCCTATTCCCGGACGATCAGCTCTGGGGCGAGACCATGGCGATGGCCGAGACGATCGCGCACAACGCCCCGCTCGCGATCAAGGCCGCGAAGATCACCATCGCGCAGGTGCTGAAGGATGAAAGCCAGCGCGACATGGGCACGATCAAGGCGATCGGCAACGCTTGCATGGACTCGGCAGATTTTCGGGAGGGCCGTCAGGCCTTCATGGAGAAGCGTCAGCCGCAGTTCCAGGGAAAGTGAAGCTGAACCTCTATTCAGGAAGATTAAATTCCTCGCGCCGCCGAACCACCATAGCAACCAGTTGATCTGTCGAAAGTTCTCTCGCCACCAACGAGGGAGATTGCGATGAAACTCAAATTTGCTGTTCTTGGTCTGGCTGCGATAGGTGGTGTGGCGCTCGCTTCAGGACCGGCCTTTGCGGCAATGCCGAACGGCATTCCGCAGGCGGACCAGATTGCAAAGGGCCCGGCGGCCGACGTCGATCAGGTGCGCTGGGTATGTAACCCCTGGGGCCGCTGCTGGTGGCGTCCGAACTTTTACGGCGCATACGGCTTTTACGGCCCGCGCCGCTTCTACGGGCCACGCCCGTGGGGCTGGCGTCATCACTACTGGCGCCGTTGGTAAACTAGGAAGGGGCCCGCGGGCCCCTTTTTCTCGCGCGCGCTCGACCAAGGCGCAGTCAGACCTCCTTCGAGGCGAAACGCCCCCCTCGCAGGCCCGTTGGCCTGCGAGGAAAGCTTTATGGATTGACACGGCTGCCCGGGAGTGGTGACGTCGTTGTCACCGAACTGTATCGCTTGCGACAAATAGCTCGCTTGTTCGAGGCCGGCGCTGAAGATCGCCGTCGCTATCAACCTCACAATTGCAATGAAGCTCCTGCGCAGCTGGCTGCCATGCAGGATTTGTCGCATTTCGCAGCCCAGCCAAGGAGATCCAATTGCAGGTACTCGTCCGCGACAACAATGTCGATCAGGCGCTGCGCGTGCTGAAGAAGAAGATGCAGCGCGAGGGCGTCTTCCGGGAAATGAAGCAGCGACGCTCCTACGAGAAGCCCTCGGAGCGGAAGACCCGCGAAAAGTCCGAGGCCATCCGCCGGGCCCGCAAGCTCGCCCGGAAACAGGCGATCAGGGAAGGACTGCTTCCGGCGCCGCCGAAAAAGAAGCTTCCGGAGCGCAAGGCGCCTTTGCCGCAGCTCGCCGGCAACGCACGTCCGTAGTCAGCAGAACCTCTGCGTCAGAATCCCGGGCGAGCGGCACGATCTCGCGGTTCCTCGTCGCGGATGGATCCCTACGTTCTGAAATCGATGCTCCGCAGCACGATTCCTGGCGGGGTGCCTTCGAACTCCGTCGCGCGATATTTGCTCGCGGCGCGGGCCTCGATGCGGTCGCGAAGCCGAGTGAACTGGGCTTCGCGCTGCTCGGGCCTCGCCTGCGGACCACGTTCAAGATAGTCCATCGCGGAGGTCGAGATCGCGCATGCGATCTCCCTGGCGCCATCCTGCATCGAGAACAGAACGATCATCCGATCGTATTCGTGGCCGATGTAGCGACCGCTCGTGAGCGTCATGGCATACTCCCTTGTGTTGACGTGATCACCCGTCGATCCATCACTCTGCGCCATCGGCTGCCCGGACGCCGCGTGCATCGCGCGTGACGAAGAGGCGTGCGGCCGGACCGGCCTCAGCCTTCTCCTGCAAGCCTGGCGAAATCGTCGAACAGCGCCGCCACGAGCGCACGATGCCGCGTATCCTCGCCCGGCAGGCTCGCGACGTAGAGGTTGAGCAAATGGCGGGCCTTCACCGCTGCCTCCGGCCATGACGCGGCGGGCACCGTCATCATGCGGTTCTCCAGATCGGCCTCTCGCTCGCGCAACTCCCTGACCTGCGCTTCAACGTCAGCCAACGCGCGACGGAGATCGGTCGCCTTCTGCGCGGCCATGCCGCGGTGCTTGTCGAGATCGACCGGCCGGTCAGTCATGGGCGGCGCTCCGGACCGCAACCAGTGCCTTTGCGAGATCGCCGCGGACGGGGACCGGATGCTTGAACGCGAGAGTTTCTTGCCGAAAACGGATGGTCATGCACGCCTTTCGCAAGAGGGGGCCCAACCGACCGGCGACGCCGACCATGCGCCCATTGCACGACGATAGCCAGTACTTTCGTCACCATGCTGCAGGCGCTGACGCCACGGCCGAGCGCTTGCGGCGTTTTAGGGCTCGCTATCGGCCGGCCACAGGCGTACGGTCGTCGCATCACCGCACTTCCAACGGCATCGACCGGTGACTGAGGGTCACGTGCGCTCCCGCCGACAGAGCTGCAGGAGCGTTCGATGTCGCGCTTTCGCGCCTCGGAATGGATCGTCCCGCCGGTGATCGTTCCGCTATTCCTTCTGCTTCTGGTGTGTGCCGCGGCCATCTTCAATGGCTAGGGCAACGCGCGTGCCCTATTTGGTCACGGGAACAAATGAGTATGGCAGCGCCAATCTCGGCCGCGGCACCGCGATTGGCGCGCTGCGCCTGGCGCGAAAACTGCTGCGCGAGGGCTGCATGGACGTGCGCGTCTGCACACCGCGCGGACGCGTGCTGCAATCGGACGAACTGAACGAACTCGCCCCGCAACAGGAGACGGACGCCATGGCCAAGGGACAGCAACGCGGCAATCGAGAGACCAAGAAACCGAAGAAGGAAAAGACCAAGGTGATCGCTGCGGCTCCGAGCCGCAAAGACGCCGCCTGGCAGCCGGACTTCGGGCCTGCGAAGAAGAAATAGAAGCGCATCGACGCAGCTCTTGCGAGGTCCGGCGTGCAGCACAACGGCCGTCGTTGGATCTCGCCGTCGGCATCCCGTCACGGGCTTCGCCAGCGATGATGCGCGCGTGACCTACAGCGCCGCAAGCACCGCTTTCGTAATGTCGGCCGTGCCGTTGCTGCCGCCGAACTCCATCGGCTTGATGCCGCCGGCGTAGATCCGATCGACCGCGCGCTCGATCGTCTCGCCGGCTTCCGCCGCGCTCTCGATGCCGTGCTTGTCTGCGAGCCAATCCAGCATCATCGCCGCGGACAGGATCATGCCGGTGGGATTGGCCTTGCCCTGCCCCATGATATCGGGGGCGGTGCCATGGCAGGGCTGGAACACCGCGTATTTGTCGCCGATGTCCGCCGACGGCGCCATGCCGAGGCCGCCGATCAGGCTGGCGGTGATGTCCGAGACGATGTCGCCGAACATGTTCTCCATCACCATCACGTCGAAATCCCAGGGACGCTTGACCAGCATGGCCGAACAGGCGTCGACATAGAGGTGATCGATCTTCACGTCCGGATGCCGCCTGGCGGCCTCGTCAAAGATCCGGCGGAAGAACGCAAACGCCTTGAACACGTTCGCCTTGTCGACGCAGGCAAGCGACCCCGGCTTGCCACGCGCCTTGCGCCGCTCGGCGAGACGGAACGAGAACTCGAACAGGCGCTCGGAGGTCTTGCGCGTGATCACCAGGGTTTCGCGCGCATCCTCATGGGTGACGATGCCCTTGCCCATCGAGGCGAACAGGCCTTCGGTGGATTCCCTGATGACCACGAGATCGATGCCGCGCGCATCGGCGCCGACGATCGGGCTCGGCACGCCCGGAATGAGCCGCGCCGGACGGACGCCGGCATAGAGGTCGAAGATGAAGCGCAGCTCGATCTGCGGCGCGATCTCGGTATTATCAGGGTAGCGCACTGACGGCAGGCCGCAGGCCCCGAGCAGGATCGCGTCAGCCTCCTCGCACAGCTTGATGGTGGAGTCGGACATCGATTTGCCAGTCGCGAGATAATGGTTGGCGCCAGCCGGCGCCTCGGTGAAGCGGAAGCGCAAGTCCGATTTCTGTTCGATTTTGCGCAGCACCTCGATGGCCGGCGCCATGACCTCAGGGCCGATACCGTCGCCGGCAAGCACGGCGACGTGGAAGGTGTTGTTTGCGGACATGGGGGATCTCAAGGAAGGGAACAAGCCAAATCGTCATTGCGAGCGAAGCGAAGCAATCCAGAACTGCATCTGCGGATACATTCTGGATTGCTTCGTCGCAAGAGCTCCTCGCAATGACGGCGGAGAGCGCGTTCGGTTACGGCATCAGCACCGTGCGGCCGACCACCGCGCCCTGCTGCAATTGCAGCAGCGCGTCGTTGGCCTTGGCGAGCGGTGCCGTCGTCACCGGGATCGGCGGCACCTTCCTGGTGCGCACGAGATCGAGCAGCTCCTGCGTCTCGCGCAAATTTCCGACATAGCTGCCCTGGATCGTCACCGCCTTGATCGGAATCAGCGGCAGCGCCCAGGTCGCGCCGCCGCCGAACAGGCCGACGATGACGAGCTTGCCGCCCTTGGTGAGGCAATCGAAGCCGAGCTGGGTCGTCGCGGCATTGCCGACGAGGTCGATCACGGCGCCGATCGGCCCGCCCGCTTTCTTCGCGAGCTGCTCCAGCGCATCGGCTGCCTTGGGATCGACGGTCGCAAGCGCGCCGGCCTGCTCCGCGGCCTCGCGCTTCCTGGCGTCGATGTCGACCATGATCGCGCCCTTGCCGCCCATCGCCTTGAGCAGCGACAGCGCCATCAGGCCGAGGCCGCCGGCGCCGAACATCACGATCGGCGTGTCAAAATGCTGCTCGACCTTCTTCAGCGCGCTGTAGGTGGTGACGCCCGAACAGGCATAAGGCGCGGTGGTCGCGGGATCGAGTCCCCTCAGATTGAGCAGGTAGCGCGGATGCGGCACCAGCATGTGGTCGGAATAGCCGCCGTCGCAATAGACGCCGAGCGAGCGCGGCGTCAGGCACATGTTCTCGTCACCGCCAAGGCAGGTCGCGCATTTGCCGCAGCCGATCCAGGGATAGACCAGGCCAACGTCGCCAAGCTTGAGATCGCCCTGATCGGTCGGCTTCACATCAGGACCGAACGCGAGGACCTCGCCGACGGTCTCGTGGCCCATGGTCAGCGGCAAATTGATGCCGCGGTCCTTCAGCGACAGCGGCTTGCGGCCGTGGCCGAGATCGTAGCCGCCTTCCCAGATGTGGAGGTCGCTGTGGCAGACGCCGGCGGCCTTCACCTTGATCAGCACCTGCGTGCCCGGCGGCTGCGGCGTGGCCTCGTCGAACTCCTGCAGCGGCGCCTTGAAATCGGCGACCTTGTAACTCTTCATCGGCGTCCTCCCGCATGCTTCTTGTTGTCGCGCCAGCATGCCATGCCCGGCCGGGCGAGACAAACGTGCCAGCCGTCTTAGTCGACCCCGGTGGATCGTAGCAAGCCGGCCACATGCAAACCCGGATTGCCTGCCACACGATGCGGTTCGTCAGCCTCGCACGGCGGTTTTGCCCGACGGAATTGGCGCGTCGTCGGCGAGGCCGATCGCTTCGCGCAATTCGCGCGTGTGCTGACCGAGCGCGGCCATCGTCCTGCCCGGCGCGGTGTCGGCGCCCGACATCCGGAACGGCAGATTGAGCACCTGGAACGAGCCGCCTTCGTCCTCGACAGCAGAGAGCGCCTGCCGGTGCGCGAGCTGCGGATCGGCCAGCGCTTCGGCCACGGTGCGGTAGGCCGAAGCCGGCACGCCGGCCGCGCCAAGCGCGGCGAGACATGCCGCGGTCGAAAGCTGCCGCGACCAGGCTTCGACCCCGTCCATCAGGTCCGCCCAATTGTCGCGACGCGCGCCATAGGTGGCGAAGCGGGCATCGACGATCCATTCCGGGCGGCCGATCACCCCCATTAATTCCTGAAACGTCTTCTCGCTAGCGATGGTGATCATGACATAGCCGTTCGCAGTCTCGGTCGGCCCGAACATCGGTCGCGGCGGCGGCTTCACCGCGAATTGCGCACTCTGCAACTCGGTCAAGGTCAGCGTCAGCATCGATTCCAACATGGAGACGTCGATGTGCTGGCCCTGCCCGCTGACGGTGCGCTGATAGAGCGCAGAGGCGATCGCGCCGAAGCCGTAAGTGCCGGTGATGACGTCGGCATGATAGATGCCGCAATAGTCCGGGCGATTGCGGCCGGGCTGGTAGGCGAGATGCGCCATGTCGTAGCCGGAGGCCGCATGGATCACCGGCGCATAGGCCGGCAGCTCGGCCGACGGCCCGCTCTGGCCGTAGCCCGAGATCGAGCAATAGATCAGCTTCGGGTTGAGCACGCGCATCCTGTCGTAGTCGAGCCGCAGCCGGCGCATCACGCCGGGGCGAAAATTCTCAACCAGGACGTCCGCGGTCGCGGCCAGCCGGCGGACCGCCTCCTTGCCGTCCTCCGACTTGAGGTCGAGCACGACGCTCTTCTTGCCGACATTGAGCTGGCCGAACACGGTGCTGCAGCCCTTGCGCAGCGGCGGCCGGGTCCGCATCGTCTCGCCGCCGTCGGTCTCGATCTTGATGACCTCCGCCCCCATGTCGGCGAGCATCCGCGCGCAATGGGGACCGGCGATGGTGGTCGAAAAATCCAGCACTCTGAGGCCGGCAAAGGCCTTTGTCGTCGTCCCCTCATGCTTATCTGCTAGCTGCATGCCTGCCGCGTCCTCGCCCTGTCCTTGGATCGTCTAGGAACAATCAATGTTCTTTGTTGTTGGTGCGTCGACCCTAGAGGGCGGCGGCTGAGTAGGAAAGTCTTTACCGAACCGGCGCATTCGCGGGGGGCTTGAGAATTCCAGGGGCAACTGGACCCGTTCTTGCATAGCAGCAAACGGGATCGGAAGAGGGCAATCGTTCTTGAGGGTCTTGTTCGTCACGACAGAGATGGACGACTTTGTCCGCGTCGGCGGGCTTGGAGCCGTTTCCGCCGCCCTCCCCCGAGCACTCCGCCCCTTCGCCGATATCCGGGTCATGCTGCCCGGCTACCGCGACATCATCGAACAACTCACGCATATTCAGGTCGTTGGCCGCTGTCCGGCGTTCGCCGAGATGCCGGCCTGCTCGCTCGGCCGGGCCGCGACCAAGGACGGCGTGCCGGTCTATGTGCTGTTGTGCTCGCAACTCTACGACCGGCCCGGTAATCCCTATGGCGACGAAACCGGGCGCGACTGGCCGGACAATGACATCCGCTTTGCGCGCTTCGCCTCGGCCGCCGCTGAGCTGGCCATGGGCAATCTGGACAAGGATTGGGCAGCAGACCTGATCCACGCCAACGACTGGCAGGCCTCGCTCGTGCCGGCCTATCTCGCCTGGCGCGGCGCCAAGCTGCCGTCGATCCTGACCATCCACAATCTCGCCTATCAGGGCCTCTTCCCGAAGGAGTCGCTGCGGCGGATCGGGGTCCCCGAAAGCTCCTTCCACATCGACGGCGTCGAGTTCTACGACCAGCTCTCCTTCCTCAAGGCCGGCCTCGTCTACGCCTCGCATCTCACCACTGTCAGCGGCACCTATGCCCGCGAGATCACGACCGAGGAATTCGGCTGCGGTCTCGAAGGCCTGCTTCGCGTCCGCTCGGACGCTGCCGAGCTCACCGGCATCCTCAACGGCATCGACGAGAGCTGGGACCCGCGCTATTGCGCCCAGCTCGCCCAGCAGTTCGGCGCCGGCGACTGGGCCGGCAAGAAAGCCAATGCGGATTACGTGCGCAAGCAGTTTGGTCTCGCGGTCTCGCGCGGACCGATGTTCGCGATCGTGGCCCGCCTCGTGCACCAGAAGGGCATCGACCTCGTGCTGTCGGCCGCCGACCAGATCGTCGATGCCGGCGGGCAGATCGTGGTCACGGGCTCCGGCGAGCCCGCGCTGGAGCAGGCGCTGATCAACGCGCATCGCCGCCGGCCCGACGCCATCGGTGTCACCATCGGCTTCAACGACGCCCAGGCGCGCCGCATCTTCGCCGGCAGTGATTTCACATTGATGCCGTCGCGCTTCGAGCCCTGCGGCCTCAGCCAGATGTACGCCCAGCGCTTCGGCTCGCTGCCGATCGGCCACCAGACCGGCGGCCTTGCCGAAACCATCACCGACGGCGAGACCGGCTTCCTGTTCTCGAGACCCTCACACGAATCCTTCTTGGGCGGCGTCCGCCGCGCCTTCGAGGCCTTCATGGCCCACGACCAGCTCGACACCATGCGCCGCAGCGCCATGGGCCGCTCGTTCTCCTGGAGCATCTCGGCGGGAAGTTACAGCGCGCTGTATCGGAAGCTGGCGTCGGCGTGAGGAAGCGGCCAAGTCGTTTCCACATCCTCCGTCATTGCGGCGCATCTCTCAACACTATCTCTGCGCGGACCCGGTGGCTCGCAACGGCGATGTGGAGAGAGTGTCCGGCTCATTCCCCTCTCGTGCCCCGGACGCAGCGCAGCGTCTCTTCGACGGTGCGCTGCTGAGCCGGGGACCATCTCGCTTCGGATTGCGGGGCCTCTCCTCTGGGTCCCGGCTCTGCGCCGCAATGCTTGCGCATTGCAGCTTGTCCGGGACACGAGATTTTGGCTCTCACCCCTTCCCGCGCTGATTCATCTGCGACCGGCCGATCCAGGCGCGGTTGAGACACCGTGTCATCCAGTCGGGCTGAGCCTCGCCCCGCAACCGTGCCTGCGCTTCCTGGTAGGGGCTGGCATAGCGCAGCCTGTCCGGCAATCTCGGATAGACGCGCCGGATCCATCGCAGCGCGGTGTCGGCAGACCTGACGTCCCGTTCATCGAGCGAAAGCGCGAAGCCGGCGCGCAGGCGCTCCGGCAGCATCTTGGCCGTGAGCGCCCGATACCAGCGCGGCGGCCGCAACCACGGCCGCGCACCGCCAAGAATCTGCGCGGCGATCTCCTGCGCCGCCGGACTGACGGTCAGCGTCTCCGACTGGGCCATCGCGGCGTTGTAGGCTGCGAAGCCGGACCAATCGGCGGGCAGATCATCGCCCGTCAGTCCGAACAGCGCGCCAAAGGTCCGGCTCTCGGCCCAGTAGCGCTCGCGCTCCTCTATCGAGAGCGGCGGCAGAACGAGGTCGTGCGCCATCAGCGCGGACTCGACAAGCGTGGCGTGAACCCAGCGCAGTGACGGGATGTCGTTGGCGCAATAACGCGAGCCGGCCGCGAACGGGCCGACGGTCTCAGGCATCTTGCCGACGATCATGGTGTGGCGCCGATGCAGCTGCCGGGCCGACAGCAGCGCCCGATCCAGCGAGCCGAACACCATGGCGAAGACGACGTCGAAGGTGCGGTGGAAGCGGCCGATCGGATCGACAAAGGTCGTCGAGTGCTCGGCGATGGCGGCCGCGACCCAGGGATGCGCCAGTTGAAGCAGCAGCGCGCGGCCGGCGCCGAGGAAGACGGCGGCTTCGCGGTCGATCCGCCAGGTCACCGTGTCAGGGCCGAATACGCCGGCAACCGGTCCCGCCGCCTCAGT
The DNA here is from genome assembly GCF_016616235.1 of Bradyrhizobium diazoefficiens. NCBI lineage: Bacteria > Pseudomonadati > Pseudomonadota > Alphaproteobacteria > Hyphomicrobiales > Nitrobacteraceae > Bradyrhizobium > Bradyrhizobium diazoefficiens. Next base: position 5,766,751 of record NZ_CP067100.1, read on the forward strand.
GCGGACTTGCTCGAGGGCCAATTCCAGATCGTTCTCGGATACCAATGCCGGACCTTTCGACGCGGATTAAGGCCGACGATCCGCAAGGCCTGTGGCAATTCGATGATCGGCGATTGCGCCGCCGGCCGAACCTCTCCCGCTTGCAGGAAAGATTGCGCCTGCACCATCTCGATGCCTGATTTCCTCTTCCTCCCGCCGCCTTGGCCGGCTGAATTCGTTCAGCCGGCCAGCTCTTTTGCCGCGATGCCGGTTCGCCTGGTTTCCGGCATCACCAGCAGGATCAGCAGGAGCCCCGTCGCTGCGATGCCGGACAGCCCGATGAAGGCGGTGGCATTGCCGAACTTGTCGCTGACATAGCCGCCGAGCGCGGTGCTCAGCGATGCGCCGATGCCGGTCGCGGTGCCGACGATTCCTTGCGCCAGGTTGAAGTGCCCGCTGCCGAAAGCGACGTCGGCAACGATCAGCGGGATCATCACCGCGAACACGGCGGCCGTGATGCCGTCGAACACCTGCACCGCGACCAGGAGATACGGATCGCGCACGGTCGCGAACAACAGGCCGCGAATCGTCAGCGCGCCGAACCCGATCAGCAGCAGCGGCCGGCGGCCCCAGAGTTGCGCCTTGCGCCCGACCGTCGGCGACAGCAGCGCCACGATCGCCTGCGGCACGACAATGCAGAAGGCGACGAGCACCGTCGCCCACTGGCTCGACCGCGCCGTCACCGCGCTCGCCATCAGCGGCATCATCGCGGCGTTCGCCAATTGCAGCAGCAACACGCTCAGCGCAAACACGATGAGCGGCTTCTGCCGGATCAGGTGCCAGATATTCGTGTCGCCGGGAACCGGCGCCTCGCGCGGCATCTCGCCGTGACAGCGCGCGATGTCGACCTCCTCCTCGCGAATGCGCGACAGCGCAATCAGGGTCGGAATCGCCAAGAGGAAGGTGACCAGGAACACCGAGCGGCTCGACAACAGGTAACCGGCCGTGCCCATCACCGCGGCGGCGACGCCGTTGCCGAGCGAGGCAAACCGCGCGTTGCGGCCGAGCCGCTCTCCAATCGCGAGCGGGCCGACGAGGCCGAGGCTGATGGCCGCAATCGCAGGGCCCAGCACGCAGCTCGCCGCGGCGTGCAGCGTCGCCGCGGTCACCACCACGGCGAAAATCGGCATCGCGGCGTAGGCGAGCGCGCAGCAGCCGATGGTCGCAATCGCAAGCGCTGCGACCAGGCGCTCGGATTTCGCGGCATCGATGATGGCGCCGCCCGGCATCTGCCCGATCAGGGCGACGATGCCGCCGATCGACAGCACGAGGCCGATCTCGACCTGGGTCCATTTCTGCGTCGTGAGATAAACCGCGATGAACGGACCAAATCCGGTCTGCACGTCGGCGAGAAAGAAGATGAACCAGTCGAGGCCGCGTAGGCTCTGGCGCGACGGCGCCGGAATGACCGCAAGCGGCAGCGCGGCGACGTCGTGCCGTTCAACGTGGCCGCCGCGGTCCGCATGGTTCGGCTTCCTCGACAAGAGCACAGGCGGTCAGCCCTCCCCGCGTCTCACTGGACCGCTTGCAGCGGTTGAAGACTGCCGGAGGCGCCGAGCACGACCATCGGCGTGTCTTCCTTGTATTCCGGCGCGGCGGCGACCTGCGCCTTGGTCAGCTCCAGCGTGATGCTGTCCTTCTTGTTGGTGATCTTGCCGAAACGAAGCGCATTCCAGTCCACCACGATCTTGCGGCTGCCGACGCCGAGGAAGCCGCCGAAATCGATCACGGCGGCGCGCACGTGGCCGGTGCGGTCGACGATGACGTCGACGATGCGGCCCATGTCCTCGTCGGCGGCGCTGCGCACGTCGCGGCCGAGCACGCCGTGTGCGTCGCTCGCACCGATGATGGTCACCGAGGGCGGCGGCGCGGCGTCCTTCGGCGTTACAGGCACAGTGGTGGCCGGCGGCTGAGCGGTGGCCGGCGCATTCGCTTCGCTCGGGGACGTCGTCGGGGCCGCCGCGGGCTGCTCCTCCGCGGCGCGCGAGACCGCGACCGTCAGGCCCGCGACGACCGCCATGCTCAGGACCAACGCTCCGATCGTACGCATGTACCCTCCTCGCGCGCCTAGTGCGCCAGCACGATCGAGACCTGGATCCGGCCGCGCGTGCGCAAAACCTCCAGCGCGACATCGTGGCCGTGGCGGCTGACGCGCAGATCCACACTGGACTCGCCAAGGCGCAGATCGCGCAGGATCACCTCGTTCAGAAACGCCGGCAGATGCGGATTGCGCAGCCGGATCTCGCCGCGCGCAACATCGAATTCGATGCCGAGCGCCGCCTCCAGCAGCGTGAACGGCGTCGCGCTCGCCCAGGCCTGCGGCGCGCAGGCGACCGGATAGAGCGTCGGGCCGCGCCGCTTCTCGCGGCGGAAGCCGCAGAACAGCTCGGGCAGCCGGCGCAAATCCATATAGGTCGCAGCATCGAACAGACCCTTGAACACATGCGCCACCGAATGCTTGAGGCCGTAGCGCGCGAGCCCAAGCGCGATCAACGCATTGTCGTGCGGCCAGATCGAGCCGTCGTGATAGGACATCGGGTTGTAGCGCACCTCGCCGCGCGCGACGGTGCGGATGCCCCAGCCCGAGAAGAAATGCGGCCGCATCAGATCGGCGGCAACGAGGCGGGCGCGATCCTCGCGGATCATGCCGCTGAACAGCACCTGCCCGGCATTCGAGGTCCGCACCTTGCAGGGCCGCTTGTTGCCGTCGAGCGCGAGCGCATAGGTGCCGAGCTCCTCGCACCAGAACGCCTGCTCGAAGCGCTCGGCCAGCGCCTTGGCTTCGGCCTCGAGCTTGCGCATCCGGTCCGGCTTGCCGAGCCGCAGCGCGCAACGCGCGGCGAGCTGCTTGGCGGCGTAGACATAGCCCTGGACTTCGGCAAGCGCGATATTGCCTTCCGCAAGCTGGCCGTCGGCATGAAAGATCGCGTCGTAGGAATCCTTCCAGCCCTGGTTGGCCAGCCCCTTCTCCGTCGCGCGCTGGTATTCGACGAAACCATCCTGGTCGGGATCGCCGGGACCGTCGATCCAGGCCAGCCCCGCCTCGATCGCGGGCCAGAGCTCGATCAGCGTGGCCTCGTCACCGGTACGCTCGAAATAGCTTCCGGCGAGCAGGATGAACAGTGCGGTGGAATCGACGCTGCCGTAATATTGCGAGAACGGCACCTCGCCCAGCGCCGCCATCTCGCCGCCGCGCATTTCGTGCAGGATCTTTCCGGGCGCGGCGTCGGCGAGCGGATCGACCGCCTTGGCCTGGAAATGCGCAAGGCGCCGCAGCACGCCCTTGGCGATACGCGGGTCGACCCACAGCATCTGGAGCGCGGTGATCAGCCCGTCGCGGCCGAACGTCGTCGAGTACCAGGGAATGCCGGCATAGGGGTAGCGCCCCTGCGGCGTCTCCGTCATCAGCATGTTGAGGTCGGCCATGGCCTGGCACAGCACCTCGTTGAAGATGTTGTTTGAGGTTTCGATGCTGGCAGCGCCCATCGTCGATTGCCGCATCTCGCGGCGATGGGCCAAAAGGCCCCTGAAGAAACGCGCCGGCTTCTCGGCGACCGGCCGGTTGCAGGACACCGCCACGAACAGCGATTTCGATTCATGCGGATCGAGCTCGAGCTGCCAGGTCGCGGCGTTCACCGACAGCCGCGTCGGGCGCGGGTCGAAATGCAATCCCGTCCTGCGCTCGGCCTCGTCGAGGCCGCGATATTCGAACAGCACGTCGGTCGGCCCGAGCAGCTTGCTCGTGCCGGTGCCGCGGCGCGGGCGCCGCTCGCCGCGGACCTCGAACAAATCGGCAAAGTCGTTGTCGAACAACAGCGTCAGCTCGAAGCTGGCGCGCTGCTCGCCATGGTTCTGCACGCCGATGCGCTGGTATGCGGTGCCGCGCCAGAGAAAGATCGTGCGCACGATGTGCAGCAGGTCCTTCTGGAAGACGAGGCGGCCCTGGCGATAGATGTCGGGGTTGGTGAGATCGACGGTCAGCGCCGAATTGTCGTCACGCAGATTCGAGCCGAGCAGCAGCGGCTGGAGATCGTCGAGCACGAGCTCCAGCCGCGCCAGATAGCGCGTGTCGTAGTGAAACAGGCCGTCCGGCCCGCCGGCCGAGGCGCCGATGTCGCCATGGCTGTCGAGCACGATGAAGGTGTCGTCGTGCTTGAGGGACCGCCGCGGACGCGCAGCGGGCCCCGTCATCGGAATGTAGAAGGTCTGCTCCGCGACGGCCTCCACCGTCTGCGATACGGAAATGATCTGGGTGACGGCTTCGGCTGCCATGAGCTGCTCCCCTGCGCCTTGTTTCGGAACGCAACCAACGCAAACGCGACTGTTGGGTTTACGCGGCGAACTTCGCGAGCCGGCTCATCTCCCGCGTCACCAGCTCACGGTACGGACCGTGGCCCTGCATCAGGCGGTCGGGCGCGCCGTCCTCGATGATCTTGCCGTTCCTGAGCACGACCACGCGGTCGAAATTGCGCAGCGTCGCGAGCCGGTGCGCGATTGCGATCACGGTGCGCCCGCGCATCAGGCGCGCCAGCGCCTCGCGGATCGCCTCCTCGGATTCGCTGTCGAGCGCGGCGGTGGCCTCGTCCAGCAGCAGGATCGGCGCGTCCTTGAGGAAGGCGCGCGCGATCGCGATGCGCTGGCGCTGGCCACCAGACATCTTGACACCGCGGTCGCCGACCATGGTGTCGAGACCGTCAGGCAGGCTGTCGATAAAATCGCAGCGCGCTGCGATCGCAGCGCGCAGCACCTCGTCATCGGTCGCGTTCGGGCGGCCATAGCGGATGTTCTCGCGGATGGAGCGGTGGAACAGGGAAATGTCCTGCGGCACCACCGAGATGGCCTCGCGCAGGCTCAGCTGCGTCACCTTGGAGATATCCTGGCCGTCGATGGTAATGCTGCCCTCGTCGACGTCGTAGAAGCGCTGAAGCAGCGTGAACAAAGTCGACTTGCCGCCCCCGGACTGGCCGACCAGGCCGACGCGCTGGCCGGGCTGAAGCCGCAGGCTGAACCGCTCGAAGATCTTCTCGCCGCCGGGATAGCCGAAGGTGACGTTGTTGAACGCGATCGCAGCACCGCTCTTCACCAGCGGCTCCGCCTCGGGGTGATCGCGCAGCTCATGCGGCACGAGCAGCGTCGCGATCGCCTCGGTCAGCCGTGCGACGTGCTGAGTGACATCGACCAGCGCCACTGCGAGATCGCGCGTGGCGTTGAGGATGGACAGACCGAGGGTGCAGACCAGCACGACGTCGCCGGTTGTCGCCTCGCCCTGCTGCCAGAGCGTGATCGCCCACGCCATCAGCGCTATGGTCAGCACGACGGTCACGCCGGCATGGGTGAGCCGCAGCTTCTCCAGATAGCGCAGGCTGCGCCCGCGTGCGGTGAGCTCGCGGTTGACCGTGGCGTCGAACCGCTCATGCTCGTGCCCGATGCCGCAGAAGGCGCGCACCAGCGGCATGTTGCTGATGACGTCGATCATCTCGCCGTCGACCACTGCGGCCTTGTCCGCGAAGTCGTCATGCAGCGGCTTGCCCGCCGCGGCCAGACGGAACATCGCGATCACCATGCCGCCCGCGACCACGATCAGGCCAAGCGCCATATAGGGACTGACGGTTCCGATCAGCAGGATTGCCGCAATTGTGGCAATGCACGGCGGCAGCACATTCCAGACGAACATGTTCTCGACCGTGAACACCGCGTTCGAGGTCGCGGTGATGCGGCTCGTCAGCATACCCGGCATGCGGTCCGAGAAGTAACTCGGCGCGTGCCCGGTGAGATGACGAAAGATGTCGCGGCGCAAATCGCCTGTGACACGGACGAAGGTGAAGCTCGCGGTCCAGCTCGCGATCCGCCACAGGAAATTGTCCGCGGCGATTAGCGTCATGAGCAGAATGAATGCCAGCCATACGCTGCCGCCATGCGACGTTCCCGCCGACAGGCTGTCGACGAGGGATTTGACGCCGTACTGCGTGCCCACTGAACAGGCAACGGCGGCGACGACGGCAGTCAGGATCACGAGATGCGAGGCGAGACGACGCCGGAGATAGCGCAGAACAAAGGCAAATGGCCTGCGCGCGTACCCAGAAAGCTGATCCATGTGGCTATCGACCCCGCGTGATGATTTTCCAGTTTCGTGACTGATCGACTGAACATCGACCTGCTCGCCTCGGTTCCCGGGCAAGCTCATCACGACATGCGGATGCGGACGATCTGCGAAGGCGAGATGGCAGCATCGAGACAGGTGCGAGATGTGTCCAATAAGTAACGTTTGTTGAGAGGAACTTCGCAATTGCGGGAACGTTCCCTTGGCTGGCATTGCCGGTGCCGCAGGCGCTGGGGGTTTTCAACGTTCATGATCGCAGAGGAGAAGGTGAGATGCGCATCGCGCAGGTAGCTCCGTTGACGGAGGCTGTTCCACCCAAGCTGTATGGCGGCACCGAGCGGGTGGTGCACTGGTTGACGGAAGAGCTGGTTGCCCTTGGACACGACGTCACATTGTTTGCCAGCGGCGACTCCCAGACGTCGGCGAAGCTCGATGCATTATGGCCGCGGGCGCTGCGCCTCGACGGTTCCGTGCGCGATCCCAACGCGCTGCACATGGTGCTGCTGGAGCGCGTGCGGCAGAAATGTGACGACGAGGAGTTCGACTTCCTCCACTTCCATCTCGATTACTATCCGTGGTCGCTGTTCTACCGGCAGCCGACACCGTTCCTGACCACACTGCACGGCCGGCTCGACCTGCCGGAGCACCAGCCGGTGTTCGACACCTTCTCCAAGATGCCGGTGATCTCGATCTCGAACGCGCAGCGGCGGCCCGTGCCGCAGGCGAACTGGGTTGCGACGATCCACCATGGCCTGCCGGAGAATCTGCTGACGCCTAAGCCGGCTCGCCAAGAATATCTCGCCGTGCTCGGCCGCATCGCGCCCGAGAAGGGCGTCGACCGCGCCATCAAGATCGCGACCCATTGCGGCATCCCGCTGAAGATCGCGGCCAAGGTCGATCGCGCCGACCAGGACTATTATGACGAGCTGATCCGGCCGATGATCGTGAACAATCCGCTGGTGGATTTCATCGGCGAGATCAGTGATCACGAAAAATCGGACTTCCTCAGCGGCGCGCTCGGCCTGCTGCTGCCGATCGACTGGCCGGAGCCGTTCGGCCTCGTCATGATCGAAGCCATGGCCTGCGGCACGCCGGTCGTCGCCTTCAACCGCGGCTCGGTGCCGGAGATCATCGACGAGGGCCTCACCGGCTTCGTGGTCGAGGACGTCCTCAGCGCCGCCGGCGTCGTCAACCGCCTGCCGCAGCTCGACCGCAGCGCGATCCGCAAGCAGTTCGAGACGCGCTTCACCGCGCGGCGGATGGCGCTGGACTATCTCGCGGCCTATCGCGCACTGACCGAGGCCCAGGCGCCGCGGATCAAGCTGGTGAGCAGCGCGGAATAGAGCTGCTGGGCGAGGCCAGCAGAAGTGCCCTCTCCCCTTTTTGTGGGAGAGGGTGCATCGTCCATGCGGCGCTAGAGCGTTTTTCGAGCGAAGTGGACACCGGTTCGCGTCAAGAACACGCGTCAAAACAAGAATCTAGAGCCCCGTTCCGATTCCATCGGAACGGGGATGGCGCTAGAGCATCCCCAGCACCCGCGGCAGCCACAGCGTCAAATCGGGCCAATACGTCACGATGACCAGGAAGCCGAGCATGGTGATCAGCCATGGCATCACCGCGACCGCGAGGTCAGTGATGCGCATGCGCGCTATCATCGATGCGACGTAGAGGTTCAAGCCGACAGGCGGATGGCAGAGGCCGACCTCCATGTTGACGTCCATGACGATGCCGAAATGGACGAGGTCGATGCCGAGCTTCTTGGCCGCCGGCGCCAGGATCGGCGCCATGATCAGGATGATCGAGTTCGGCTCCATGAAGTTGCCGGCGAGCAGGAGCAGCACGTTGACGACCGCCAGGAAACCGATCCAGCCGAGATTCTGCGCCGCGATCCAGTCCGCGAGCGTCGCCGGCAGGTTCTCGTTGGAGAGCACGAAGGAGAACAGCACCGCATTGGTGACGATGTAGAGCAGCATCGCGCTGGTGTTGGCGGCGCGCAGCAGCACGCGCGGCACGTCCTGCATGCCGATGGCCTTGTAGACGAACACCGCGATGAAGAACGAGTAGACCGCCGCCATCGCGGCGGCCTCGGTCGCGGTGAACAGGCCACTGTAGATGCCGCCGATGATGATGACGACGAGCAACAGGCCCCAGACGCTCTCACGGAACGCGTGGACGGTCTCGCCCCAGCTCGCCTTCTGCAGCCGCGGATAGTCGCGGCTCCGCGCCAGCCACCAGGTGACGATGCAGAGCATCGTCGTCAGCAGGATGCCGGGGAGCAGGCCCGCGACGAACAGCGCGCCGATCGAGGTGTTGGTGGAGACCGCGTAAACGATCTTCGGGATCGACGGCAGCATCAGGATGCCGAGCGAGCCGGCAACCGTGATGATGCCGGCGCCGAAGCGCATCGGATAGCCGTGCCGGACCATCTCGGGCAGCACGATGGCGCCGATCGCGGCGACGGTGGCGACGCTCGAGCCGCAGACCAGCGCGAACATGGCGCAGGCGACGATGCCGGCGAGCCCAAGGCCGCCATGCCAGTGGCCGATCAGCGAGGTCGCGAAGTTGATCATGCGGCGCGCGACGCCGCCATGTGTCAGGAAGTTGCCGGCGAGGATGAAGAACGGGATCGCCATGATCTCGAAGCCCTCGATGCCCGTGAACAGCTTCATCGAGACCGCTTCGATCGGCACCGTGGTGAGCGTGAACAGGAACGTCATCACGGTGAGGCCGAGCGCGATGGAGACCGGGATGCCGGTCAGCATCAGCGCGATCAGCAGCGCGAACACGGTCGCGGCGCGCATCCAGTGCGGCAGCAGGATGAAGCCGGTCTTCTCGCCGAGGCAGAGCGCGAAGATCAGGACCGGCGCCATGATCAGGATGACGCCGAGCGGCGAGACTTTACGCGCGGCAGCGCGGGTTGCGGCGCCGGCGGGCTGCGGATGCAGCGCCGGCGAGATGTCGGTCTCGACACCCTCGACATGGGTCTCGTCGTGATGCGGCAGCTCGCCCGTCCAGAAATAGAGCCAGGCGACCTGGAGGAAGCGGAAGCACATCAGGCCGGAGCCGAGCGGGATCGCCAGGTAGACGAACCACATCGGCGCTTCCAGGTCGTTGGACTGCTGCCCGGTCTTGAACATCTCGCCGACAAAGGAGGCGCCGAAGGTGGCGATCATGCCGGTGAACAGCGCACCGCACAGCAGCGCGAACAGGATCACCTGCTTGCGCGAATATTCGGGCAGGCGGTTGACGAGGAGATCGACGCCGACATGGATGCCGGTGCGCACGCCATAGGCCGCGCCGAACTTCGCCATCCAGATGAACATGTAGATGCAGAGCTCCTGCGCCCAGGACAGGTCGAGCTCGGACAGGAAGGTGAACACCGCCATCGACAGCGACGCCAGCCAGGTCATCCCGTGCGCGGCCGCCCATCGCGACAGATTGATCGATTCCCCGGCGCCGTAGCGGTGCACCACCGCGATGAAGATCAGGCCCGTTGCAGCCGCAATGAGCGCCGCGATCAACCATTCTTCGAGATGGTTGAGCGCCTGGTTGAGCACGCGAAGCAAATCAGAGTCCCCCTATCGATGCGAAACGGTCGGGAGCCCTCACTCCCGACCGTTCGTATTGCTTTTCCGGAAAACGCGTCAGTTCATCTTGACGTCGAGTTCCTTGGCGACGAGATCGAGCACCTCCTGCCCGACGCGGCCCTTCGCCCATTTGTAAGTGGGCTGCATGGCTTCCTGCCACGCCTTGCGATCGGCGTCGCTCAGATAATGCAGCGTGGTCTTGCCCGTCTTCTTGATCTCGGCCAGCGCGTCCTCGTTCTCCTGGTGCGCGATCTGGTTGGTGTAGTCGGTCGCATCCGCCATGGCCTTTTCGAGCTGGGTACGGATGTCCGGCGGCAGGCCGGACCAGAACTTCGAGTTGACGATGACGGCATATTGCAGATGCGCGTGATAGGACACGGTGATGTCCTTCTGCACCTCGTAGAACTTCTGCGTCAGGTAGTTGGAGGCGGTGTTCTCGCAGCCGTCGACCACGCCGGTCTGCAGCGCCTGGTAGACCTCCGAGAACGCCATGATCTGCGGGATCGAGCCCATCAGACGAAAATACTGATCGGCGATCTTCGATCCGGAAATGCGGAATTTCAGGCCCTTGAAATCCTCCGGCTTCATCAGCGGACGATTCGACGACACCATATGGAAGCCGTTGTCCCAATAAGCGAGCCCGGTGATGCCCTTGGCCTCCAGCTTCTGGAACAGCCATTTGCCGAGCGTGCCCTTCATCGCGTTGGAATAGGTCTGCTCGTCCTTGAACAGCCAGGGCAGGTCAAGCGCCTCGAATTCCTTGATTCCGAGCGGCGCGAATTTCGCGGTCGAGGGCGCCAGCATCTGCACCGAGCCGAGCTGGAGCGCCTCGATCTCCTCCTTGTCCTTGTACAGTGAGGAGTTCGGATAGACTTCGATCTTGACCTTGCCGTCGGTGTACTTCTCGGCAAGTTCCTTGAACTTCAGCGCGCCCTTCCCCTTCGGCGTGTCGTTGGCGACGACGTGGCTGAATTTGATGACGATCGGGCTCTGGGCCTGGGCAACAGCCGGAGCCAAAGCAAGCGCGGCCGCCGCGACCGCAAGAAGCAGTTTGCGCATAAAGTCCTCCCCAACAACCTTGGAAACCGGGTTCTTTTTGGTTTTACGGTTTCAGTAGTGGCAGCAATCCGTACCCGGAACAACTAGACCTAAGCCCAATTTGCCGCGGCGAAGCTATGCCGCAGGGAAGCTATCTTGACAACGGTCTTAAGCGCAACCCGGCGCCCGCTCCCCTTGCGGGTGCGAGCGCTTATGTCGCATCGCCGAAGCGCCATTATCCCTTGCGCTGGGCCACCATAAACAGGCGCCGAAACGGAAACAGCGTCTGCCCCGCTTCATTCTTCGGATAGGCCTTTGCGACCCGCTCGCCATAGGCCGCTTCAAAAGCGACCGCCTCATTGCCTTCCAACACATCGAGATAGCGCGTCAGCCAGGTCCCCTTGGTCCACTCTTTCACCGGGTTCTCGCCCTCGAGCACCTGGAGATATTCGGTCTCCCAGATATCGATGGTCTCTGATAGCGGTACCAGCAAGTCATGATAGAAGGCCGGGCCTTCGACCGGCGGTGGCGTGACGAGATGCTCGACCTTGGAGCGCCAGGGCCCGTTGAGCGCGGTCTCGCCAATCAAGACGTGCGACGGCGCCAGGAAGTTGCGCGGCATCTGCACCGCAAGGATGCCGCCAGGGGCAACCTTCTCCATGAGTGACGGAAAGAGGGCCGCATGATTAGGCAGCCAGTGCAGTGCGGCATTGGAATAGACGACATCATATTGCTTGGCGGGACGCCAATGGCCGAGGTCCTCATGTGACCATTCCACGTCAGGCGCCGCCTTGCGGCCCGCGGCAACCATCTCGGCCGAGCCCTCGACTGCGGTCACGGCCGCCCCCGGCCAGCGCTCCCTGATCAGTTTTGTCACGTTACCGGCGCCAGCACCGAGATCGGCGACCGTGCGCGGGCCGAGATCCGGAATTCGCATCAACAGGTCGACCGCGGGCCGGAGCCGGTGGCCGGAGAATTTCAGATATTGCTGCGGATCCCAGACCATCGTCAGTCGCCTTTTCTTTTTCGTATTTCCTTCGCGGTGGCTCTTGGTTACCACTGCTCGTCCCGGTCGGGCAAATCGCCGCACCTTGGGACAGGCAGGAAACGAACGGCTGACGAACAGCCAGCGAACAAGAAGCAAGCAAGAGAGCGTGTGACCATGGACCTCGGCCTCAAATCGAAAACCGCAGTCGTGACAGGAGCGAGCATCGGCATCGGCCGCGCCATCGCAAAGGGCCTGGCCGCCGAAGGCGTGCGCGTCGTCGGCGTGGCGCGGCGGACCGAGCTGCTCGCCGAGCTGGTGAAGGAAGTTGGCGGCGGCCTGATCACCCCGTTCGAGCAGGACGTGATGGCCAAGGACGCGGCGGAGAAGATCGCGGCGTTCGCCTTGAACGAGCTCGGGCATGTCGACATCCTCATCAACAATGCCGGCGGCAGCCGCCCGCTGCCGGTCGATGCGCCTGACAGCAAATGGGACGAGGCGATCGCGCTCAACTTCACCAGCTACCGCCGCATCGCGCATGCGCTCTTGCCACAGATGATCGAACGCAAATGGGGCCGCATCGTCAACATCACCGGCAAGTCCGAGCCGGAAGGCCTCAACGCCGCGTTCGCCGCCAAGGCCGCCGTGCACGCCTGGGCCAAGGGCCTGTCGCGCGAGATCGGCGAGCACGGCATCACCATCAACTGCATCCCGCCCGGCCGCATCATGAGCGAGCAGATCCGCCGCAACTATCCGCCGGATTATCGCGAGCGCTTTGCCGAGGAAGAGATTCCGGTCGGCTATTGGGGCGAGCCGGAGGACCTCGCGGCACTCGCGGTGTTTTTGGCCTCGCCGGTGGCGCGCTACATCACGGGGACGGTGATCCCGGTGGATGGAGGCTTGCGGAGGTATCAGTTTTAGCGCGCACTAAAGCATGATCCGGAGAAGTGCGAAGGGGTTTTCCGAAAAGATCATGCTCTCCGCTATCGGCGGCGCGGCCGCGATATGGCCGATCGCCGCCCGCGCGATGGCCCTGACCGCCGCAGCGGAGTTGCTGAATTGTCGCCGACGTGATTGCTCACCGCTTCTCCGATCCGATGGGTTGTTCGGGCGAGCCTGGTCCCGAGCCCGTCGTCCCGATCGGCTGACCATTCGCCGCGTGACCAACGCCAACGCCGGGTGCTCCGACGGCACCAGCACCCGCACCGCTGTCAGGGGCAGCGGTGTTCGACCCCTGTGTCGCCGCGCGTTGCTCGGCGGAGACGGTGCCGGCCGTCGACGATTGCGTCGTCGTCCTTGCAGGAGATTGCGGCGGCTGCGTCGAGGTCGACGTCTGGCCGTTGCTTTGGTTGCCGTTCGAAGCTGCGGGTGCCGTGCCCTGCCCGATCGGATTCTGGAACGGAGCATTGCTCGGGTTGGTCGCAGCCGCTGTGTTGCCGTTCGTTCCAGCGGGCGTTCCTGCGCTGGACGTTCCGGCCGCCCCTGAACTTCCGCTCGAGCTCGATGCAGCGGACCCGCTGCCTGAAGCGCCACCTGCGCCGCCCCCCGCTCCGCCGCCACCTCCCTGGGCAAGCGCGGCAGAGGTCAGCGCAAAACAAGCGAATGCGACAATGAAAGGTTTGCACGTCATGGATCGTCTCCTGGTTTCTGGGACAATCCACTTTGGAATGGGAAGGTTCCGAAACGGCGCGCAGCGCCGCGCCGGCCCCTCGGGCGCTTACATCCGCTGGCAAAGTATCCCTTCAGCCGGCGACGCTGCTCTTTGCGGCGCGGCAGTGTTTTTCGCACAGCGCATCGAGCCTGACCCGATCCGGTACGCTTCGAAGATCGTCATTCTGATGGAGCAGCTGCTCCAGCTCGAAGGTTTCGTCCGGGGAAAGTCCGGGAAGGATGATCATGCCTTTGGCATTCGTGGTGAACTCGAAATAGCGCGTGCTCATCTCGAAAATCCGAAAAATAGCTTGGGATCAAATATCGGCGATCCTAGCGAGCGAACGACAATCCGCCAAGAGGCGACAAGGGGGGAGAAGCGGCGATCATGCGACGGAAGGTGAAATGGTCGGACAGGCCTTCAAAATCGTTCATGGTGATCCCAGGCTCTTGTCAAGGCAACATCCAGTCGAGGAAACGCCAGCTGAGCCAGGCGATCGCGGCGATCCAGGCCATCATCGCGCTGCCTATCGCGCCAAAGAACGCAACCGCGACCAGAACGTCGCTGGTTCGCCGGCGATGAACGCTGACAGGCGCTTGCTGCGTGACGGTTCTATCGAGCATGTTCGTCCCTGATGGATGACAGGAATAGCGAGCTCGATGCGGATCGACAAACGGACGACGATATTAACCTCACCAGTCAACCTTAAGACGGCACCGCGGCCGCTTGCGCAATACCGCCGAGGTCGCGTCGGGCGCAGGACTATCGCATGTGACCGCGGGAGGGTGCCAGATGAGCCGGGCCTGCATGGTTCGAGACACTCGCATTGGCGGGCTCCTCACCATGAGAGCCTGGTATCTCGCCGCAGAGCGCGACCTCGTCCTGAGGGCCTGCCGCAGGCAGGCGTCTCGAAGGATGGACCACAGTCTGGCGCAAAGCCGCTTAGTGCTAGTCCGGCAGCCCTGCGCGCCGCAGCCCGTCGGCAAAGCGCTCGACGTCTTCCGGTCTCCGATGTTCTCGCGTCCGGAGCAGCAGCGCTCTCGTCCGATTCAAATCAAGGCGGCGTGCAGTGCCTCTCCACAGATCATCGCGACCACGATCGACAGCAGCAGGCCTGCGCCAGAGAAGATGACGAGCAGCTTGAGAGTTTCGACATCGACCTTCGTTCGCGTCGCACGGAATATCGCTTGTGCCAGTGCAGCCATCATCGCCAGCTCCGAAGTAGGCCGCGCGAAGGCGAGGCCTGACTTCATCTAACGTCTCGCGGTGCGGTTGCGTGTGATGCAGATTACAGAGGATCAACCAAATTCCGCCGGACATCCCGGTCGATATCGTCTCTGACGCGCAGACGCCTGCACGGCCTTCGGCAGGACCTTTAGGGGCGGAGCGTTACGGAGGCAGAGCCGCACGGGGCTCGTCCATCGCCCTCGTTGGACCACTGAACGCCACCGTTGCCAGCATCGCATCCTGCCAGTGTTTTGCCCGACGCGTCAACGTGATGGCGGTCACGCAAGGTGTCGCGGCGCGACTCGAAAATCCCTTGTCGATCAAGGGCCTTTCTACTGTGCATGGGGTTGTTTCGACTTTTTGTTTTGAGCCTCAAAAAAAAGCGCAGCCGCAGCTCACTCCGCCTGCAGGATCTCCGCGATCGCCGCCCCCGCCGCGATCGTGCCGAGCCTGCCGCCGACATCGCGCGTCGCCCTGCCTTCGCCGATCGCTTTCGCCACCGCTCCCTCGATCGCACGCGCCGCCTCCTCATAACGGACCGCGCCGCTCCTCTCGCCGTGCCAGGCGAGCAGCAGCGCCGCCGACAGGATCAGCGAGACCGGATTGGCGACGTCCTGCCCCGCGATATCAGGCGCCGAGCCGTGCGCGGCCTGCGCCATGGCGTAGCGGTCGCCGACATTGAGCGAGCCGCCAAGGCCGAGGCTGCCTGACAGCTCTGCGGTGAGATCGGACAGGATGTCGCCGAACATGTTGGTGGCGACGATGACGTCGAAGCGATCGGGGTTGCGCACGACATGCGCCATCATCGCGTCGACGAGAATGTCGTCGACCGAGAGGCCGGGATAGGTCTTCGCCGCCGCGCGGCAGATGTCGAGGAACATGCCGTCGCCGATCTTGAGCACATTGGCCTTGTGCACGATGGTGAGATGCTTGCGCCGTTTCATCGCCAGCCGGCAGGCGGCGTGCGCGATGCGCTCGCAACATGCCCGCGTGATCCGTCGCAGCGAGATCACGACGTCAGGCGTGACCAGCATCTCGCCATTGCCCGCTTCCATGTTGCGGTCGGCGTAAAACCCCTCGGTGTTCTCGCGCACCACGACGATGTCGAAATCCCCACACCGGCCGCGCCGCCCCTCATAGGTTCGCGCGGGCCTGACATTGGCGTAGAGGTCGAGGCTCTTGCGAAAATGCCTGGACGGATTGATCTCGCCGCGCGCCTCGTCCTTGAAGTCGAAGGTCGCGGTCGGGCCGAGGATCAGGCCGTCGGCGGCGCGCACGATATCGAGCAGCTCGGGACGCACGGTCGTGCCTGATAGCTTCAGGCTCGCATGGCCGACCGCGTGCTCCTCCAGCCGCAGATCGAGCTGGAAGCGCTCGGAGGCCGCGCGCAGCACACCCGATGTCGCGGTCGTGATCTCCGGTCCGATGCCGTCACCGGGCAGAACGACGATGTGCATGGGCGGCCCCCTGAAATTGCGGTCGTGACGCGATCATACGCCGGCGCGCGGCCGCATCGCCTCACCTTCGCGCATACACAGCATGCATGCATACACCTGTGGCAGCGGCCTTTGCCGTAGTACATGCCAAAGTCCCCATGGCCACGCCGCCGGAGCAGCGCGCGAACGCAATGACAATCACGTTACCTGCCGCCGCGCGCGAGCCAGATCATTCCATTGCCGACGGCTTGCCGGTCACGCAGCGGCGCTGGGCGATCGCTGCGATCTTCACCGCGCTGGCGATGGCCTCGCTCGACACCGCGATCGCGAACATCGCGCTGCCCGCCATTGCGGCCGATCTGCACGTTACGCCGGAGCAGTCGGTCTGGGTGGTCAACGTCTACCAGATCGCGCTGGTCGCAACCCTGCTGCCGCTCGGGGCGCTCGGCGAGATCGTCGGTCACCAGCGCATCTATCTCGGCGGCCTGATCCTGTTCACGCTCGCCTCGCTGTTCTGCGCGGTGGCGTGGTCGCTCGACAGTCTCCTGGTCGCGCGCACGCTACAAGGTTTGGGAGCCAGCGGCATCATGAGCGTCAACACGGCGCTGGTGCGCTTCGTCTATCCCGGCCGGATGCAGGGCCGCGGCTTCGGTCACAACGCGCTGGTGGTCGCGACCGCCTTCACGTTCGGACCGTCGATCGCCTCCGCCATACTCGCGGTCGGCCCGTGGCCGTGGCTGTTCGCCGTCAACATCCCGTTCGGCCTGGTTGCGACCGGCATCGGCTTTGCGATGCTGCCGAAGACGCCGCGCGCCGACCACGGCTTCGACTTTCTCGGCGCCCTCCTCGCCGCCGCCTGCCTCGGTCTTTTCATCACGGGCATCGGCAGCGCCGCGCACAATCTATCGCCGGTTGTCGTGGGCGTGGAGCTGATCGCGGCTATCGCGCTCGGGTTCATCCTGACCCGCCGCCACGCCGACCATCCCGCGCCGATGCTGCCGATCGACCTGTTCAGCCGGCCGATGTTCGCACTGTCGGCGGCGACGGCCGTCTGCTCCTTCGCCGTGCAGGGCCTCGCCTTCGTCTCGCTGCCGTTCTATTTCGAGGACGTGCTCGGCCGCTCGCAGGTCGAGACCGGCTTTTTCATGACGCCGTGGCCGCTGGTGGTCGGCATCATGGCGCCGATCGCAGGACGTCTCTCCGACCGCCATCCGGTCGGTCTGTTGGGCGGCGTCGGGCTCGTGATGCTGGGCATCGGCATGGCGCTGCTCGCGCTGTTGCCGGCGAGCCCAAGCATCCCCGACATCGTCTGGCGGATCATGATCTGCGGCATGGGGTTCGGCTTCTTCCAGGCGCCGAACATGAAGGCGTTGATGGGAAGCGCCCCACCCCACCGCAGCGGCAGCGCCTCGGGCATCGTCGCCACCGCGCGCCTGACGGGCCAGACGACAGGCGCCGCGCTCGCCGCGGCTTGCTTCGTCATGGCCGGACACAACGGCGCGACGGTTGCGCTGGCGCTCGGTGCCGGCTTTGCCGCGCTCGGCAGTGTGATGAGCTTCCTGCGGCTAGCAGTGAAGTAAGCCGCTTAAGCCAAGTGCCGCGCCGCCGCGACCTCGACGGCCGGCGCCGGGATGGCCTGTTCGTCGTCGAGCGCGGCGAGGCGCGCGTCGATCGCCTCGATCACCTTGCGCGAGAACGGCCCGAGATGCGCATAGGCCGCGATCATCTGCACCGCGATCCGCGCCGACGAGGTGTCACGCTTGGCGCAGTTCATGAAGGTCTGCCACAGCGGCCCGCGCGCCTCGGGGAGCGCGGTGACCACCTTGTGCACGGTCTCCATCGCGCCGATTTTTGCGCGGATGTCGCCTTCCGCGAGCTCGTGGCGCTGGCGCGAGCGGTCGAGCAGCGTCATCAGGCGGTCAATGCGTCCCGCATAGGCCGCCGGACTGTAGATCCGCTCCAGCACCCGCTTGTAGTCCATCAGGATGTCGCGGAGCGGGCGCACCGGATCGAAGTTGATCCCGGCCGTGCACTGATCAGCGCCGATGGTCGGCGCCACATCGTGGCCGGGGTGGAGGCGGCCTTCGCGCTCCAGGCGGCGCGTCAGCTGCGTGTTCGGCAGGGCATAGAGCAGCCCGACCATGCTGACGGGGATCGCCGCCTCCTCGATGAAGTCGATCATGGCCTCGGCCATCGAGACCTTCTCGTTGTCGAACCCGACGATGAAGCCGGCGGTCACCAGAATGCCGGCAGCGTAGATCTTGTGGATGCTCTCGGCGATGTTGCGCCGCGTGTTCTGCTTCTTCCGCATCGCGACCAGCGTCGCCGGATCCGGGCTTTCGATGCCAACGAAGATGCCGAAGAAATTGGCCGCGCCCATCAGCTCCAAGAGCTCCGGATCGTCGGCGAGATTGACCGAGGCTTCGGTGGAGAACTCGAATGGATAGCCGTGGGCGCGCTGCCATTCGGCGAGCTGTGGCAGGAACAGCCGCAGCGACTTCTTGTTGCCGATGAAATTGTCGTCGACGAAGTCGAGATGGCCACGATAGCCCATCCCGTAGAGCGTATCGAGCTCGAGCAGGATCTGCTCGTTCGTCTTGGTCCGCGGCACGCGCCCGTAAAGCTCGATGATGTCGCAAAACTCGCAGGTGAACGGGCATCCGCGGGAATACTGCACGCCGAGATAGAGATAGTCCTCGAACTTGAGCAGGTCGAAACGCGGCACCGGCGTTTTGGTGACGTCGGCCTGGAATTTCGGCGCCGTGAAGACGCCGGAGCGTGCGCCGCTGTCCCAGGCCGCGATGAATTCCTCGATCACGCTCTCGGCCTCGCCGAGCACCCGGAAGTCGGCTCGCTCATAGATATGGGGGCTTGAGGTGGGATCGGGTCCCCCGACGACCACCGGCTTGCCTGCTGCGCGGCAGAGCTCGATCAGGCGCAGCGTGTCAGCCTGCTGCGGCAGCATTCCGCCGGTGAAGACGACGTCGGCCCAGGCGAGATCGTCGTCGCTGAGCGGCGCCGTGTTGCAATCGATCAGCCGAACCGTCCAGTTCTCGGGCAGCATGGCCGCAACGGTGATCAGGCCCAAAGGGGCGGCAGGGCGCTTGACGCCCAACACTTTGCAGGATTCGCCAAAGCTCCAGAAGGACTCTGCCGAGAACAGCGGGTAGAGCATCAGCACGTTGCAGGGACTCAGCACGTTCATGGAACTCCTTTTGACCTCGGGTGCAGTGTAGCAAAGCTTCGTCGTCTTGCATCCCAGCAATTGGGACAAACTGTCGCCCGCCGGGACCGTCGCGCGAAGCCGCATGGCGGCGCCCAGGGAGTGGCGCGCCCGTTGACCGCAACGTCCGGACCGGTCGCAACACCGCCCGATCCAAAAACTTGCCTCGATCGCTACAATCTTCGCCGCCTACCCTCAGACTGTTGATTTGAACAGTTCCAATTTGCCGGACAGATTGCGCCCCTGAGTCCAATCGGTGGATTGGGCCAATCAGGGGACTTGCGATGGCAAACCTAACAATCAACGGAAAGAGCTTCACGCTCGATGTCGAGCCCGATACGCCGCTGCTCTGGGCGATCCGCGAGAATGCCGGGCTGACCGGCACCAAATACGGCTGCGGCATTGCACAATGCGGCGCCTGCACGGTTCACATGGACGGCATCGCCATCCGCTCCTGCGGGATTTCGGTCGCCGAGGCCGAGGGCAAGAAGATCACCACGATCGAGGGGCTCGCCTCCGGCGCCACGCTGCACAAGGTGCAGGAAGCCTGGATCGCCCAGGACGTTCCGCAATGCGGCTATTGCCAGAGCGGCATGATCATGGCGGTGGCGGCGCTTCTGAACGAGAAGCCGAAGCCGACCGACGCCGACATCGACGAGGCCATCACCAATATCTGCCGCTGCGGCACCTTCCAGCAGGTGCGCGAGGCGATCCACACGATCGCAAGCGCGTAAGGAGCCGGCACATGAACAAGCACGTCTCTCCCAGCATGAACCGCCGCGCCTTCGTCATCGGCACCGCCGCGGTCGGCGCCGGCCTTGCAATCGGCCTTGACATTCCCTTCGGCGGCCCCGCCGTGGTGCGCGCGGCCGACGGCTCGCCCGAGATCAACGCCTGGGTCGTGGTCAGGCCCGACGATACCGTCGTGATCCGCATCGCCCGCTCCGAGATGGGCCAGGGTTCGCTGACCGGCCTCGCCCAGCTCGTCGCCGAGGAGCTCGAATGCGACTGGACCAAGGTCACGACCGAATATCCGACCCCCGGCCAGAGCGTCGCCCGCAAGCGCGTCTGGGGCGATTTCTCGACCGGCGGCAGCCGCGGCATCCGCTCCTCGCAGGACTATGTCCGCAAGGGCGGCGCGACCGCGCGCGTGATGCTGATCGAGGCCGCCGCCAATGAGTGGAAAGTGCCGGCCTCCGAATGCACCGTCGCCAATGGCGTCATCACCCATGCGCCGTCGGGTAAGACCACGACTTACGGCAAGGTCGCCGAAGCTGCGGCGAAGCTGACGCCGCCGACCGAGGTCAAGCTGAAGGATCCGAAGGACTGGAAGGTTATCGGCAAGGGCGTGAAGCGGCTCGACACCGCCGACAAGACCACCGGCGCGATGGTCTATGGCATCGACCTCAAGCTGCCGGGCATGCTGAACGCCGCGATCAAGGACTGCGCGGTGTTCGGCGGCAAGCTGAAGAGCTATGACGACGCCAAGATCGCCGACATGAAAGGCGTCAAGAAGGTCGTCAAAGTCGGCGATAGCGCCGTGGCGGTCGTGGCTGATACCTGGTGGCACGCCAGGAGCGCGCTGGACGCACTGCCGATCGTCTGGGACGAGGGCGACAATGCCAAGGTCTCCAGCGAGTCGATTGCGAAGTGGCTGGCCGAGGGCCTTGACGATTCGCAGCCCGCCTATGTCGGCAACAAGAACGGCGATGCCAAGGCAGCGATCGCCGGCGCGGCGAAGAAGATCGAAGCCGTCTACAGCTATCCCTACCAGAACCACGCCACCATGGAGCCGATGAACGCGACAGCGCTCTACACGGCGGACAAATGCGAGGTCTGGTGCGGCACGCAGAACGGCGAAGCCGCGTTCGCAGCCGTGCTGGAGGCCTCCGGCCTGCCGGCGGAGAAGTGCGACGTGCACAAGGTGATGCTCGGCGGCGGCTTTGGCCGCCGCGGCCAGACCGACTATGTCCGCCAAGCCGTCATGATCGCCAAGCAGATGCCGGGCACGCCAATCAAGCTGCTGTGGTCGCGCGAAGAGGACATGGCGCACGGGCGGTATCACCCGATCACCCAGTGCAAGATGACCGGCGCGTTCGACGCAAACAACAACTTGATCGCGCTACACTACCGCCTGTCCGGCCAGTCGATCCTGTTCTCGCTGCGCCCCGAAGCGCTGCAGAACGGCATGGACCCCGCCGCATTCCAGGGCGTCGCCCAATCCGGCGAGGCCGCGTTCGGCTACTCCGTGCCGAACCTGTTGATCGAGCATGCGATGCGCAATCCGCACGTTCCGCCGGGCTTCTGGCGCGGCGTCAACGTCAATCACAATGCGATCTACATGGAATGCTTCATGGACGAGCTGGCCCAGGCCGCAGGCGAGGACCCGCTCGAATTCCGCCGCAAGCTGATGGGCAATCACCCCAAGCATCTGGCGGTCCTCAATGCGGTCGCCGAGAAGATCGGCTGGACCACGCCGGCGCCGCAGGGCGTCTATCGCGGCATTGCGCAAGTCATGGGCTATGGCAGCTACGTCGCAGGCGCCGCCGAGATCTCGGTGACCGACGGCAACAAGATCAAGCTGCATCGTATCGTCGCCTCCACCGATCCCGGCTACATCGTCAATCCGGCGCAGGTCGAGCGGCAGATCGCAGGCTCCTTCGTCTATGGCCTCTCCGCGCTGTTCTACGGCGGCTGCACCGTCAAGGACGGCAAGATCGAGCAAACCAACTTCGATACCTACAATTCGATGCGCATCAACGAGATGCCGAAGGTGGAATCGGTGATGGTGCCGAGCGGCGGATTCTGGGGCGGTGTCGGCGAGCCGACCATCGGCGTCGCGGCGCCGGCGGTGCTTAATGCGTACTTCGCGGCAACAGGCAAGCGGATCCGCTCGTTCCCGCTGCGCGACCAGAACATCACCTTTGCTTAAAAGCAACATGCTGCGGCTGCTACGATGGCCGCCGCAGCATTTTTCCGGACAAGAATCATGAATGCGCCGGTGACGCGGCGGAATGCCGTCCTCGGCATCACTGCCGCGGCCACATCGTTCGCCGTCCCTTCGATCCTGCGCGCGCAATCGGCGGGCCGCATCGTCGTGGTCGGCGGCGGTTTCGGCGGCGCGGCCTGCGCCCGCGCGCTGAAGCGCGCGCAGGGCAACTTGCAAGTCATCCTGATCGAGCCCAATGCGGTCTTCACCTCCTGCCCCCTCAGCAACGAGGTGATCGCGGGCCTGCGCGATATCGAGGCGCAGCAGTTCGGCTACGACGCGCTCACCGCCGACGGCCTCACTGTGATCGGCCATGCCGTAACCACGATCGAGCCGCAACAGCGCCGGGTCATGACAGCCGATGGCGTTGCGCTGCCCTACGACCGCCTCGTGCTCTCCCCCGGCATCGATTTCCATTTCGAAGCCCTGCCCGGCTATGATGATTCCGCATCGGAAAAGATGCCGCACGCCTGGAAGGCCGGCGCGCAGACGCTGCTGCTTCGCCGGCAATTGGAGGCGATGGAAGACGGCGGCACCGTCGCCATCGCAATTCCGGCCAATCCCTCGCGCTGCCCACCGGCGCCTTACGAGCGTGCCAGCCTGATCGCGCACTACCTGAAGACGAAGAAGCCGCGCTCGAAGATCCTGGTCCTCGACGCCAAGGACAATTTTTCGCAGCAGCGGCTGTTCGAGATGGCATGGAAGGAACTATACGGCGACATGATCGAGCGTATCGCGCTGTCGCAAGGCGGCCGCGTCACCTCGGTCGATCCCGCGACGAGAACTATCATCACCGAGTTCGGCAACTACACGCCCGATGTCGCCAATGTCATCCCACCACAGCGCGCCGGGCGCATTGCCGAGATCGCGGGCGCGGCGGATGCGACCGGCTGGTGCCCGATCGATCCTGTCACCTTCGAGTCAAAACTCGCCAAGAACATCCATGTCATCGGCGACGCCTGCCTCGGCGGCGGCATCCCCAAATCGGCCTCCGCCGCGAGCGCGCAGGGCAGGGCCTGCGCCAGCGCGATCGTCGCCCTGCTCGCAGACCGCGCGCCGGAACCGCTGCGGCTGACGGGTGTCTGCTACAATACCGTCGCACCCGGTTACGGTTTTTCGCTCGCCGGCAACTATGAGCCAAGGGGCGACATCTTCGCCGAGGTCGAGGGCAGCGCAACCAGTCCGGTCGATGCTCCGCGCGAGCTGCGTGCCCGCGAGGCAGCAGAGGCGGAGCGCTGGTTTCAAACCATCACGGCGGGCACCTTTGGCTAGAGCAATGATGGAGCGAGCCTCTCGCCACGACCGAGGTGCGCCCCCTCCCCCGCCTGCGGGGGAGGGTTGGGGAGAGGGTGTCTCCGCTCACAAGAATCCCCAAGAGGAAAGAACCCTCACCCGCCGCTACGCGGCGACCTCTCCCGCAAGCGGGAGAGGTAAGAGGAGTGCGCGGCAGCTTCGGTCATCGCTCGCGACACCTGCAATCGCGGCGCTCATCGTGGCGAGGCTAGTCTTCGCCGGCGCTGCGCGCGCCGATGAGCTCGTGCCCTACAAAATTGTTGGCGACGGCATTCCGCAATCACTCACTGGCGCTCCCGGCGATGTCGCACGCGGCCGCGCGCTGGTGCTGGCGCGCACGACGACCTGCATCCTCTGCCATTCCGGCCCCTTCCCGGAGACGCGGTTCCAGGGCGACCTCGCGCCTGACCTCACCGGTGCCGGGAACCGCTGGACGGCGAGCCAGTTGCGGCTTCGACTGGTCGATGCGGCCCGCTTCAACCCGGACACCATCATGCCGTCCTATTTTCGCAATGACGGGCTCGTGCGAGTCGGACGCAATTTCGCCGGCAAGCCGATCCTGTCGGCTGCGGAGATCGAGGACATCGTGGCCTTTCTTGCAACGCTTCGGGACTAGGTTCATGCCAACGACGCGACGACAATTCCTGAGCCTTGCCGGAGGCGCGACAGCCGCCGGGGCGATTCCGATCGTCACGCTGCAGCCGCTCGAGGCAACGCCGGCGATGCTCAGCGCCGCGATCCGCAATGTCGTCGGCGAAGCCCCCGTGCGCACCGGCAAGGTCAAGCTCGACATCCCGCCGCTGGTCGAGAACGGTAACACGGTGCCGATGACGGTGAGCGTGGCAAGCCCGCTGACCGCCAACGATTACGTCAAAAGCATCCACGTCTTCAACGAGAAGAACCCGCAGCCGAATATCGGCAATTTCTATCTCAACCCCTCGTCGGGCCGCGCCCAGGTCTCGACGAGGATCCGCCTCGCCGACACCCAGAAAGTTGTCGCGATCGCGCGCCTGTCCGATGACACGTTCTGGCAGGCTGCCGCCGACGTCGTCGTGACGCTGGCCGCCTGCACCGAGGAGATGAACTGATGGCTGCCCTCATCAACGTTCCCTCGAAGGCCAGACGCGGCGACATCATCGAGATCCGCACGCTGACCTCGCACATCATGGAGACCGGCTTCCGCCACACCGCCGACGGCGCGCTGGTGCCGCGCGACATCATCACGAGCTTCACCTGCCGCTACAACGGCACCGAAATCTTTCGCGCCGACCTGTTTCAGGCGATCGCGGCCAATCCATACCTCTCCTTCTTCACGGTCGCCAAGGATAGCGGCAAGTTCGAGTTCGAATGGATCGGCGACAACGGATACGCATCCACCGCCTCGGCATCGATCACGGTCGAATGAACTTTTGGCGCGCGATAGCGGCGGCGATACTGCTCGCCACGGTCCCTGCCCTGCTCGCCGGTGAAATCCCGCCCGATGCGCGCCGCTCCGGCTATACCTTCATGGGTCCTGATACCCGCGCCATGCAGGATGACGACACGTCCAATCCCGGCATGCTGTTCGTGCTCGACGGCGAGGCGCTGTGGAGCAAGAAGACCGGCAGCGTCGACAAGGCCTGCGCCGATTGCCACGGCGATGCGCGCAGCAGCATGAAAGGCGTCGCGGCGCGCTACCCCGCCTTCGACAAGGCCCTGGCGCGCCCGGTCACGCTCGACCAGCGCATCAACCTCTGCCGCATCAATCATCAGCAGGCGACGGCGCTGCCTTACGAGAGCCGCGACCTCCTGGCGCTGTCGGCCTTCGTCGCGCACCAGTCGCGCGGCGTTCCGATCACGGCCGGTGATGATCCGCAAGTCAAGCCGTTTGTCCAACAAGGACGCGACCTCTTCATGCAGCGCGAGGGCCAGCTCAACCTCGCCTGCACCAATTGCCACGACGACAATTTCGACAAGCGCCTCGCAGGATCGCCGGTCACGCAAGGACAGCCGACCGGCTATCCGCTCTACCGTCTGGAATGGCAGACGCTGGGATCGCTGGAGCGCCGCTTGCGCAGCTGCATGACCGGCGTTCGCGCCCAGGCCTATGATTACGGCTCGCCCGAGCTGGTCGCACTCGAACTCTATCTGATGTCGCGGGCACGCGGTTTGCCGATGGAGACGCCGGCCGTACGGCCCTGAACGAAAGCGGCCGGGGCATCGCTCGGCCTCCCTAACCGTCCAGTGCGTTCATCGCCGCCAGAACTGCGGCTGAGCTAGCGACCCAGCCGAAGATGCCGCCCTGGGCCTTGATCATCTTCAGGCCCATCTCGTGAAACTCGGGGAAGTAGGATGCGCAGCCGTCCGAGATGACGACGCAGCGATAGCCGCGGTCATTGGCCTCGCGCACCGTGGTGTTGACGCACACTTCTGTGGTGACGCCGCACACCAGCAAGTTCTCGATGCCGTATTTCTCCAGCACGTCGGTCAGCTCGGTGGCGTAGAACGCGCCCTTGCCGGGCTTGTCGATCACAACCTCGCCGTCGAGCGGATAGAGCTCGGGAATGATATCGTGGCCGGCCTCGCCGCGAATGAGAATGCGCCCCATCGGGCCGGGATCGCCGATGCGAAGGGTCGGCGCGCCGCGCTCGATTTTGGCAGGCGGCGCATCGGAGAGATCGGGCAGATGTCCTTCGCGGGTATGGATCACCAGCATGCCGGCGGCGCGCGCGGCTTGCAGCACGGCACCGATCGGCTTCACCGCGCGCGCGAGCTGGCTGACGTCATTGCCGAGCGTCTCGCCGAAGCCGCCGGGCTCGAGAAAATCGCGCTGCATGTCGATGATGAGAAGCGCGGTCGAGATCCAGTCGAGCGTGATCGGCTCGGGCTCGGCGCTGATGACGCCCAGTGTCGGCTTGGTCGAGTTCAACATAACTCAGGGGCTCCCGCGAGAACTCTCTTTGTCAGGAGTTCTGCAAGCGCCGTGCCATTGTGTACAATTGCGGAGAGGCGTGGGATGCGAGGGAATTCGTTGTGCGCTCAGAAGGTTACGCCGGAGGTCGGCGCCTGCTGATTGGCTGCGCGACGGCTTGCGACGTGCATTTGCTTAAAGGATGGGCGGGGCACGACGCACTCTCCGCCGTCATTCCGGGGCGCGCGTAGCGCGAGCCCGGAATCCATCGGGCTGCAACACATGAGGCGAAATGGATTCCGGGCTCGGCGCTTCGCGGCACCCGGAATGACAGCAGAAACTACTGCCCCGCCCCATACAGCCGCCGATACTCCTCCTCATACGGCGCATATGAATCCTTCAGCGTCGCCATGTTGAGCAACATCGTCGCAACCATCGTGCCTGCTCGGTCGAACACCCGCGTCTTCACCCAGGCACTCTCGGTGCGGCGGCTGCTGGAGAGCGCGACCACCTCGCGCTCGACGTCGTACGCTCCGTCGACGAAGAGCGGGCCCTTCACCAGCCTGATCTCCTGGTCGGCGAACAGGCCGACCGCCGGGCCCTTGGCCGGCAGCGGATCCTCCTTGGAGCGGTACTGGAACAGTACGCTCAGCATCTCCATCGGAATGACGGGCCTGCGCCACGGATTCTCGGCGGTCGCGTAGTAAGGCGAATTCTCGGTGATGACGGCGAGCTTCTGTCTGAGGGAGAACGGATAGAGGTCGCCCATGTTCTGATCAAACGCCATCCGCACCGCCTGCCGCTTGCTGGTCTGCGCCACCCTCACATCGCGCAGGATCACGGGATCGGTAAGCGGCTTGAGCTCCGTAAGACGTTTCTCCAGCGCAGTCTCGGCGTGTGGCTCACCGACCGAGGCTGTGCCGCGTAGCACCTCGGTGCCGTCGCGCTTCACCATCCGGAGCTGGCACTGGCTCGTGCCGGGCAGCGGCTTCGACAGGATCGCCTGCACCTCCTCGCCCTCGTAGCCGACGCTGCGATAGTGCGCGGAGATGCAGCCGGTCTCGAACCAGGCGTGTCCCCACAGCCGTTCGCCGAGCGGTGCGAACTGGCTGAAATGGGTCGGACCCTCGATGGTGCCGCCCTTGAAGCCGAGCTTCTGCGCGGTGGCGTCGTCATGGATCGACGCATGTGCGTCGTAAGTTTGCGCCTGCAGCATCTGGCGCGGCTGGCGCCACGGGCCGATCAGGGCTTCGGCCGTCTCGATGATCTCGGTATCGAATGCGTTCGCAGCCATGGTGCTCTCCACTGGAAGCCATGACTAGCAGGAGCGCCACGGATGCGGCCAGCGATATTGACTTCGCGGCCCCATGCTTTTGACTGTCACAATTCGCGTCGCGCCGCCGCAACCCCTCCCGCAGCGCAAACCCCACGCCGAACGAGACACGAGGACCCCCCGAAATGACGCTGATGCAGGTCGAGCTGGATGACAAATACCGGCTCGAATCGAAACGGATCTTCTTGTCCGGCACGCAGGCGCTGGTCCGCCTGCCCATGTTGCAGCGCGAACGCGACCGGCTCCAGGGTCTCAACACCGGCGGCTTCATCTCCGGCTATCGCGGTTCCCCGCTCGGCATGTACGACCACGCGCTGTGGCGCGCGAAGGCGCACCTCCAGCAGCACGACATCGCCTTCGTTCCCGGCCTGAATGAGGATCTCGCGGCGACCGCAGTCTGGGGCAGCCAGCAGGTCGGCCTGTTTCCCGGCGCCAAGGTCGATGGCGTGTTCGGCATCTGGTATGGCAAGGGCCCTGGCGTCGACCGCTCCGTCGACGCGCTCAAGCACGCCAACGCGGCCGGCACTTCGCTCAATGGCGGCGTGCTGGCGCTCGCAGGCGACGACCATGGCTGCCAATCCTCGACGCTGGCGCACCAGAGCGAGCAGGTGTTCGCGGCCGCGCTGATCCCTGTGATCAATCCAGCGACGCTCCAGGATTACCTCGATCTCGGCCTCTACGGCTTCGCGCTGTCGCGCTTCTCCGGCTGCTGGGTCGGCTTCAAGGCGATCAGCGAGACCGTCGAGAGTTCGGCCTCGATTGACAGCGATCCCGAGCGTATCCAGATCAGGCTGCCCGACGATTTCGAGATGCCGCCCGGCGGCCTCAACATCCGCTGGCCCGATCCGCCGCTGGAGGCGGAGAAGCGCCTGTTCGGCCCGAAGATGGCGGCGGTGCAGGCTTTTGCCCGCGCCAACCAGCTCGATCGCATCGTGCTCGATTCCAAGCCGGCACGACTCGGCATCGTCGCGACCGGCAAGGCCTATCTCGATCTGCGGCAGGCGCTCGCCGATTTGGGGATCACCGACAAGGACGCACAGGACCTCGGCCTTCGCATCTACAAGGTCGCGCTGACCTGGCCGCTGGAGGAAAGCGGCGCCAGGCGTTTCGCCGAAGGCCTTCAGGACGTGCTGGTGGTCGAGGAGAAGCGCGGCTTCATCGAAGACCAGCTGATGCGCATCCTCTACAACATCGATGCGTCGAGGCGCCCGACCGTCACGGGCAAGCGCGACGAGCGCGGCGCGCCGCTGCTGCCGAGCGAGGGCGAGCTGACGCCGACCATCGTCGCGGGCGCGCTGGTGGCGCGCTTGCGCAAGCTCGGGCACCACAGCCCGGTGCTGGAGCAGCGCCTCGCCCGGCTCGAGGCTTTCGACAATCCCGTCACCACCAGCGCGCCGATCAAGCTCGCGCGCACGCCGTTCTTCTGCTCGGGCTGCCCACACAATTCCTCGACGCGCGTGCCGGAAGGCAGCCGCGCCATGGCCGGCATCGGCTGCCACGGCATGGCCCTGAGCATGCCGACACGCCGCACCGATCTGATCTCGCATATGGGTGCCGAGGGCGTGAACTGGATTGGCCAGTCGCCCTTCACCACCGAGAAGCACATCTTCCAGAATCTCGGCGACGGCACCTACACGCATTCAGGCTTGCTGGCGTTGCGCGCCGCTTCGGCGGCGGGCATCAATATCACCTACAAGATCCTCTACAACGACGCCGTCGCGATGACTGGCGGCCAGCCGGCTGAAGGCGCCTTCAACGTCGCGCAGATCGCGCATCAGGTCTGGGCCGAGGGCGTCAAGCGGCTTGCGATCGTCTCCGACGATCCCAGCAAATATCCTGAAAGCAACTACTTCCCGCAAGGCGCCACTATCCATCACCGCCGCGAGCTCGATGCCGTGCAGCGCGAGCTGCGCGACATCACGGGCCTCACCGTCGTGATCTACGACCAGACCTGCGCCGCGGAAAAGCGCCGCCGCCGCAAGCGCGGGCTCTATCCCGATCCCGCCAAGCGCGCCTTCATCAACGATCTGGTCTGCGAAGGCTGCGGCGATTGCTCGCAGGCTTCCAACTGCGTCTCGGTGCAGCCGCTGGAGACCGAGTTCGGCCGCAAGCGCCAGATCGACCAGTCGAACTGCAACAAGGACTTTTCCTGCGTCGAGGGGTTTTGCCCGAGCTTCGTCACCGTGCATGGCGGCACCCTCAAGCGCATGAAGACCTCGGCGGTGGATTCCGGCCAATTGTTCGCCGACCTGCCGCTGCCGCCGGCGCGTGAGCTGGATGGCCCCTACAACATTCTCGTCACCGGTATCGGCGGCACCGGCGTGATCACCATCGGCGCCCTGCTCGGCATGGCCGCCCACGTCGACGGCCGCGGCTGCTCGGCGCTGGATTTCACCGGCCTGTCGCAGAAGAATGGCGCGGTGATGAGCCACGTCCGCATCGCGCCGAAGCCGGAGGATATTTCTGCCGTCCGCATCACCACCGGCGGCGCCGACGTCATCCTCGGCTGCGACATGATCGTCTCGGCCGGCCCCACCGCGCTCAGCCGCGCCGAGCGTGGCGTGACCAAGGCCTATGTCAACGCCGACCTGCAGCCGACCGCAAGCTTCGTGCAGAATCCGGATCTCGATTTCGAGATGGGCACGATGCAGACCGTGCTGCGTGACGCCGTCGGCGACAAGAACCTCGACATCATCGACGCCACCGGCATGGCCGCCGCGCTGATGGGCGACAGCATCGCGACCAATCCCTTCATGCTCGGCTTCGCGTTCCAGAAAGGCGCGATCCCGCTATCGCTGGAGGCGCTGCTCCGCGCCATCGAGATCAACGGCGCCGCAATCGAGATGAACAAGCTCGCCTTCACCTGGGGCCGCCTCGCCGCCCACGACATGTCGCGGGTGCGCAGCGTGCTCCAGTTCAAGAGCCGGGCGTCGGCGTCGACAAAGTCGCTCGACGACGTCATCGCGACCCGGGCGGAGTTTCTGACCAGTTATCAAGACCAGGCCTATGCGGACCGCTATCTCGCGGCCGTTGCCAAGGTGCGCAAGGCGGAAGCCGCCGCCTCACCTGCATCCACTGAGCTGACCGAGGCGGCGGCGAAAAATCTGTTCAAGCTGATGTCCTACAAGGACGAATACGAGGTCGCGCGGCTCTACACCGACGGCAGCTTTGCAAAGAAAGTGTCCGAGAAGTTCGACGGCGACTTCACGCTGAAGTATCACCTGGCACCGCCGATCTTCGCGAAGCGAGACAAGACGACGGGACGGCTTCAGAAGCAGGAGTTCGGCGGCTGGATGATCCACGCCTTCCGCGTGCTCGCCAAGCTGAAGTTCCTGCGCGGCGGCGCGTTCGATCCGTTCGGCCGCACCGAGGAGCGCCGGACCGAGCGGAAGCTGGTCGCGGATTACCTTGACATGATCGATCAGCGGATGACCGGGCTGACGGCGGAGCAGATTCCGCTGCTGGTGAGGCTTGCGCGCGTGCCGGAAACGATCCGAGGCTTCGGCCACGTCAAGGGGGCCAACGTCAAGCTGGCGGCCGCCGAGAAGGCGCGGCTGGAGGCCGAGCTCGAGAACAGCCGCTTTGCGGCGGCGGCGGAGTAAGGCAATCCGCCACCACACTCGGTGTCATCGCCCGGCTTGACCGGGCGATCCAGTACGCCGAGACGGGTGTGATTGAGCCGAGAAGCCGCGGAGTCTGGGTGCCCCGGTCAAGCCGGGGGCATGACGGCGATGGCGATGGCTAGACTGACGTAGTCGCGGCGCTCGCCCCTGCCACCGTCCCCTCCGCCAGATGCCGTCCTGCGATGTAGCCGAATGTCAGCGCCGGCCCCAGTGTGATCCCCGGCCCCGGATAATTGCCGTTCATGATCGAGCCCATGTCGTTGCCGCAGGCATAGAGGCCCGCGATCGGCGTGCCGTCGTCGCGCAGCACGCGGGCCTGGGCATCGACCTTCAGGCCGATCGCGGTGCCGAGATCTGCCGGATAGATGCGCATCGCAAGGAACGGCGCGTGGAGGATTGGCGCAACGCACGGGTTGGGCTTGTGGGCGGCGTCGCCGAGGTGCCGCTGGTAGATGGTGCTGCCGCGGCCGAATTCGGGATCGCGGCCCTCCTTCGCGCCTTCGTTGTAGCTCGCAATCGTCGCCGAAAGCACCGAAGGTTTGATGCCGAGCTTTGCCGCCAACTGCGCGATATCGGGAGCCTCGATCAACTCGCCGCTCGCCACATAGCGCCGGACACTGCGCGTGAACGGCTTGATGCGGCCGAGGCCGTAAGCCCATAAGAACGCGCGATCGCAGATCAAGTAGAATGGCCGGTCCGGCTCGCCATGGGCATCGCAGCATCGCAAGCACGAACTCGTGGTAGGACAGCGCCTCGTTGACGAAGCGACGGCCGGCGGCGTTGACTGCGATCACGCCGGGCTTGGCGCGGTCGGTCACCGTATGCGGGAAGATACCGCGGCTACCGTCGGCGCGGCGGAACAGCGAGGCCGGCACCCAATAGGCCGGGCTCGTCGCCTCCGTGTTGAGTGCGGCACCGGCCGTGGCGGCGAGCCGAAGCCCGTCGCCCGTGCTCGATGCATTGGTCGCCGAGACAAATCCTGCGGCCGGTGGAAAGAAGCGTTTGCGCAAAGCCGCGTCATGCGAGAAGCCGCCCGTTGCCAGCACCACGCCACGGCGCGCGGAGATCTCGCGGTTGCGGGCGCCGTGGCGGAGGACGACGCCCGCGACCCGTTCGCCTTGCATCGATAAATCCTCGACGTGAGCGCTGAACAGGATTTCGGCCTGCCGCGCCAGCAGCGAGGCATAGAGCCGCGCCGCGAGCGCATTGCCGAGATGCAGCGTCGTGCCGCGCGGGCTGCGCAGCCGCTGCAAGGCGTATTGGGAAACCAGGCGGGCCGCGCGCAGGGTCGAACGCAGCGACTTTCCGACCCGTCGCAGATGCGGGATGTCGAGGCGATTGACCATCATCCCGCCGAACAGCGTGAACTCCGGTAGCGGCGGCCGCAATCGCGCAAAGCTTCTGCCCAGCCGCGTGGCATCGAACGCGACCGGCTCCAGCACACGCCCGCCTGATGTCGCGCCCAGCCGCTCCGGATAATAGTCCGGATAGACCTTCACCGGCTGGAGCCGCAGTTCAGTGTTGGCTTCGAGCCAGGCGATCGCCTCCGGCCCTCGGGCAAGGAAGGCGGCGCGCAGACCGGCATTGGCAGGCTCGGGCACCGTGCTCGACAGATAGCGGGCGGCATCCGTGATGGTGTCGGAGAGCCCGGCCTCTTTCATCTTGGCATTGGCGGGAATCCAGACCATGCCGCCGGACCACGCCGTGGTGCCGCCGACGAAGCCGGTCTTCTCGATCACCAGCACGCGCAGGCCTTCGGCTGCGGCGACGGCTGCTGCTGTCATGCCACCGGCACCGGCGCCGATGACAATGACGTCGTAGGTCTCGTGCGCCGGCATCATGCGGCAAGGTCCTGATGAGGCATGACACCGTCATACCCCGCCCGCCGTCCCGCAGCTAGCGGGTGGGCTTGCGCTCGATCGGGTCGATATCGATCGCCCGCAGGCGGCCGAGCCGCAGCACGTCCATGGCGAGGCGCCGGCCGATCCGGTCGCGGTCGAGCACCCGGATCAGATCATCGACGCCGTTGATATCGACGCCGTCGAGCCTGATCACGACGTCGCCGGGCAACAGGCCCGCCTTCGCCGCAGGTCCATCCGGCTCGATCTGCATCAGCAGCGCGCCCATGTTGTTCTCGACGCCGGCCAGCACCGCGTGCCGCCGCGGCACCGGCGCGGTCTGCCCGGCAACGCCGATATAGGCGCGGCGGACATAGCCGTGACGGATGATCTCTGACAGCACGAATTGCGCGGTGTTGCTGGCGACAGCAAAGCAGATGCCTTGCGCACCATTGATGATGGCGGTGTTGATGCCGATCACCTCGGCATTCGACGACACCAGCGGCCCGCCGGAATTGCCGGGGTTGAGCGCGGCATCGGTCTGGATCACGTCCTCGATGGTCCGGCCGCTGACCGAGCGGATCGAGCGTCCGAGCGCCGAGACCACGCCGGCCGTGACGGTCGATTCGAAGCCTAGCGGATTGCCGATCGCGATCACGAGCTGGCCGCGCCGCAAGGTTTTGGAATTGCCGAGCGCCGCATAAGGCAGATCGCGCGCGCCATTGGCGCGCAGCAGCGCCAGATCCGTGTCGGGATCGACGCCGAGCACCCGGGCGTCGCCGACATGGCCTTCGACATCGCGCAGCCGGATCTCCCTGGCCGCGCCGACCACATGGCTGTTGGTGAGCACGAGCCCATCCGGCGAGATCACGATGCCGGAGCCGAGGCCGCCGCGCTCGCGGCCGTTCGGCAGCTTCGGCCCGGTCTCGACGCGCACGACCGCAGGTCCGACGCGGCCGGTGACGTCGATCACGGCATTGGAATAAGCGTCGAGCAGCGCCCGGTCATCGACCGGGACAGCCGGCTGCGTTCGCGATGACGCGACGTCATCGACGATATCTGAAGTGAAATCCAGCATGGCAAGAGTCCTTGAGGCTCACACAGATGGTGGTCTGCTCCTGCCGGCGCAAGGGATCCGTCTGGGATGCAGGGCTGGACTGCCCAGATGGCTAGGGCGCACGCCGCAGCGTCCCGCCTCTCGCCTTGACCGGATCGAGCAGCGACCAATCGCCGTCCGGGAGGACATGGCCCTTGGGGAACGGCGCGCGCAGCTCGAGCCCGAGCGAGCGCAGCACGCGGTCGTCGCGGTAGTAGCATTGCAGGACGACGCGAACGAGCGTGGCGGCCGGCGGGCCGCCGGAGCTTCGAAACTCCTGCGCTACCGCATCGCGCGCAGCGGGCTCGAGGTCCGCCAGCGGCGTGCCGGCCAGCCGTGCCAGATGGTCCAGCGCCGCCGCGACCAATTTGGTGTCACGTCCCAGCGTCGCCAGCATATCGGCCTGGATCGCGGGATCGTCGGCGCCGGGCATGTTGTATTCATCGCTGGCGGGAATGATCATCGCAGCAATTGTGCGGAGGTCGTCGCGCTGCCGTGGCGAGAGGGAGAATTGATCAGGCATGACTTCCTCTTGTCGAAACATTGCGGCCAAGGTGACGGTGCCCTCGCTCCCCCGCTCGCGGGGGAGGATTGGGGAGAGGGTCCTTCCACAAAGGGATTTCCCCAGAGGAGAGAGCCCTCACCTTGCGCGTTGCGCCGACCTCTCCCGCAAGCGGGAGAGGTGCACCGAACGCAGAGGTCCTTTTGCTCTGCATCATTCTCAGTCGAACAGATTCGCGAGGCGCTGCTTCATCTGGTCGGCGATGTAGAGCGCGAGGGCCTGGATGGTGGAGGTCGGGTTCACGCCGCCCGACGTGACGAAGATGCTGCCGTCGACGATGAACAGGTTCTTCACGTCATGTGTGCGCCCCCATTCATTGACCACGGAGCGTTCAGGGTCGGTGCCCATCCGCGCGGTGCCGAGCAGATGCCAGCCGCCCCAGGGGATCGGCGAGTTGACGCAGATGTCGGTCGCTCCCGCCGTCTCGAGAAACTCGCGGCCGCGCGCGAGCGCATGGTCCATCATCTTCCGGCTGTTCTCGCTGATGGTGTAGTCGATCTTCGGCGCGGGGATGCCGTGGCTGTCCTTCATGACAGGATCGAGCGTGACCTGGTTGTGCTCCTCCGGCAGGTCCTCGCAGATCGCGGAGAAGCCCAGGCGATGGCCGTTGAGCTTGCGGAAGACGCGGTGATGATCCTCGCCCCACGGCAGAATGCCCTTCTGCTCGCTGACGACGGCCTCGAACACCGGCCCGGCGCCGCGCACGAACTGGACGCCATAGCGCGCACGAAGCCGCGCGAGAGGTCGGTGTCGTACCACTCCTTGCTCCACAGACAGGTCGGCGGCGCACGGTTAGAGTCGGTCGGCTCCTTCACATAACCGTAGATCTGCGCATAGGGATGGAACATCAGATTCTTGCCGACGAGGCCGGACGAATTGGCGAGGCCGTTCGGGAAGCGGCCCGATGCCGAGTTCAGCAGCAGCCGCGGCGTGCCGACCCCGTTGCAGGCGATGATGACGACATGCGCGGGCTGGAACTGCTCGACGCCATCCTTGTCGTAATAGACCACGCCCGAGGCCATGCCGCTCTCGTCGGTGGTGATCTCGCGCACCCGGCAATGAGTACGCAGCTCGACGCCGGCGCGGATCGCATGCGGCCAATAGGTGATGTCGGTCGAGGATTTTGCGCCTTGCGCGCAGGCCGGGGTGCAATGGCCGAGATTGATGCAGCGCGCCCGGCCCTCATAGTCCATGGTCGCGACCGTCGTGTCCGACGGCCACCAGTGCCAGC
Organism: Bradyrhizobium diazoefficiens; assembly: GCF_016616235.1. Lineage (NCBI taxonomy): Bacteria > Pseudomonadati > Pseudomonadota > Alphaproteobacteria > Hyphomicrobiales > Nitrobacteraceae > Bradyrhizobium > Bradyrhizobium diazoefficiens. The sequence goes on from NZ_CP067100.1 coordinate 5,802,892, forward strand.
CGAGCTTGTTCATGGCCTTGCCGATGATCGCGCCGGACAGGCCGAGCGGCTGCTGCGGCATCGGCGGATGCGTCAGCGGCGAGCGTGGATCGCCTGACAGGCCTGACGTCCCCATCATGCGGTCGTTCTCCTCAAAGAACGGCGTCAGGGCGTTGTAATCGATCGGCCAGTCGTCGGCGACGCCATCGAGCGTCTTCACCTTGAAATCGGAGGGATGCAGCCGCGGCCAGTGCGCGGTGTACATCACCGTCGAGCCGCCGACTGCGTTGTAGTTGACGACCTTGATGGGCGAATTGTCGTCGTTGATCGGATAGTCCTCGGGCCGGCCGCGGACGTTGGGGCTCGACGACCACTCGCCGTAGAACTTGGCCTCCCAGTCGCGGCCCGTGCTGGGATATTCCGCCGGGTTCATCCAGCCGCCCTGCTCCAGGCAGAGGATGTGCATCTTGGTCTCGGCCAGCGACCACGCCACCGCTGCGCCCGATGCGCCGGCACCGATGATCAGGACGTCCACGGGGTCTTTCATCGCAACCCTTTCCTCCCCTTCGCCGCTTCCCGGGCGATTCGGCCTTCGCAGTCCGGAAGGCTGCGCAAACGATAGGATCAGAGCGACGGCCGAGTAAAGGCGTGCGGCCGGAATGTCGCACTTCGCCGAGCGCAGACCATTGGTATCGCACCGTCCGGATGCTAGGAACGAGGCGCCAGAGCAATCGATAGCGAGACCGTATGTCCTTCCGAAATTTCTTTGCCGTTGCCCGCACTTTTGCGCTCGTTTCGTTTTTCGCGCTGTCCGGATTTCTGGTCACTGCCGGACCGGCCGGCGCGCTGACTGCGGCCGCGACGGTCCGGGACGGCAATTCCATCCAGCTCGGCGACGTGACCTATCGGCTCGACGGCGTCGACGCGCCCGAACTGGACCAGGTCTGCATCGACGACCACGCTGATCCCTGGACCTGCGGCGTCGAGGCCCGCGAGCAGCTAACCAAGCTGATCAATAAGCGCCCCGTGCGCTGTGACGACGTCGGGCCCGAAAAGCGCTTTGGCAAGCGCCACCGTGCGATCTGCACCGCGGAGGGCGACAAGACCAGCCTGAACGAGCAACTGCTCAAGCTCGGCTTTGCCATTGCGCAAGAACCGATCAAGGCGAACGTCAAGCCGGCGGCAGCCGAGGCCAGGGCCGCCTCGGCCGGGATCTGGAAAGGCTGCTTTGTTGCACCGCAAGAATTCCGCACCGGGAAAAAGGACGGTGCGCTGCTGGGCGCCGCCTGTCGCCCGGACCGCGACAAGGAAATCCGCGCCGCGCTGTTTCCCGAGGATTTGACGATGCCGCCGAGCTGCAGCATCAAGGGCAAGCTTGCCGTGCGCGCACGCGTCACTGGCAATATCGGCATCTATCATCTGCGGGGCTGCCCGAGCTACCCGGCGACAACCAAGCCCGACCGCTGGTTCTGCTCAGAGGACGACGCCCAAGCGGCCGGCTTCCGCAAGGCCTATAATTGCCGCCGGCCAAAGTGAACAAGTGGTTCACGCAGCCGTGAGTGGTAGACCGAGACAGTATTGATCCGGAATTGAACTCTATCGAGAGTTGCGGCACTTATAAACGTGCGCACGCGCCTTGCGCGAGCGCTTCCTTGGCAGATGATCCTCACCGGATTGTCTTTGCTCGGGCGTTTCCTCCCTAGACTTGGGCCGCTTGTCACAACAAGCGGCTCTTCTTTTTTGTGCAGCGCTGAAGGCAAATTGGCGGAGGCGTGGAAACCATCGCCCGCGCTACTGGCGCATCATGATCTGATCCATCGGCGGCATGTTCTGGTTGAGATGCCCCATGATCCAGACGGTTCCGCCGACCACCAGGAACACGACCAGCAATCCGAAGGCGAGCGCCAGCACGTTGTTGGTGTTGTCAGGTCCCGTGGTGATGTGCAGGAAGAACACCAGATGCACGCCCATCTGTGCGATCGCGAGCACGATCAGTGCGACGGGGATCGAGGGCTGCCAGACCAGATCCGTCCCGGCAATGAAGAACGAGGTTGCCGTGAGCAGCAGGGCGAGGCCGAGACCGACGACATAGCCGAGGATCCGTTCGCCGACACTGTGTTGCTCCTCCTCGCCCGGGGCGAGGTCATGTTCGGCATGGACATGCGTCTGATCGCTCATACGCCACTCCCAAGCAAGTAGACGACGGAGAACACCGCGACCCAGATGATGTCGAGCGCGTGCCAGAACAGCGCAAAGCACATCATCCGCCGCAATATGTCGGCGCGAAAGCCCTTTGCGAAGACTTGGGCCATCATGGTGAGCAGCCACAAGATGCCGGCGGAGACATGCAGGCCGTGGCAACCGACCAGCGAGAAGAACGCGGTCAGGAACGCGCTACGCGACGGACCATAACCGCGCGCGACGAGATCGGCGAATTCGCGGAATTCGATGGCGAGGAAGATCAGCCCGAGCACGCAGGTTACGGCCATGCCGAGATAGAACCAGAACCGGTTGCGTACGTCCGCGGCAATGCTCGCCATACCGCAGGTGAAGCTCGACAGCAGCAGGCAGACCGTCTCGATCGCGACGTTTCGCTGCTCGAAGATCTCCGAGCCCTTCGGCCCTCCGGCGGTCTGGTCGACCAGCACCGCGTAGGCGGCAAAGAAGCAGGAGAACATCACGATGTCGGAGAGCAGGAAGATCCAGAAGCCGTAGGCGGTCACGATGCGCTTCGGCGCCGGGCCCGAATGCTCGATGACGACGCCGATGTGATGAGGATCGGCATGCGCGCGGCCTACGGTTGCGGTCATCGACATCAGACTGTTCCCGCCATGCTGACGAGGCTGCGCCGCTCCTCGAGATTGATGCGGTCGATGCGGGCGACCTCGGCGGCCGGAATGACGTATTCGTCGTGGTCGCGCCAGGCGAACACGACGAAGGTCGCGAATGCCCCGATGCCGCCAAGGATCACCATCCACCAGATGTGCCAGATTAGCGCAAAGCCCATGATGGTGGCGAAGAAGGCGCAGACGAAGCCGGTCGGCGAGTTCCGGGGCATCTCGATATCCTGATACTCGGGCACGTCATGTTCGAGCGATTGCTGCTGGGCGCGGGCTTTCATGTCCCAATAGGCATCCTCCCCGCGCACGTCCGGATTGAACGCGAAATTGAACACGGGCGGCGGCGACGAGGTCGCCCATTCCAGCGAGCGTCCGTCCCAGGGATCGCCGGTGCGGTCACGCAACGCATCCCGGTTGCGGATGCTGACGACGAGTTGCACGATCTGACAGATCACGCCAACCGACAGAACGGCCATTCCGAGAGCTGCCACGAGCATCCACGGCCGCCACGCCGCGACATCATAGTGCTGCAGGCGCCGCGTCATGCCGAGCATGCCCGCGATATAGAGCGGCATGAAGGTGACGTAAAATCCGACGAAGGTGAACCAGAACGCCAGCTTGCCCCAGCGCTCGTCGAGACGAAAGCCGAACGCCTTCGGAAACCAGTATTCGAAACCGGCGAAGGCGCCGAACAGCACGCCGCCGATGATGACGTTGTGGAAATGCGCCACCAGGAACATGCTGTTGTGGAGCATGAAATCCGCCGGCGGCACCGCGACCAGAACGCCGGTGAGGCCGCCGATGATGAAGGTGACCATGAAGCCGACCGCCCACAGCATCGGCGTCGCGAAACGGATGCGGCCGCCATACATCGTGAACAGCCAATTGTAGATCTTCACGCCTGTCGGTATCGCGATGATCATGCTGGCGATGCCGAAAATGGCGTTGACGTCGGGGCCAGCGCCCATCGTGAAGAAATGGTGCAGCCAGACCATGAAGGAGACGACGCAGATCGCCATGGTGGCGAGCACCATGGAGCGATAGCCGAACAGCGCCTTGCCCGAGAAGGTCGACACCACTTCGGAGAAGATGCCGAACGCCGGCAGTACCAGGATGTAGACCTCCGGATGCCCCCAGGCCCAGATCAGATTCATGAACATCATGACATTGCCGCCGGCCTCGTTGGTGAAAAAGTGGAAGCCGAGATAGCGGTCGAGCAGCAGCATCGCGAGCGTGGCGGTGAGGATCGGGAACGCCGCGACGATCAGGAGGTTCGAGGCGAGCGTAGTCCAGCAAAACATCGGCATGCGCAAATAGTTCATACCCTTCGTGCGCAGCTTCAGCACCGTCGTGACGAGATTGATGCCGGCCACCAGCGTGCCGACGCCGGAGATCTGGAGCGACCAGGCATAGTAGTCGACGCCGACGCCCGGCGAATAGGACAGTCCCGACAGCGGCGGAAAGGCGAGCCAGCCGGTGCGCGCGAACTCGCCGATCACGAGCGAGAGGTTGACCAGCAGCGCGCCGGTCGCCGTCAGCCAGAAGCCGACCGAATTGAGCGTCGGGAACGCGACATCGCGCACGCCGAGCTGGAGCGGCACGACCAGGTTCATCAGCCCGATCACGAACGGCATCGCCACGAAGAAGATCATGATGGTGCCGTGAGCCGAAAAAATCTGGTTGTAGTGCTCGGGCGGAAGGTAGCCCTGCGACTGATAGGCGATCGCCTGCTGAATCCGCATCATGATGGCGTCGCTGCCGCCGCGCAGCAGCATCACCGACGCCAGCAGGATGTACATCACGCCGATGCGCTTGTGGTCGACGCTGGTGATCCATTCGCTCCAGAGATAGGGCAGGTGTCCCTTGACCACGACCCAGCCCAGCACGGCGAGGATGCCGACCAGCACCACCCCTCCGGCGATGAGCGGAATGGGCTGGTCGAACGGGATCGCCGACCAGTCGAGCTTACCGAGCATCATGGCCTCCACTGTGCGACCGGCCGGCCTCGGATGCGAGCTCCGGTCCCGGCCCCGGCGGGATGTGCTGGGTCGCGATCAGGTCGAACAGGCGGGGATCGTCGAGCCGGTAGACCGGCCTGCCCGTCTCGATGCCTTGCTGCATCAGCTTCTTGTAGCTCTCCTCGTTCAGCACGGCATCCGTCTTCGCGGTGTTCGCGACCCACTCCGGAAAGGCGAGCGGCGAGATCACGTTGACGTCGAACATCATGTCGGGAAAGCCGTCGCCGGAGAAATGGGCCGACAGGCCTTGCAACTTGCCCTCATTGTCGGCGCGCAGGTTCAGCTTCGTCACCATGCCGTTCATGGTGTAGATCATGCTGCCGAGCTGCGGGATGAAGAACACGTTCATCACGCTCGACGATGTCAGCTGGAAATTCAGCTCCGCGCCGGCCGGCACCGTCAGCGTGTTGACCGTGGCGATGCGCTGGTCCGGATAGATGAACAGCCATTTCCAGTCGAGCGAGACGGCCTGGATTCTCACAGGACTTCCGGTCCCCGGCACGGGCGCGGCGGGATCCAGCTGATGCGAGCCGATCCAGGCAACGCCGCCGAGCAGGATGACGGTAAGCGCCGGGATCGACCACACCACCATTTCGACGCGGCCGGAATAGACGAAGCCAGGCTGGTAACGGGCGCGCGGATTCGATGCGCGAAACCAGAAGGCGAACGCCAGGATCGCGATAATGGTCGGCACCACGATGGCGAGCATGATGAAGACCGAATCGACCAAAATGGTGCTGTTGGCCGCAGCCACGGGCCCTTGTGGATCGAGCAGATTCATCGGCAAGCCACTGGCGGTTGGGAAGCCCCAAGACAGAGCCTAGCGCGGGAAAGGCTCCGGCAGCAAACGCGGTCGCCCGAAAACGGTTCCTGAACCGCAAGGGCCAGCCATGCACAACGGATCGGGCTCAACATGCAATTCCGTGTGATGTCAATGACATGAACGCAGGAGCATGCTCTTCTCTCCGAGAGAGGCGATTGCTAATCTGCACGAAAATGACGAGATGGTCCGATCCAGGGAGTGAGCCGAGATGCGCTTGAAGGACAAGGTTGCGATCGTCGTCGGCGCCGGCCAGAGTCCCGGCGAAGGCATGGGCAATGGCCGCGCCACCGCGCTGACCTTCGCGCGTGAGGGCGCGAAGGTGTTGTGCGTCGACCATCATCTGGAATCGGCGCAGGAGACCGTGGACCTGATCGCCGCGGCGCACGGCACCGCCGCTTCCTTCAAGGCCGACGTGACCAAAGCTGCCGACATCAAGGCGATGGTTGCGGACACACAATCGCGCTGGGGCCGCATCGACGTGCTGCACAACAATGTCGGCGTCAGTCTCTCCGGCGGCGATGCCGAGTTGCTTCAAATCACCGAGGAGGCGTTCGACCGCGTCGTCGCCATCAATCTCAAGAGTTGCATTCTGGCCGCGAAGGAAGTGATCCCGATCATGCGCGCGCAGAACAGCGGCGCCATCATCAATATCTCCTCGATGGCTGCGATCACGACCTATCCTTACGTCGCCTATAAAGCGACGAAGTCGGCGATGATCGCCTTCACCGAACAGCTCGCCTATCAGAACGCCGAATACGGCATCCGCGCCAACGTCATCCTGCCCGGCCTGATGAACACGCCGATGGCCGTCGACACCCGCGCCCGCGAATGGCACAAGACCCGCGCCGAGGTCGAAGCCGAGCGCGACAGCAAGGTGCCGCTGCGCAGGAAGATGGGAACGGGATGGGACGTCGCGAACGCTGCGCTGTTCCTGGCGTCGGATGAAGCGAATTTCATCACCGGCGTGACGCTGCCGGTGGATGGCGGGGCGAGCGTGAGACGGGGGTGAGGCGAGCGCGGTGCTTACCCTCCCCTGGAGGGGGCCTGGAGGGGGAGGGTGAAGCGTCACCGCGGCGCGCTTGTCACCCGCCAGATCGTGCCGTTGCCATCCTCCGACACCAGCAGCGATCCATCCTTGGCCACCGCAACGCCAACCGGCCGTCCCCACACCTCCCTGTCGCTCACCACGAACCCCGTGATGAAATCCTCGTACTCGCCCGTCGGCCTGCCGTCCTTGATCCGGATACGGATCACCTTATAGCCGGTGCGCTTCGACCGATTCCAGGAGCCGTGCTCGGCGGCGAAGGCGTTGCCCTGATACTCCGGCGGAAACTGCGTTCCCTGGTAGAAGGTCATGCCGAGCGAGGCCGAGTGCGGCTGGATCAGCACATCGGGCACGGTCACCTTGTCCTTGAGGTCCGGCCGCGCGCCGGCGTGGCGCGGATCCTCGTTGCCGCCGATATAGAACCAGGGCCAGCCATAGAACGCGCCCTCCTTCACGCTGGTCACGTAGTCCGGCGCGAGATCATCGCCGAGACCATCGCGCTCGTTGGTCGAGCACCAGGGCAAGCCAGTCTGCGGCTGGATCGCAAGGCCGACGCAGTTGCGGATGCCGGTGGCGTAGATCTTCCGATCCTTGCCATCAGGGTTGAAGGCGAGCACGGCGGCGCGCTCGAGCTCGCTGGCCCACGCCGCGCCAAGCGGCTGCGTCTTCGCCCACACCTCCAATCCGCCAGGCGGCGTGCCCATGCCTTCAGCGACGTTGCTGAGCGAGCCGACCGAGACCAGCATGCGCTTGTTGTCGGGCGTAAAGACGATATCGCGGGTGGAATGGCCGCCGTCATGCGGCAGGCTCGCCACGATCGTCTCCGCTTTGCCGCGCGCCTTGAGATCACCGGATTGATAGGGAAAGCGGACCACACTGTCGGTGTTGGCGACGTAGACCCATTGCGGATTGTCGCCGTTCGGAAAGAAGGCGATACCGAACGGCTGCCGGAGGCCGCTCGCAAACACCTCGTTGGTCGCAACCTTGCCATCGTCGCCGGCGCGCAGCACGCGGATGGTGCCGGCCCGCGTCTCCGCGACGAAGACGTCGCCGTTCGGTGCAACCCTGACGATGCGCGGTGCGCGCAGACCTTCCGCGAACAGCTCGATCTTGAAGCCCGGCGGCACCTGGAGCGCGGCCTCCTGCGGGCGCGGGACCACGCGCGCGGAGCTCGCCACCGACCGCGTCGCGCCGGGCCGAACCAGACCCTGCGGCCGGATCAACCTGACCGTGCCGGGCTTGTCAGCCTGCCAATCGCCGTAGGCGTCCTTGCCCTGGAGCACCGGCTCGCCCAGCGCGCCGGTCGTTGCCGCAACCATCACCCCCGCAGCCACCGCCGCGGACCATATCCTGCTGTTCACGTCGCCTTCCTCCCGGCCTGCGCGTCTCAAACGTCAACGCTGATGGACCCGCATACGTTCGGGAAAAACGCCTGCCGCATCCGACGTCAGCTCATGCCCGCACGATGTGCATCAGGCCGGATCCATCATACTGGAAAATGCAAGTGATCGGTGCGACACATTGTAGGGGCGGGGCCGCTGGTGCGGTCATCAAAGCTGCGGCACCGGTGTTGCAATTGATGGGATGATCATGTGGGGATCCATCATATCGGAATGGGCGAGCCTGCTGCTCCGCTGGCTGCATGTGGTGGCAGCGATCGCCTGGATCGGCAGCTCCTTCTATTTCATCGCGCTCGACCTCAGCCTCAGGCCCAAGAGCAACCTGACGAGCAACCTGACGGGCGACCTGCCTGACGGCGTGCAGGGCGAGGCCTGGCAAGTCCACGGCGGCGGCTTCTACCGGATCATGAAATATCTGGTGGCCCCTCACCAGATGCCGGACGAGCTGACCTGGTTCAAATGGGAGGCCTACACCACCTGGCTGTCCGGCTTCGCGCTCATGGTGGTGGTGTATTATCTCGAAGCCGACCTGTTCCTGGTCGACAAGTCGATCCTCGACCTGACGCCATTCCAGGCCGGTCTGTTCAGCTTCTGTAGCCTTGCCCTGGCGTGGCTGCTTTACGAAGCCGCGTGCCGCACCGGGCTGGCGCAGCGCGAGCTGCCCTTCGCCATCGGCGGCTATCTGTTCCTGGTCGCGCTAACCTACGCCTTCATCCATGTGCTGAGCGGCCGCGGCGCCTTCAACCAGATCGGTGCGATCATCGGCACCATCATGGTCGCCAACGTCTTCGCGCTGATCATCCCGAACCAGAAGAAGATCGTCGCCAGCCTGATCGCGGGACAAGCGCCCGATCCCAAGCTCGGCAAGGCCAGCAAGGAGCGCTCGGTCCACAACAACTACCTGACGCTCCCCGTGGTCGTGCTGATGATCAGCAACCACTATCCCCTGCTCTACGCCACCCGCTTCAACTGGATCATCGTCGCGATCATCCTGGCGCTCGGCCCGGTGATCCGCCATTTCTTCAACGAGCGGCATGCGGGGCGAAAGTCGCCGTGGTGGGTGTGGGGCGTCACGGCAGCGGGCGCGATCGCGATCCTGTTCCTCTCCGCGGCAGGTCCGCGCAACGTGAAGACAGGCGCACTACAGGCGAAGCCGACGCTCGCCAATGTCGAGGAGATCGTGATGTCCCGCTGCAGCATGTGCCATGCGGCCGAGCCGGTCTGGGCCGGCATCGTCACCGCGCCGAAAGGCATTTTGCTCGACGCGCCCGAGCACGTCCATCGCAACATCCGCCTGATCGGCCGCGTCGCCGCCTGGTCCAGCGCGATGCCGCCAGGCAACGTCACCGAGATGACCGGCGAGGAGCGCGCCATTCTGGCCGCCTATCTCGCGCGGGCGCGCTAGCGTCGCGCCGCCGTTCGCGGAATGAAATTTCCGCATCTCCCACTGAATTGAAAATGACTTGACCGTCTATCCGGCGTAGACAAGATCGGCAAGTCAGCCGGTATGCGGGAAAGAACAGTGGCCCTCAAGAACGTCATCGGTATCGACCACGCCGTGGTCATGGTTCACGACCTCGACAAGGCCGCCGAGAACTACCGGCAGCTCGGCTTCACCCTGTCGCCGCGCGGCACCCACAGCGCGCATATGGGCACCGGCAACTACACCATCATGTTCGATCCGGACTATATGGAGCTGCTCGGCGTGCTCACCGCGACCGAGCTCAATGCGCCGGCCCGCGCCTTCCTCGACAAACACGGCGAAGGCATAGAGCGCATCGCCTTCACGGCGATCGATTCAGCGGCTGGCGCGGAGGAGATCCGCGCGCGCGGCCTCACGCCGATCGGCCCGACCGATTTCGAGCGCCCGGTGACGCTGCCTGATGGCACGGTGGCGGCGGCGAAATTCCGCACCTTCATGTGGCCGACCGCGGAGGCGCCGGGCGGCGTGCGCATCTTCGCCTGCCAGCACAAGACGCGCGAGACGGTGTGGATCCCCGAGCTGATGACGCACGCCAATGCGGCGAAGCGGATCAAGCAGACGCTGATCGCAACGCCCGAGCCCGCGCAGGACGCCGCGCATCTCGGCCGGCTGATCGACCGCGAGCCCAAGGCCGAGGCCGACGGCGCGGTCACCGTGCCCTCCGGCGGCGACCGCGCCGATTTCGTCTATCTGACGCTCGAGCAGCTCGGCAAACGCTATCCGGGCGTGCCCCTCACCGGCCTCTCCGAGCGCGGCGGTGCGGCCCTCGTCCTCGTCAGTGGCGATCTCGCAGCGACCGAAAAGACGCTGGGCGCGGCGGCCGTGCGCAGCGGGGCTGCGGTCTGCGTGCCTCCGACCAAGGCCAACGGCACCCTGCTCGCCTTCGTTGCTGGGTGATTTGA